>NZ_LT629777.1:6000000-6300000 GCF_900105475.1 Pseudomonas asplenii | reverse complement strand
CTTTTACACCCCGGGTCCGTTGCAGGGAGCGTGTCGCCATGAACTGCCGTGAAGGGTGTGGTGCCTGCTGTATCGCTCCTTCCATCAGCTCGCCGCTGCCTGGCATGCCTGCTGGAAAGCCGGCCGGAGAACGTTGTGTGCATCTCTCGGTCGAAAACCTCTGTGAGCTGTTTGGCAGGCCGGAGCGGCCGGCCGTGTGTGGTGGTTTCAAGGCTGACCCGCAAGTGTGTGGCAGTAGTCGTGAAGAGGCTATCCGGCTGATCGGCTGGTGGGAACAAATGACGTCGGCTTGAAGCTTGTTCACCTTCAACAATAAGGAATAAGAAAATGGGTTCGCTGCATCGTATGGCTGTGGTTTGTGGTTTGACTGTGCTGTTGACCGGTACCGCGTATGCGGAAACCTGGGAGACGGCCAAGGACGAAAACGGGATCAAGGTGTCGCTCGCCGAAATCGCCGGTTCCAAGTACAAGGCCTACCAGGGTGTCACGACGATCAAGGCTTCTGTCGCCAAGATCCGTGCCCTGCAGGATGACGTGGCCAGTGCCTGTGCCTGGATCCACGAGTGCAAGTCGCAGAAGCTGGTGGACAAGAAAGGCGATGAGAGCTGGACCTACACGCAGTTCAAGGCACCTTTCCCGGTCACCGATCGCGATTCCTACCTGCATATCACCACGATTCAGAACGCCGACGGCAGCTTGACCCGTAAGCTTCAGGGCGTGCCGACCTACAAGCCGGAAGAAAAAGGCTATGTGCGTGTGGCCCAGGTTGAAGGCTTCTGGAAACTGGTGCCCAAGGGCGACAACCTCACCGAAGTGACCTACCAGGTGCACACCGAGCCGGGTGGCAGCGTGCCTTCGTGGCTGGCGAACAAGTTTGTGGTCGAAGCCCCTTACAACACGCTGCTGGCCCTCAAGGAACGCGCCGAGAAGTGATCGGCTGACGCCTGTCTGCTGCCACGCCTGTGGCAGCAGATTCTTCAAGACTGACGGCGAACCCCTTGAACGATCCTGCTGATCTCACGGTCCAGATACCTGTGAGCCCGTGCTGGGCTTGAGCGAGGAGACACCGATGAGGATGTGGGCAGTCACTTTTGTGGATGATCATGGTGTTCAGCGCGTCGAGCGCTTCGATTACGAGCAACAACCGAGTATGGAACAGGCAGCGCAATGGATTCGCGCCAGGCTGTTGCCGGTTACCGCCGAGCTGGATCTCAATGACCTCGATGGGCGCATGGCCGAGCCGACACTCAAGAGTCTCAAGGAGCAGAACAGTATCCAGATCCTGCGCATCGCGCCGGCTTCATGAAAGTCGATTTTTCCACCGTAGCGCCTCTGGCAGAGATGCTGGCATCGCGCTACTCTGCAAACGAGATCAGCGAATGATTCGCTAAGGTTGTCTGATCTTGTCAGCTACATGCTTGTTTCCCGGCGACGGACATCTGTCGTACTGCCAGCGCCGTGGGTGCCTGGTTCGGGATCGCGGAAAGTCTATCCAACGCTTGCTGAGGAGGACGTTTCATGAGCACAGCCTATCAAGAAGACATCAGCAGCCAAGTGCTGCGCCGCATGAAAGAAGGCGGTTTTGATTTCGCACGTATCCATCCCATCGAGTTCTATGCCATTTTCCCGGACGAGGAGCGGGCGCGCAGGGCTGCAGGTCAGTTTCGTGGTGAATCCTTGAACGCTCAGGTCAGCCCCAGGGACGACGGTGCCTGGTATCTGGAACTGAGCAAGGTGATGTACGCCACCTATGGCGGCATCGATGATTTCGAGCACGACTTCGGCGCGGTGGTCGAGCCGCTGGGTGGGGTGATCGAGGGGTGGGGGGTCAAGCATCCGATACGGGCGCTCAACTGAGCGCACTGAGTGTCTGGTAACAACGGCTGGCCTGCGGGTCGGCCGTTTTTGTCTGGGGTGTTTGTGCCGGGCAAAAAAAGGCCACCGTCAAGGGTGGCCGAATGGGAAGCTCATTATGTGGACGCGTATGGGGTCGATCCACCTGCCGACGTGTTTGAGCGCCTGGCAAAAAGGGGACAAGTTGCGCAATGGCTCCGGGTCGGTCGCCTTGGCTGGCTTGATGGAGTGATTATCCGCCAGCCTTTGCGCAAGCGGAAATCAACTCTGGCTATGTGCGTGATAGCTAAAGGCCATTGACTCTTGGCTTGAAGGTCACGCTGGGATTTATCCGCGAACAGGCCCGTAGGCCTTGCTCAAAACCATAAGGCCTACTGAATGGAACCCAGTGAACGGGCACCTACTGAAGCGGCACCTTGCGTTTGCTCATGTGCCTGAGATAGTCCACCAGCAGATCCAACTCACCCTCCGGCAGCACCGCCGGGGAGAACGCCGGCATTTTCGCCTGCGGCCAATGGCGCAGACTCTGCGGATCGCGGATGTAACGCTTGAGATAACCTTCGGCGAAATACTCGGTCGGGCTGTATGGCACGTTCAGGTCCGGCCCCACTTGTGCGTCACCCGCGCCATTGAGCGTGTGACAGGCCAGGCAGTTTTTCTGGAACAGCGCGAAGCCCCGGTTCACCGGATCATTGGCCGCCAGCTTGGGATCCGGCAGCAGTGCGGGGAAACGCTCGGCTACCGAGGCCAGGCGTTGAATGCGGGCTACCTGAAAAGGCCATTGCTCGGGGCCGATGTGCCCGGCTTCCGGGTGCGTCCACACCAGGTAGAACGGCCCGGCGCCTGGCTTGCCCTCGGCCAGTGGTGGCCAGGGTTTGGCCGGGTCCTCCACCGCCAGCCAGGCCTGGGCGCCGGTCTTGCCGAGCAGCGGCGCGGCGTTCATCTCGGCGGCAAACCCGTCCAGCGCCACGGCCTGCAAGTGATCGTCCGGCCGGATGCCCTTCAGCAGCGCCGCTAACGGCACGGCGCGATACGTCATCTGGCGTTTGTAGGAGACGTCGTTGTCGATGGTGATGGTCTGTGCCTTGGGGTGCGCCAGCAATGCCTCGGTTTCCCAGGTCTGACGGCCGGAGCCGAGATCGAGGGTCAGTTGCGCGGCATGCAGGTGGCTACAGAGCAGTACGGTCGTCAGCAGTATCAGGCGTTTCATTCGTGGTTTTTATTCGATCGGGGTGGTGGTAGGGGTGGATTGGTCGGCAATGTCATCGTCGTTGTCGAAGACCCAGGTCGGGGTGTCTTCGACATGATCGAACAATGCATCGCGCAATTCGTTGTAGTTGCCGCCGTTGACGATACCGAAGTAGCCACGCCGGATCAGCGTGTCCTCGGCTTCCAGGGCATGCTGATTGGTGTCGCTGTAGATCACCACGGTGGCATTCGGGTCGAGCACCACCAGGCGCAACTGATAGGCCAGGCCTTCGGCGCTGATGCCGGTGCCATTTTCCAGGGTCAGGTCGACCTGCAGGGAGTTATGGATATTGCCGGCGGCGAAGTCACTGTTGTTGCGCAGATCGAGGATCAGTGCACCGTCGCGGATTTCGTCGACGGCGCGGTTCACATCGATGATGCCCGCCTGGGCGCAGAAGCTAGCGAGTAGTGTCGTTGCCGTTACGGCTGCGGCAATCCATATGCGCATGAGCCTGTCTCCATCAAGTCATGGCTCAAGATTGGCACACAAAACCGTACCCCGGTAGTTGACCAGGGTGAGAATTCGGTTTTGTGGAAAAACGCCACGGTCTCTAGCCGGCCAATTTGGTGAGGTTCGGCAAGATGAGCAATAAAGTGGTGGCGAAAACGATCAAACCGGCTTGACGGACTTTCGATTGCTTGAACATGGCTAACTGCCTTTTTTTGTTATTCCTGGGGTAAGACTCAACACACGCTATGAAGTGCCCCGGCAAAACCCGGCGGCACTTTCCACAGAGATAACCTTAGGGCCCGCGTTTCATTTGGCTTAGAACTATTTGGTCTTTTGATTTCAATTTTTTATTTAAAACTGCATGAGATCTACAGCCAGCTGGCTAGCGGGCCTTTTGCTAGACGCCTGCAAGCACTCAAACGGTTAAGCACTTAGCACACTACCGTTCGTCCGAGCGTGACGGGCAAGGTCCATGAGGGCTTCGAGCTGAACCCGGGCTGGCGCCGGTGCGTTCTACACTTGCCTTGAACGTGGGTTTCAAGGCAGGCTCGGAACTCACTCTTTGATCTTTTGTGTCAGGTACTTTTATGTCGTTACACATCTGCATTCTGGAAACCGATGTCCTGCGTCCAGAGCTGGTCGAGCAGTATGAAGGTTATGGGAAAATGTTCGAGCGTCTGTTCTCCCGTCAGCCGATCAGTGCCGAGTTCAGTATCTACAACGTGATGCAGGGCGATTATCCGAGTGACGACCTGACCTTCGATGCCTACCTGGTGACGGGAAGCAAGGCCGATTCCTTCGGCAGCGACCCCTGGATCCAGACGCTCAAGACCTACCTGCTCAACCGTTACGAACGTGGCGACAAGTTGCTGGGGATCTGTTTCGGCCACCAGTTGCTGGCATTGCTGCTCGGTGGCAAGACCGAGCGTGCCCATCAGGGCTGGGGCGTCGGTATTCATCAATACAAGCTGGCAGCCAAGGCACCCTGGATGAACCCGGTGCGTGAAGAGCTGACGCTGTTGATCAGCCATCAGGACCAGGTGACCGCTTTGCCGGAAAACGCCACGGTGATCGCCAGCAGCGATTTCTGCCCTTACGCGGCGTACCACATCAACGACCAGGTGCTGTGCTTCCAGGGGCACCCGGAGTTCATCCATGACTACTCGCGGACACTGCTGGAGATTCGCCAGCAGCATCTCGGCGAGTCGATTTACTCCAAGGGCATCGCCAGCCTGGACCAGGAGCACCATGGCACCACCGTGGCAGAGTGGATGATGCGCTTCGTCGCCCACAAGCCTGAGGCCAAGTCCGCCTGATTCCACGCATCACCACAGGCTGACAGCTCCCCACGCTGGCAGCCTTCACGAGCGTATCTACAGCCAGCCCGATCTCTTGAAGCTGACCCACAACCCTGTGCAGCCGATCGCAATCGCACTGAGCACGGCGAAGTAGCCGTAATGCCAGCTCAGCTCCGGCATGTTCTGGAAATTCATTCCATAGATGCCCGCGACGGCGGTGGGAAATGCCAGGATCGCCGCCCAGGCGGCGAACTTGCGTTGCACGATGCTCTGCCGAGTCGACTCCAGCAGCGCGCCGACCTCGATGGTCTGGCTGGCGATGTCGCGCAGCGTCGACAAGTCTTCCATTTGCCGGGTCACATGGATCTGCACATCGCGAAAATATGGTCGCATGTTCTTGTCGATGAACGGGAAGTCCAGGCGCGAAACCTCCTCGCTGATCTCCACCATCGGTGCCACATGGCGGCGCAGACGCAGTACGTCGCGGCGCAAGTGATGGATGCGCTGGATATCGCCCTCGTTGAGTGTGCTGCAGAGCACGTTCTTTTCCAGCTCGTCGATCTCGGCATGGATGGCTTCGCTGACCGGTTGGTAGCTCTCGGTCACGAAGTCCAGCAAGGCATAGAGCACAAAATCCTCACCATGCTCCAGCAGCAGCGGACGCGCTTCACAGCGTTGTCGGACATGGGCGTAGGATTTTGAGTGACCATTACGGCAGGTGATGATGTAGCCCTTGCCGGCAAAGATGTGGGTTTCGATGAACTCCAACTTGCCTTCATGGCGGATCGGCGAGTAGGTGACGATGAACAGCGCGTCGCCGAAGGTTTCCAGCTTGGGACGGCTGTGTTTTTCCAGGGCATCCTCAATGGCCAGTTCATGCAGATTGAACTGTTTCTGCAGGTTGGCCAGTTCCTGGGCATTGGGCTCTTCCAGGCCGATCCAGACGAAATGCCCCGGCTTTGCCGCCCAGGCCGCGCCTTCGTCGAGGGTGATGTTGGTGACTTTCTTACCGGCGCTGTAGACCGCTGCGGCAACGACTCTACCCATAATACTGATCGCTTCTTCTTTTAAAGGGAAAAGACAGACAGCAGCTTAGCCTGTCGACGCTTTTCAGAGTCGGCAAAGTAGCGGGAGTTCGTGGGAAAACCGCAACTTTCATGTTGCGGCGCGAAGAGGGTAGGGCGTGCGCGTTGACGGTCTGGAAGAGATCAGGCCGCTTGCAGCTGTCGATCCATCGTGGCGATGCACTCACGCATCTGCTCCCGGCATTGGGCGATCAGCATGGGTATGTCGTCGAGTGTCAGCCCGGCGGTGGGGATCGCCGGCAGCGAGCGAATCAGCACCTCACCGCTGTGCCAGCGATTGAGGCGCATCTGTTTGATGTAGCTGCTGACACACACCGGCACGATGGGGACGCCGGCCGCGATAGCCATCTGGAAGGCCCCTTTCTTGAACGGCAACAGGTCTTCGCCCAGATTGCGCGTGCCTTCGGGGAAGACCCAGATGGAGGTGTCCTTGTGCCGCAAGGTTTCGGTGGTGCTCAGCATCGACTGACGCGCCTTGTGGGCCTTGCCCCGATCGATAAGCACATTGCCCGACAGCCAGAACAACTGACCGAACAGCGGTACCCACTTCAGGCTTTTCTTGCCGATGCACACAGTGCGCCTAGGTACCACATTACCGAACACGAACAGGTCGTAGTTGGACTGGTGGTTGGCGATGACCACGCAGCTTTGCTGCTTCTCCAGTAACGATTCCGCCTCGGCCTGGACCCGTAGACCCAGGATGCGCATGGCCGGCCAGGCATAGAGGCGTGCGCACAACCGGCTGTTGTCCGGATTGAACGGACGGCAGAGTCCGAGCAGTACACCGATCACGCCAGCAACGATAAAGTGCAGCCCCATCAATAACATACGTAACAAAAACAGCATCTAACGGGCTCGCCAGGATAAAAGGTGATGCAGTGTACGGATGTGCACTGTCTTCGGCAATTAGCCGGCCATAGGCGGGAGATAGGCGATGTTTTAGCGCATGTTTCTTAGACGGCTGTGAGGTATGGGGCAGAGCGGTTGTAGGGATGGTGAATGTGTTTGTAGGAAAGAGCCCGGTTCAGGGCTGGGCTCTTTTACGGATAATGGCTTCGAGGATCAGGCCATGTAGTCCTGGTCGAGAATGATCGCGTGATCCAGGGTCTCCAGCAGTTCCTTGCGCACTTTCAGCTTGGTCTTCTTGTGCGCGTTCATGTTGATTTTCTTCAACTGCCGGGCGGCATTCAGCGCCGTTTCCTGCAGGTCCTGCGGGGCGACCAGCTTGTCGAGGAAGCCGGCGTCTACCGCGTCTTGTGGGGAAAACATCTCGCCATTGATCACCGAGCGGTGGAACGCCGAGCGCCGCAGCCGATCACGGGCCAGCTCGATACCGGCGTGGTGCATGGTCATGCCGATCTGTACTTCGTTCAGGCCGATGCTGAAGGGACCGTCGACGCCGATGCGGTAGTCGGCCGACAGCAGTAGGAACGCGCCCTTGGCGACGGCGTGACCGGGGCAGGCAACGATCACCGGGAACGGATGGGACAGCAGGCGGCGGGCGAGGGTGGAGCCGGCGGTCACCAGGCTGACGGCTTCCTTGGGCCCGGCGGTCATCACTTTCAGGTCATAGCCTCCGGACAGGATGCCGGGCTGGCCGGTGATGATCACCACGGCGCGGTCGGTGGTGGCCTGGTCCAGGGCGGTATTGAAGGCGGCAATCACGTCCGGGGAAATGGCGTTGACCTTGCCATTGCTCAAGGTCAGTGTCGCGATACCGTCTTCGAGGTGGTAGGAGATCAATTCACTCATGACGTCATTCCTTATAAAGAAGTGGGACAGACGTTACCCAGCCGCAGGGGGCAGGTAAAGCGCCATGACTGACTGGTGAGTCAGGCATTGCGGCCCGGATGGGCGTGCCAGGTGCAGCCAAGCTCCTCCTAGCCCTGGGTTGAAGAGGGCAAGGTAAGCCGGAGATTGGCAGGTTTGCCCTGATCAACCGGAGCGCCCCTGGCGAAAAACCGGTGGTTTGACTTAAGCGCATGAAAATTCTGAAAAAAACCTTTGCCATTGGAAACGCTTTCGACTAAATTAGCGCGCCTCGACAGACTGAATCGGTTTGACGAGATACGGTGAAGTGTCCGAGTGGCTTAAGGAGCACGCCTGGAAAGTGTGTATACAGGAAACTGTATCGAGAGTTCGAATCTCTCCTTCACCGCCAAATTCTGCAAACACAACCCCCTGATTTTCCTAGAGAAAGTCGGGGTTTTGTGGTTTTTGGCGTCTGAAAAAGGGCGATATGGGAACACGAAGCTGTTTTCATTGGATAGTTAAGGTGGCGCTGGCGATGTGTCAACAGATGGCGTTTATCCCGCACAATCTGGGCGACCCTCGGCGATTGCGCCAGAGATCAAAACCTTCGAGCGGCCAGTTCAGTTCCTGAACATTGAGAATAATTACCTTCTCCGCACCATTTAGTGGTGGCTCATTTGTCCATGTCAGGATAGGTCACAGTTCCAAGTATCCAAGGTTTCACAATCTGGCTATGGATGTTGCGCAAGTACGACCCCCACTCCTTACGACTATGGGCATCCGGGCCAACGATAGTCAGCAGCAGGTATTCGTCGTGGTAGTCGTCGTAGGCGTAGATCAGCCAGAAATCGTTGTCTGGGTCGTTCAGGAGAGTCGTGCGGTGAAACTGGCTGCTTTTTTTAGCCCAACGCTGTTGCGTCTCCTGGTTGTTGGCCAGGTGCACGTGATGCATGTCGCTCAGGTCAAGCCTTTCGTCACGGCCAAAAATGTCGGGTAGGTCTCCGCACACCTTGTAGTTATAGAAGTGTGCGTAGAAATTCTGCCAATTACTGATTTGCTGAAAAAGCGGCGAGACTTTAACCGCTGTCATTCAGCTTACTTGGTGACTGGCAGCTTGCCAGAGACGACGAACGCCTCAAAGGCTTTTTGCCCGTCACGCGCCGCTTGGCGCACGTCAAGGTAGGTCAGCTCGTTGCTGATTACCTTTTTACGCGGCTGTTCGACTTTCTTGGTGGTGGCCATGGATGCCTCCAGAGATTCGGTATTCATGCCCGAATACTAGGCGATTACTCATTTTTGAGCAATCAGTCAAGCCTTGCCGGCCTGCAGCCGTCTCCATTCCCGATCCACTGACCGCTTGCCCTAGGCTTTGTTGGCGTACAGAGGGTCGGCCGAGAGCCAGGCTGTAACGGAGGGTGGCGCTGCCGATGAGCCAACAAAATTCGACAGGGATTAGCCGCGCCCAGGCCCATTCGATAGCGAAAAACCCCTGACATTGCTCAAGAATGTCAGGGGTTTTGTGTTTTTATAGTGGGTAAATACTCGTTCTCAGCCTGCCGTTTCGTCGAAATGCCCCTGAGTTTCCCTACGCGTAATTACGCCCAAGAAAATCGAGCAACGCCGCATTCACTTCCTCGGGTTTTTCGTTCTGGATCCAGTGCCCGCAATCCTTCAGCACCTGTTGCTCCAGGCGTGGCACCACACTGGGCATGCGCTTGATCGTATGCGCTTCCAGAGCGCCCACCGGGTCGCGGTCACCGATCAGGAACAGCGTCGGTTGCTGCACCTGGGCTCCGGCGAGGAATTCGGTGCTCTGCCAGTTGCGTTCAAAGTTGCGGTACCAGTTCAGGGCGCCGTGAAAGCCTTTTCCAGCGAAGGTCTGGCGATAGGCTTCGAAGTCTTCCTCCGTGCACCAGTGTGGGAGTGCCGAGGGCACGTCCACGCCGTCAAACAGCTTGGCATCGACTGGCTTGCTCTGCAGGAACACCTCGGCGTCGCCCATGAAGGCCCGCAGGGTGCGGTCGATATCCGCATCCAGTTCCTGCTCGGCGACACCCGGTTGCTGAAAGTAAAGGATGTAGTTGAAACGGTCGGCGAAAACCTCGCGCATGCCTTCGATGGCCGGGCGTTTGGCGCGGCCGGCGAAGGGGACCGACAGTGTCACCAGCGCCTGGACCCGCTGCGGTTCGAGTAGGGCCAGGTGCCAGGCTACCGGGGCGCCCCAGTCGTGGCCGATCATCGCGACCTGTTCATGGCCGAATGCCTGCATGGCCGCCTGGATATCGCCACAGAGAGTCAGCAATGCGTAGGCGGCACTCTCCGGCGGCGCGCTGCTGCGGCCATAGCCGCGCATTTCCGGGATGAAGACCCGATAACCGGCCTGGATCAGCGCGGGTACCTGGTTGCGCCAGGAATGCCAGCATTCCGGGAAGCCATGCAGCAGCCAGACCGGTCGACCGTCGTGTGGTCCTGCAACGTGCACACTCAACGTGATGCCGTTGACGGACAAGCTGTGCGGTTCGAGTACGGTCATCCCATGGGCCCCCTGATCGGATGTCTCGACCCTAGCAGAAACCTGAAGCAGCGCTAAGCACCATTCAGAGGTCGAATGATGATTGAAATACGTCTTTCAATGCAGCGCTACCAGCATCGAACGTGCCGCATAGCCGCCGCCGAAGATTGCCACCAACAGCAGCATCACGCTGGAGGCGAATGTCACCTTGGCCTTGTGCCGAGCGGAGAACATGCGGTTGGCCAAGTGGATGTAGAGACCCAGGATGGTGAAGTCGACCACCGCCCAGAGCACGGTCAGCAGCACGGCGCTGTGGCCGAACGAAGGCGTGATCTGGATGAACTGGGGGAAGAAGGACACGAAAAAGATAATGTCCTTGGGGTTGGAAATACCCACCAGGAAACCTTTCACGAAACCGCTGTGGGCACTGGGCAGCGGTTGTTGCACGGTGTCGTCGACCGGCGTACGCAGGGCGTCCTTGAGTCCCTGTACGCCGAGATGACCGATGAACAGGCAGCCGATGAAGCTCATCAGGTTCAGCAGGTGTTCGTTGAGCGACAGGCTGCCGGCCAGAATCATTATCGCCAGAAGTGCCAGTACCAGCGAAGCCCCGTTGGTGCCCAGCACCGTGAGAACGGCACGGCCGGTGCCGGCCTTCAGGCTGGTGTTGACTGCCAGGGCGACCACCGGGCCTGGCGTGACGATCAGCAGTGCAACGCTGAACAGGTAGAGCAGCATCAGCGAAAAGTTCATGGCAGCCAGGTCACCAGTATCCGGGGAATTGTGAGAGCCAAGACTGAAGCGAGGCGCAAGGTTTGAAAAATGGATAAATATGTGACCAACTATGATTATTAATCATGATGGGTTCTTTCATGTCAGAACGTATCCCTCCGCTTTACGCCCTTCGAGCGTTCGAGGTAGCGGCTCGGTCCTGCTCGTTTACCCGGGCGGCTGAGGAGTTGTCGCTGACCCAGAGCGCCATCAGTCGCCATATCCGTAACCTGGAGGAGTTGTTCGGCTGTCATCTGTTCGAGAGAAAAGGCCCGAAACTGCAACTGACCGACGCCGGACAAGGCCTGGCCCAGGAACTCAAGGCCGGTTTCAAACTGATCGAGGACGCCTGCCTGCCGTTTCGGGCCAATGCCGGTCACCTGCGTCTGAAGGCGCCATCGAGCCTGACCATGCGCTGGCTGTTGCAGGTGCTGGAGAAACTCAATGCTGCGGATCCGGGGCTGGCGGTACAGCTGTCCAGCGTGTGGATGGATATCGACAGCGTGGACTTCTACGCCGAGCCCTACGACTGCGCGATCCTGCTCGGGGACGGGCACTTCGGTGCACAGACCGAATGCTGCAAGTTGTTCGATGAGTGGCTGATCCCGATCTGTTCGAGCAAGGCGCTGGGCGCTGAAGCGTGGAGCCTGGAGACGCTGGAGCACCATGAGTTGATTCACCCGTCCTCGGATCGCCGGGACTGGCGGCGCTGGTTACGCCGCCTCGATCTCGACGAGCGAGTCCGGCTCGACCGCGGCAAGGTGTTCGGCACCCTCGACCAGGGTATTTCCGCAGCGATGCGCGGCCACGGCGTATCGATCGCCGACCTCGGGCTGGTGCTGGAGGACGTGCGCGACGGCCTGCTGGCCCTGCCGTTCAAGACCGCCGTCGGTACCGGCGACAGCTATTACCTGGTCTGGCTCAAAGGCAGTCTGCGCAAGGAGCGGATCCTGGCCTTCCGCGATTTTCTCAACAGCCAGTTGCCGCAACTCATGCTGCCGGGGATTGAGTTCTGCTGAGTCTGAATCAGGACAGAACGATGTAGTCGTTACGCTGCTCGATGCCCTGGTGAGGCGCTTCCAGCAGCTCGACATAACGGCCGTCGACCTGGTCGATCGGCAGGCAGTCATCGATATCGAGCAGGGCATCGGTATGGGGTTTTTCCCACCTCCGGAGCATCTGCCGCTTGCCTTTGATTTTGGCCTGTTCCCTGTTTTCGGCGACCACCAGCAGATACCGGTGGGCCTCGCCATAGACGCCGGCCTCGTAGCCCCCGAGGTTGATGAAGAACAGCCGGGGGGAGTCGGGCGCCGGGGCCAGGTTACTGAAACCGACTTTCCAGCGCTCGACGCCATCGACCCGCATCCAGGCATCGATATGCAGCCCCGCCGGACTGCCGAACCAGTCCTGGCGCAACTGTGGATAACTCGCCTCCAGGCTGTCGGCCCGGACGAAGGCCACATCATGCACTTCTATTTTTGCCCGGGGATGTTTTCCACCGAGCATCACCACCCACAACATTGCTGTTCCTTTCTTCGAGAGAGCGGCGTGGGCCGCATCGTGGTTTCTGTGTGCCGTTCATTATGTCGCGGTTGAGCGCAGAGAGTGGCCTCGCTGAAAAGTGCTGCAGCCGTGGGATTCACCCTGGGTGCAAGGACGCTGCGCTGCCTGGGCCAATTCCGGTCAGTCACGTTCGGGAACGTTGTTGCAATGACCTGGAGCAAGACGCCGCGAAGATGAAAATTCTTTCACTGTGAGGCGCATACGGCGCCTATATAGTGCAATCGCTCGTTCAAAAGCTTCCCTTGCCCGCCCTCCCGCGGGCTTTTTTTTTGCCTGCCGTTCGTCGCTCCCGTAGGTTTTTTCTAAACCTTTGCCGTCCGATGCATTCCCAATTCGGTATCGAGCACGGATTTTTCCAACAGGAGGACAGCCATGAGCCGCAAGGCCCCACGACTACGCCCGATGTTTTTCAGCCTGATCCTGGGTGTGAGCCTGGTCAGCCAGGTACAGGCGCAAACCCCGGCCGAGTTTATCGACAGCGCTTCGGCGGCCGGGATCGCCGAGATTGAAACCAGCCGTCTGGCGATCCAGAAAACTTCCTCTACGGATATCAACAGTTATGCCGTGGAAATGATCAAGGACCATACCGACGCCAATCGTGACCTCAAGGCCCTCGCCAGCAAGCACAACCTGCCGATGGCCTCCGAGGAGCAGATCATGGACCGCGCCCGCAAGCTGATGTTGCAGGTGCAGGAAGGGGAGTCCTTCGATGTCGCCTACGTGGCCAACCAGATCAAGGCCCACGAGCAGGCCATCGAACTGTTCGAGAGTGAGGCCGGCCAGTCACAGTCGCCCGAGTTGAAGGCATTCGCCGAACAGACCCTGCCCAAATTGCGCATGCATCTGGACATGGCCAGGAAATTGGAGATGAGTCATCACAAGGGCAGTTGATCACAGCGACTGCAATCGACTGGTTTTGCTGCCCTGGCGTGACAGCACCATTTCCTCGAGTATCTCCCGCGCCAGCCGGGACAGGGCTTCACGTCCCTTGTAGTCGGCCCGGACGATGCCGGTCACGGCGAAGTGATCGGCATTCGGGCCGCTGAGAATCGCCGAAAGTGTGCCATCAGGATGCAGCGTGCACTGCACTGTGTAGCTGGGCAAACGGGAGGCCAGTTCAGTCTCGATTTCCGACTTGCTCAGTGTGTCCATTCCAAAAGCTCCATTTCCAGGGCCATCCACTCGAAAGAATCTCGAAAGAATAGAGCGCAACGGTTGTGCCGTCGTCCACGAATGTTAGTTGAACCATTGAGCTTGAGCCTTGGCGATGGGCTGCTAGGCTCACAAACGGGCAATGATTGCCCGTTTCTCTTGTCACTCCAAAAGGATGTACCGACGTGATTTCCATTCTTGAACTGCGCAATATCATCGAGCTCGGGTTTCTGCCCCTGCGCTGCCAATGCACGGTGGGCCCTGATTCATCGCTGACGGTAAAGGTTTTCGACGAGCAGACCGGCCGGGTCGACCTGCTGGTGACCGGTATCTCCAGTAATACCCTGACCAGTGCCAGGGCGATTGCCAACCTGCTGGCCGAGTTGCGCGCGGAGTTACAGGCGAATCAGGTTGCCTCTGCGCGCGGTGCGCGAGTGACCGGCTAGATCACTCGCTGTCTGGATCAGGCCGCGTGGCGCAGGGCCTCGATCAATTCCTGCTTGCGCATCCTGTAGCGCCCGACGATGTGCTGGGCGCGAGCCTCCTGCAACAGGCTGGCCTTGCTCTGGGTCTGCAACGAATCCTGGCTGTTGCGTGGGTAACCCTTGCGACTGGCTGCTGCGCGTTTCGAGGAATCGGAACGTGTCCTGGCCTTGGCCGCTTCGGGTTTGTTGCGTCCGGAGCCGCCGGCGCGCTCGCCACCGCCCGACTGCTTGTTGACGGTGGCCCAGGCGCGGGCCTCGGCTTCTTCAGGAGGCAGGCCTTTAGCTTCGTAGCTGGATTCGATATGAGCCGCCTGGCGCTTTTGCGCGGCGGTGTATTTGGCTTTGCTGGCGCGTGGCATGGATAGACTCCTTCGTCGATGGCAGGAAGGGCGCCCCGTGTCGCGAGGCGCCATCGTCGGATCTACGGCTTGGCGGAGCCTTCCGGCTCCAACCCATTGTTGCCGGAACCGGGTGCTTTACCCTCGCCGATGGGGCCGTTGCCATCGGTATTCATGCCGCCCTGACGCCCGGTGTCGTTGCCCTGGGTGCGCGGGTCGACACCGGTGCCGGGAGGCAGGGCGCCATTTTTGATCACGCTGTCGTTGTCGGGATTGATGCCGCCCGGCAGTTGTGGCGGCTTGGGTTCCTGCACCGGGTTGGTCGGCCCGGTGGAGGGTTGCGCGGCGAAGCCCGTCAGGGATATCGATGACAGCAGGCCTGCCAGCAGCAGTGTCGCAAGTCTTGAGGCAATCATGGTGAGTCTCCTTGTTCGAGAGTCCTTACCTGATCTTGGGCCTTGCGTGCCGGGGATTGGTGCCGGCGAATCGACGAATGGCGGGCGGGAAGGGCTCAGTCTTCGGCAATATCGTTGAACGAGCAGTACTCGTCCCAATCCATACCCAGCGCTTCGGCCACTTCACGGTGCACTTCCAGGCGCATGGCCTGCAGTTCCTGCGGGCTTTCGGCGATCAGTTGCAGGGTCAGTTCCCAGGGTTCGATGCCCTGGTTTTCGGCTTCGTCGTCGAAGGCCCATTGAAATTGCTGTTGCTGCTCGGTCGGGCTCAGACCCTGGGTTTCCTCGCGCAGGTGTGGATTGGCGTCGAGGAACTTGGCGAGGGCGACCTCACTGCGGGATTCTTTGGGGATCATGCTGGCGTCTCTGTGTGATGCGATGGCGTGGTAGGGGGCCACGGGCCTGGAAAATTGCCGACATGATAGTGCGTCGGATCGAAAATGACTGCTCAAATCTGGCGTGGGGTGAGCGCGCGGGAGGGTCGGGGCGCAACCGGGCTTTTTCCGCGAGTGGACATCAAGACGTCATTCAATGATGGAAACAATCTCGCAGCTCTGCGAGGCTTGCAGTTCCCTGGCCGCACCTGAGCCGCCCTGTGTTCCACTTCCTGTATACGGATCGGATGCGATGACTGCTGCAGACTTTTCTTCCCCGGGCCCGATCAAGGCCGTGATTTTCGATATGGATGGTTTGCTGCTCGATACCGAGGGTATCTACTCGGAGGTCACGCAGATCATCGTCGGCCGTTATGGCCGCCGTTTCGACTGGAGTCACAAACAGAACATCATCGGTCGCGGCGCGGGCGACCTGGCGCGCTATGTGGTGGAGGCGATGGATCTGCCGATCAGCCCCGAGGAATTTCTCGCGGTGCGCGAGCCGCTGATGCGCGAGCGTTTTCCCAAGGCCGGCTCGATGGCCGGTGCCGAGGCGCTAGTCCGGCATCTGTCGGCGCACAACATTCCGATTGCGGTAGGGACCAGTTCATCGCGGGGCTCGTTCGAACTCAAGACCACCCTGCACCGGGAGTGGTTTGCGCTGTTTGACACGATTGTCACCGCCGATGACCCGCAGGTCGGCCAGGCCAAGCCGGCTCCGGATATTTTCCTGCTGGCGGCCAGCCGTCTCGGTGTGGCGGCCGAGGATTGCCTGGTGTTCGAGGATTCGCCGTTCGGTGTGACGGCGGCGAAGGCGGCCGGCATGTATGCGGTCGCGGTACCCGATCCGGCGATGGCGGTGGAGAAGTATCACCATGCGGATCGGGTGGTGGCGTCGCTCAAGCATTTCGCCCTGGAGCCGGTGGGGTTGCCGGCGATCGATTGGGCAAGTGACTGACGCCGAACCGCCCGTGGCGGATGCCTGCGGGCGGTTCGACAACTTCCCTGCTATCAGGCGCTGAAGCCGCCGTCGATGGTCAGGCTGGCCCCGGTGATGTAACCCGCTTGCGGCCCTGCCAGGTAGGCCACGAAACTGGCGATTTCATCGACGTTGCCATAACGCCCGCTGGCCATCAGCCCCAGCAGGCTGTCGGCGAAGTCACTGCTGGCCGGGTTCATGTCGGTGTCCACCGGCCCCGGCTGCACGTTGTTGACGGTGATACCGCGTGGTCCGAGGTCGCGGGCCAGGCCCTTGGTCAGCCCGACCAGCGCCGATTTGCTCATCGCATAGGCGGCACCGCCGGCAAAGGGCATGCGGTCGGCATTGGTGCTGCCGATGCTGATGACCCGTCCACCTTCACCCATGTACCGGGCGGCTTCCTGGGTGGCGACGAAGACGCTGCGCACGTTGACAGCCAGGGTCCGGTCGAAGTCTTCGAGGCTGAACGATTCGAGTGGCCCCATCGCCAGTACACCGGCATTGTTGACCAGGATATCCAGCCGGCCGAAGGTTTCGACTGTGCTCTTGACCGCCTGGCGCACCGCCGTGGCGTCGGCGCTGTCGGCCTGGATCGCCAGCGCCTTGCCGCCGCTGGCGATGACGCCATCGCGCAATTGCTCGGCCTTGGCCGCAGAACTCACGTAGGTGAAGGCCACCGCAGCGCCCTGGGCTGCCAGGCGTTTGACAATGGCCGCGCCGATACCCCGGGAACCACCCTGAACCAGGGCCACTTTACCGCTCAGATCATGTTCGCTCATTTTCATGCTCCATCGTTCAAGGCCGGAAAGGGAAGGGGTAGGGCCTTGTCGTTGGAGGCCAGTATCGACCGTGAATGGATGACCCGGTAGACGGACATTGCTACAGTCTGTGTAAACCAGAAGTTTATAATGGTGATCATGGAAAGCCTCGGTAGTATCGAATGTTTTGTCCGCAGCGCTGAAGTCGGCAGCTTTGCCGAAGCGGCGCGGCGCCTCGGGCTGACACCTGCTGCGGTCGGCAAGAGTGTCGCCAAACTGGAGGCACGTCTGGGTGTGCGGCTGTTTCAGCGCAGTACCCGTCGGCTGACCCTGACCGAAGCCGGGCAATTGTTCCTGGCCGAGGTCGGCGGCAGCCTGCACAGCATCCAGAATGCGATGGCCAATCTGGCCAGCGCCAAGGGGCGCCCTGCCGGAACGCTCAAGGTCAGCATGGGCACGGTGTTCGGGCGCTTGTACATCGTGCCGTTGCTCGGGGAGTTCCTGCGGCGATTCCCGGATATTCGCCCGGACTGGCATTTCGATAACCGCCAGGTCGACCTGATCGGCCAGGGCTTCGATGCAGCGATTGGCGGTGGCTTCGACTTGCCCCTGGGGGTGGTGGCGCGCAAGCTGACGGTGGCCCATCGGGTGCTGGTCGCTTCTGCGGCATATCTGGAGGGGCAGGCCCCTGTTCGGGAGCCGGACGATCTGCGCCGTTGTACTGGCATCCTGATTCGCTCGCCTCAGACCGGGCGTGTGCGCTCCTGGCAACTGACGGGGCGGGACGGCGAGCAGCAACCGTTGAACCTGCCCTCGTGCATGACCCTGAGCGATTCGGACGCGGCCTGCGCGGTGGCGGCCCAAGGTCTCGGTGTTGCCCTGGTGAGCATGCCATTCGCCGTGCCCTGGCTGCGGGCCGGGAGCTTGCAACGGGTGTTGCCCGACTGGCATGTGGACGATGGGCATATCTCGATCTACTACGCCGACCACAAGCTGCTGCCTGGCAAGACCCGCGCCTTTGTCGACTTCATCATCGAGCAGTTTGCCGAGCAGCAACTGGCGGTGCACTTTGACGCCCGCCCGTCATCCTGAGGGAACTGCCTCGTCCTGGTCCTTCAGCGGCGCAGATGCCCCGGCCAGCCAATGATCTGCTTCGGCCGGGGTTTGGCGTAGGTTCGCACCTTGGAGGTCGACAGGCCCAGGCGCACCAGCGATTCGGCGATGGTCACAGCCGCGGTCACGCCATCCACCACCGGGACGCCGGTGCGCTGGCGGATCTGTTCGTCGAGACCGGCCATGCCGCCGCAGCCCAGGCAGATGACTTCGGCCTTGTCGTCCTGCACGGCTCGCTCGGCCTGCCGGACGATGGCGTCCACTGCCCGTTGCGGGTCTTCCTCAAGTTCCAGCACCGCCAGGCCACTGGCGCGCACCGACGCGCAGCGCTGATAGAGCCCGGCCAGCTTCAACCGGTCCTCGATCAGTGGCACGGTGCGGTCGAGGGTAGTGACCACCGAATAGGCATGGCCGAGAAACATCGCCGTGCTGGCGCCGGCCTCGGTGATGTCCACCACCGGCACGTCGAGCAGTTCCTGCAGGCCTTCGCGACCATGTTCGCCGTAGCCGGCCTGGATCACTGCGTCATAGGGCTGGTCGTAGGCCAGCACCCGGTCCATCACCGCGATGGCGGCCAGGTAGCTTTCGAAGTTGCCCTCTACCGAGTCGGCGCCGAAGTACGGCGTCAGGCCGACGATTTCGGTACCCGGCGCCGCGACGGCCTGAGCCTGGCGGGCAATGGCCTCGGTGATCGAGGCGGTGGTGTTGACGTTGACGATCAGAATCCGCATGGAGCAATCCTTGTTCGGCTGTGATGGCGGCCCGCGTCAGGCAGGCCGGCCTGTTTCGTGTTCAGTGGCTGGGGTTGTCGACGGCGATGGCGGCGCCACTGATGTCGGCGTAGATCGTTTCGCGCTTGGCGATCACCCCGTAGATCAGGCCGGCGATGCCAGCGCCGAACATCCAGGAGAACGGCGCGACGCTGGCGAAGCCCGGTACCAGGGCCAGCACGATGGCGATCAGTGCCGCCGGAATGAATGCCGCCAGCGCCCGCAGGTTGATGCCACCGCTGTAGTAGTAGGGGCCGCTCGGGTCTTCGCTGTAGAGCGCCGGGACGTCGATGCGACCTTTGCGCAGCAGCCAGTAGTCGACCATGATCACGCCATACAGCGGGCCAAGCAGGGCACCGAGCCCGGAGAGGAAATAGACGATGACCAGCGGGCTGTTGTAGAGGTTCCACGGCAGGATCAGCACGGCGATCGCGGCGCTGATCAGCCCGGCGCGACGGAACGTCAGCAAACGTGGCGCCAGGTTGCTGAGGACGAAGGCCGGGGCCACGAAGTTGGCCATGATGTTCACCGCCACGGTGACGATCAGGAACGCCAGGCAACCGAGCACCAGGAAAAAGGTGTTGGGAATCGTGGCGATGATGTCGGTCGGGCTCTGGATCACCTGGCCGTTGATCTGGAACTGGGCGCCGCAGAGCAGCACGGTGATGCTGGCGAACATCAGGATATTCACCGGCAGGCCCCAGAAATTGCCGACCAGAATGGTCCGGCGGCTTGGCGCGGACCGGGCGAAATCGCAGAAGTTGAGGATCAGCGTGCCGTAGATCGACAGCCACAGCGCCGCACCGGCAAAGATGTTGCGCCACATCTCGCCACCGCTCAGCGGCTCGCGGATCGACCAGGCAATGGTGGCGCCTGCTTGTGTGTACATCCAGCCGGCGAGGGTGGCCACAGTGAGCAGGATCACCGGTCCGGCGAAACCTTCGTAGCGGCGTACCGTCTCCATGCCGTAGGCGAGGATCACCAGTTGCACGAACCAGATGATCACGAAGCAGACCCAGCCGAGTGTCGACAGGCCGAGGACCGAATCATGATCGTACTCGGCGAAGCCTGGGTGGATGGCGGTCAGCAGCACTCGGAAGACCACGGAGGCCAGGTAGGTCTGGATGCCGAACCAGGCAATCGCGATCACTGCCCTGATCAGCGCCGGTAGTTGTGCGCCATGGATGCCGAAGCTGATCCGGCTCATGACCGGGAAGGGCACGCCGGTCTTCTGGCCCATGAAGCCGGAGAGGTTCATGAAGAAGTACACCAGTGCCGCGCCGATACCCAGCGACAGGAGGATCTGCCAACCGCCCAGGCCCAGCGCATAGAGGCCGATGGCAAAGGAGTAGTTGGCGATGTTGTGTACGTCATTGGTCCACAGGGCGAAGATGCTGTAGCCGCCCCAGCGCCGACCCTGGACCTTGGTGGGCGCCAGGTCCGGGTTGTGCAGGCGCGGGCTGAGGCTGCTGCTCGACTGGGTCGGGTCGAACGATGAGACAGGGACATCCAGTGCGACAGGTGACGAGAGACTGGTAGGCATTCCGGCTGGCTCCTGGCCCCGGGCTGAGCCCCCTCGGAGTAACGGGGCAGCGCTCGGTCAGCTTTTTGTATATGGGTTGTTTGATAATTTGTATACAAGTTTACTGTCGAGCTAAGCCAGTTCTGTGCCAGTTTTTGATCTATAAAATACTCTGCTAATTTCGGTTTCTTCTATTTCTATAGATAACTTTATGAAATAAAAGAAATATAAGTTGACCAGTCGAACAGTAATTTTATTGAGCCATTTAGCGCTGATGGGTTTTAGCTCGCATCGCTCTGACAAGGGGCTGTCACTTTGTGGTGCGCGCAGAATTAGTGTGCACATCGATGTGGCACTTATGGTTACAGCTATGTGTACAGTTTTGTCTCAATTGACAGCCTCACGTTAGCCGTTCGATAGTGCCGATGCCTGCCCATGTACCGCGTTCTCTCGTTCTCCCCATAAAAACCATCGGAATCGGAGTCTTGGATGTCTGCACCTTGCGATACGGCTACTCAACACATTGCCTACGCTGATCTGGTTGTGCTGTTACAGCAGGTTTTCCAGCGCCACGGCACTTCGGCTCCGGTTGCGCAGGTGCTGGCCGAGAACTGTGCCGCTGCCGAGCGCGACGGTGCCCATAGCCACGGGGTGTTCCGCATCCCCGGTTATGTTTCGACACTGGCCAGCGGCTGGGTCGATGGCCACGCCGTGCCGGTGGTGGAGGACGTCGCTCCCGGGTTCGTGCGGGTCGATGCCGCCAATGGTTTCGCCCAACCGGCCTTGGCCGCAGCGCGCGAGCTATTGTTGGAAAAGGTCCGCAGCGCCGGGATTGCACTGCTGGCGATTCGTAACTCCCATCATTTCGCGGCGCTCTGGCCGGATGTCGAGCCGTTCGCCCACGAAGGCCTGGTGGCGCTGAGCGTGGTCAATTCGATGACCTGCGTGGTGCCCCATGGCGCCGAACGGCCGTTGTTCGGCACCAACCCGATTGCCTTCGCTGCGCCCCGGGCGGGCGCGGAACCGATCGTGTTCGACCTGGCTACCAGCGCTATCGCCCACGGCGACGTGCAGATCGCCGCACGCAAGGGCGAGCAGTTACCGGCAGGTATGGGGGTGGATCGTGAAGGGCGCCCGACCTGTGACCCCAAGGCGGTCCTGGACGGCGGCGCGCTGCTGCCGTTCGGTGGGCACAAGGGCTCGGCTCTGTCGATGATGGTCGAGCTGCTGGCGGCGGCGCTGACCGGGGGCAACTTCTCTTTCGAGTTCGACTGGTCGCAGCATCCCGGCGCGAAAACGCCATGGACCGGACAACTGATTATCCTCATCGACCCCGCACGGTCGGCCGGGCAGGACTTCGCCGAGCGCAGTCAGTTTCTGGTCAGCCAGATGCAGGGCGTGGGTTTGCAGCGCTTGCCGGGTGATCGGCGGCACCGCCAACGAGCCATTTCGCTGGCTCGTGGCATTGAATTGTCGATCGAGGAGTTGCAGCAGTTGCGCGAGCTGGCCGGTCAATAGGCCAGCTCGGCGGTGAGGCGGGGCAGTCGGTCAGGGGCGGCGGCCCAGCAGCAGGCCAACCACCAGGCCGAACCCGGCGGAGATCGCCACGGTCTGCCAGGGGTGCCCGCCGATGTAGGTCTCGGTGGCTTCGACCACCGGGCGGGTGCTTTCGCGCACGTGGGTGACCGAATCCAGCGCCTGCTTGAGTTTCTGGCTGACCTGGGCGCGCAGGCTCTCGCCTTCCTCGCCGACCAGCGAAGCGCTGTCCTTGAGCAGTTTTTCCGACTCCTGGATCAGCGATTGCAACTCGCTGAAGGCCTGGTCCTTGATCTGATCCTCGGCGGCTTGTACGGCGGATTTACGGGCCATGACAATATTCCTTTGCAAGTGAATGAGGTGCTTGAGAATGGGAGTCGAGCGGGACGGGGAAAGTTGCAAATTTTTCCCACGACGTTCGACTCGAGCGAAAAATCCCCGGTCAGATGTTGCTAGCGACAGTGTAAGATACGGCTCTATTTGCACCGCAGGATTTTCCAATGAGCTTCAATCTGGCTAACAAGTCCCTGGCCGAGCGGGCCGCCATCGAGGATGAGAAATCCCGTTTGTTCGAGCTCTGGCAGAGTAACCTGGGCAAGGCCAAGGGCGAGGCCGCGCGGCTGTTCGGCGAGCGCGCCAAGCGCAAGGGCAAGTGGGCGGAATGGGTGCGTGCCGAACTCGACACCCTGTCGCCGCCGGAGTACACCAGCATGGTGCGCAGTGAGGTCAACCGCCTGATGGCGGCCGCCAAGTAACGTGGTGGCTCAATTGACGCCGGTCACCCAGTAGCGCTGGCGCACGCCCGCCACGGCGATCTGCACCTCGTCGCCCTCGAGTTTGCCCAGCAGGGCTTGGCCCAGCGGCGAACGCGGGCTGATCACGGTGATCGAACCTGCCTGCCATTCCACCTTCAAACCGGCGGCATCCGGCGCCAGGAACAGTTGCTGTTCGCTGCCGTTCTCGGCTTCGAGGGTCAGCAGGGCGCCGAGCTGGATGCCGGCCGCTTCGTCATAGGGGCGCAACGGCAGTTCCCGGCAGGCTTTGAGCGCCTGGCGGATTTCCTCGGTACGCCGTGCCTGGCCGGTCGCCAGGTAGGAAGCTTCCAGCCCGAGTGTGTCGTATTTGTTCTCGGCGACATTCTCTTCATGCGTCGCCGCCTCGTAGGCGGTTTGCGCAGCCCGCTGCAGGACATCCAGATTGACCGCCAGGGTATCGATGATCCGCTGATGTAGCGCCTGCTTGTCCACGCTGGCCAGTCCGTTCAATTGCAGAACTGCAGGACGTTGGCCCGGCTCTTGTCGCTAGGGGCAGTCTGGTCCTGCTGCAGCCAGAACTGGCACTTGGGGTTGGACAGGTTGCGATAGCTGTTGCGGGCCTGTTCCAGGCGCTGCTGCTCTTCGTTCTTGCGCAGGTTGTCCTTGTACTGTTCGAACATCTGCGTCGAGTCGCTTGGGGCCTGTGCTGCGGCGGGGGCGGCAGGGATGGCGGCGGCTTTGGGTTGGCTCAACTGCCGGGCGGCATCGGCCAGCGGCGCCAGTGGCTGGGCCACGAACACCCGCGCCAACAGCCAGGCGGTGAGGGCTAGTGCAACGAAACCGAGCCAGATGCCCAGGGCGATGCAGCCGGTCAGTTGCAGTGGGTTGAGCGTGACATACAAGCGGCGCTGCGGTTGTGGGCGATAAGCCATGGCGGGCTCCTGGCGGTTGGGTCGGTGCAGGATGCAATTGTCCCATGAAGATTAATCGACGTGGGCTCTTCTGCGCAGGGGGATTTGCGCGGACAATCGACGCCTTTGCCAAACGGAGCCCGTGCATGCCGGCCAACTGGGATATTTTCTGCACCGTCGTCGACAACTATGGCGATATCGGCGTGACCTGGCGCCTGGCCCGACAACTGGTGGCGGAACACGGATTGGCGGTACGCCTGTGGGTCGACGATCTGCGCTCGTTCGAGCGTCTGTGCCCGGAACTCGATAGCGATTGCGCGCAGCAGATGCAGCAGGGTGTCGATGTGCGCCGCTGGTCGGGCGACTGGCAGCCGGTGGCGGCGGCCGATGTGGTGATCGCGGCGTTTGCCTGTCAGTTGCCCGCCGAATACCTGGAGGCGATGGCTGCGCGCCAGAACCGTCCCTTGTGGCTCAACCTGGATTACCTGAGTGCCGAGGACTGGATCGTCGGCTGCCACGGCCTGCCGTCGGTCAAGTACAAGCAGGTGCAGAAGTTCTTCTTTTTCCCCGGCTTCGTTCCGGGTACCGGGGGCCTGCTGCGCGAGGCCGGGTTGCTGGAGCAGCGTCGGGCGTTTCAGGCCGATCCGCAGGCACGCCGGGATTTCCTGCATGGGTTGGGCGTCGAGCCTACTCGCGATGAGCGGTTGATCTCACTGTTCGCCTACGAGAATCCGGCTGTGGCCGGTTGGCTTGATGCCTTGGCGGCCGATACTCGGCCGACCCGGCTGCTGGTGCCGGAAGGTCGGGTGCTGGCTGATGTTCGCGACTGGCTGGGGGTTTCGGCCCTCGACGTCGGCGATTGCCAGGTGCGTGATGCGCTGACAGTGCAGGTTCTGCCGTTTGTCTCCCAGCAGGACTACGACCGTCTGCTGTGGAGTTGCGACTTCAACGCCATACGCGGTGAAGACTCGTTCATTCGGGCGCAGTGGGCCGGCCGGCCGTTCCTCTGGCATATCTATCGGCAGGAGGAGGATGTCCACCTGGACAAGCTGGAGGCGTTTCTCGTGCTTTATACCCGTGGTCTGTCGGAATCTGCCCGGGAGGCGTTCAGCGGCTGGTGGCGGGCCTGGAACTGCGCGGGCGATATCGGACCGGTCTGGGCGGCGGTATTGCGTCACGAACAGGAGTTGAACACGCACGCCGAGCGCTGGTGCCGGGAGCAGGGCTCGCAGGTCGACTTGTCGACAGCGCTGGTACAGTTTCAGCAAAGTTCGATATGATATGCGGCCTAGATTTTTGTACATCTCATCCAAATTCGGATATTCGCAATGAAAACTGGTAAAGAACTGAAACCCGGTACCGTGCTGCGTATCGACAACGATCCTTGGCTGGTCCAGAAAACCGAGTTCACCAAGTCTGGTCGTAACAGCGCGATCATGAAGACCAAGCTGAAGAACCTGCTGACCGGTTACAAGACCGAAACCGTCTACGGTGCAGACGACAAGCTGGACGACGTGATCCTGGATCGCAAGGAAGCCACCCTGTCCTTCATCAGCGGTGACTCCTACACGTTCATGGATACCTCTGACTACACCATGTACGAACTGAACGCCGAGGACATCGAGTCCGTTCTGCCGTTCGTCGAAGAAGGCATGGAAGACGTCTGCGAAGCCGTTTTCTTCGAAGGCCGCCTGGTCTCCGTAGAGCTGCCGACCACCATCAGCCGTCAGGTTGTCTACACCGAGAACTCTGCTCGTGGCGACACTTCCGGCAAGGTCATGAAGCCTGCCAAACTGAAGAACGGTACTGAAGTTCAGGTTGCCGACTTCATCGAAATCGACGAGTGGATCGATATCGACACCCGTGACAGCTCCTTCAAGGGTCGCAGCAAGAAGTAATTGCGCGATGTCACATAAAAAAACCCGGACTTTTCCGGGTTTTTTTATGCCTTTTCGCAGGGCCTGGTTTGGGATCGCCAAAAGCTTCGCAGGCAAGCCTGGCTCCTGCAAGGGCGGTGTCGACGTCGAATTTCCACGACACCGCAGACCCTGCAGGAGTCAGGCTTGCCTGCGAATGGGCCCTCGAGATCACGAAGGCCTGCGCAGGGACGCGCTTACTTCAGGTGCTGCTTGAGCTCTTCGGACGCCTGCAACAGGGCCGAGCGGACTTCCGGCACCTGGCTGACCACGTTGAGCAGGCCGAAGTCGTGGATCATGCCGTTGTAGCGCACGCTGGTCACCGGCACGCCGGCTTCATCCAGCTTGCGACCATAGGCCTCACCTTCGTCGCGCAGCACATCGGCGCCGGCAGTCTGGATCAGCGCAGGCGGCAGACCCTTGAGCTGCGCGGTGGTGGCCCGCAGCGGCGAAGCGTAGATCTCGTTGCGCTGCGCGGCATCGGTGGTGTAGTTGTCCCAGAACCACTTCATCATGTTCTTGGTGAGGAAGTGTCCTTCGGCGTACTGGTTGTAGGACGCCGTGTCGAAATTGGCGTCGGTCACCGGCCACAACAGCAGTTGGAACTTGATGGCCGGGGTGCCCTTGTCCTTGGCCATCAGGCTGACCACGGCTGCCATGTTGCCGCCGACACTGTTGCCGGCCACCGCCAGGCGCTTGCCGTCGACGCCGATTTCCTTGCCGTGCTCGGCAACCCATTTCGTCGCCGCGTAAGCCTGGTTGATCGCCGTCGGGTAATGGGCTTCGGGGGACGGGGTGTAGTTGACGAACACCGCCGCCGCGCCGGAACCCGCCACCAGGTCGCGTACCAGTCGCTCGTGGGTCGGGAAGTCGCCCAGTACCCAGCCGCCGCCGTGGAAGAACATGAACACGGGCAAGGTGCCCTTGGCCCCGGCCGGCTTGACGATGGTCAGACTCAGTGGCTTGCCGTCGACCTGAATGGTCTTCTGGCTGATGTCGGTGCGTGGCAGGGTCAGTTTGACCCCCGACTGCGCCCCGGACAGTACGGCGCGGGCCTCGGTTGGCGTCATCTGTTCCATCGGTTTGCCGGTGCCGGCATTCAGCGCATCGAGAAATGCCTGGGTGTTGTGTTCGACACCGGTATTTTCGGCGGCGAATGCCCCCTGGATGGACAGGGCGAGCAGAGTACCGGTCAGGACCTTGCTGAAAGTGTTCATGTACGGCTCCTTGGTTGACGGCTCGGTTTAGACGGCTACGTGCAGACGGACGTCGACATTGCCACGGGTGGCGTTGGAGTACGGGCAGACCTGGTGGGCGGCATCGACCAGGCTCTGGGCGTCGGCCTGTTCCAGACCTGGCAGGCTGATGTGCAGGTCGATGTCCAGACCGAAACCGCCAGGGATCTGGCCAATGCCGACATGGGCAGTGATCGACGCGTCAGCGGGGATCTGGCGTTTGCTCTGGCTGGCGACGAACTTCAGTGCGCCGATGAAGCAGGCCGAGTAGCCGGCGGCGAACAGTTGCTCTGGGTTGGTGGCTTCGCCGCCAGCCCCGCCGAGTTCCTTCGGCGTAGCGAGTTTCACGTCGAGGATGTTGTCGCTGGAAATCGCGCGGCCATCACGGCCACCGGTGGCGGTTGCAACTGCGGTATAGAGAGCTTGCATGGTGGACCTCGTCATCTCAGGTTTGATTTGCGCTAAATGTTTGCGCACTAAGTAAGTACGATTTAAATGTATACCGCAAATATTTTGCGCGCAATATAAATATTCAAAAAAATTGCTCGCCGGCTTTTGAGGCTGCCCGGGAGCGGGTTGCTGCGGGTGGTATTGTCGCGGGGGCCAGGGCTCTCGGCTTGTGTGCTGGTGCTGTAATCGGCGGGGGCGGCAGGAGGGAATTGTGGTTGTGGCGATCTGACAAGGCCGCTCGCCACACCGAGAACATTGGCTCACGGGGGAGCCGGGTTGTCCTTAGAGACTGTCCTGCAGATGCCCGCGCAAGGCGAGCAGTTCGGCCTGCAGGGCCTTCAGGCGTTCCATGGACCCGCCACCGGCGGCCAGGATGCAGCGTGGAATACTCCGGGCCTGCTCGTGCAGGGCCCGTCCGGCCTCGGTCAGCTCGATGATGACCACGCGCTCGTCTTCCTTGCTGCGGGTTCGGCTCAGCAAGCCTTCGGCCTCGAGTCGCTTGAGCAGCGGGGTCAGTGAGCCGGGATCGGTCAGCAGTCGGCTACTGATCTCGCCGACGGTCAGGCGGTCCTGTTCCCACAAGACGATCATCGCCAGATATTGGGGGTAGGTCAGGTTCAGCGCCTGGAGCAGGGGTTTGTAGACCTTGGTCATCAACAACGAGGTGGAGTGCAGGGCAAAGCACACCTGGTTATCCAGGAGCAGGTCTTCGCAGTGGTCAGTGGTGCTGTTCATCGTCAAAGCCTTGTGTGTCACGTCTGTTGAATCTAGCGGGCGAATCTTTAATGCGCCAGGGAATTTTCCCGTGCCAGTCGCCGAAAAGACCACTAGTGGCGGCCCAGCCCGCTTTGCAGTGCCAGGTCCCAGGGTGGTACCGGGCTGAACCGGCTCTTGAGGAACTCCAGCAGCAGGCGGCTACGGGAGTTGGCCGGTTGTTCCAGGCGCAGGGCATACACGCCGGAGGTTTCCGGGGCTGGCAGGCCGTTGTCGCAGAACAATGGCAGCAGTTCACCGCGCAACAGGTATTCGCTGATCAGCCAGGTCGGCAGATGGGCGATGCCCAGCCCGGCCAAGGCGCCGGACAACAGGGCCTCGGCGTTGTTGGAGGTCATGCGGATGCGCGACGGGCGATGCAGCTGCACCTGTCCATCCTGCTGGAAGCGCCAGGCCATGGGCGGCGCCAGGGCATCCCAATCGAGACCGTCATGCCCGCTCAGTTCATCCGGGCGCAGGGGCGTGCCCCGGCTTTTGAGATAGCCCGGGCTGGCGCAGGCGATACGCACGATACTCGCCAGCGGCGTCGCCACCAGGCGTGTATCGACCATTTGCCCGGCGCGCAAGACCAGGTCGACCTTGCCCAGGTTGGAGCCCTGCATATCGACGAAGCTGTCGATCAGGTGCAGTTGCACGTCGAGTCCGGGGTAGTCGACCAGGAAGTCGGCAATGGCCGGGGCCAGATGGCGACGGCCGAACGCGGCGGGGGCATCGATGCGGATCAGCCCTTCCGGGGCGTTGCTCAGCGAGACCGCCTCGGCCCGGGCCAGGCGCAGTTCGGCAACGATCCGTCGGGCCCGTTCGGCGAAGGCCAACCCGGCAGGTGTGGCGCGCACCGCATGGGTACTGCGAATGAACAGGCGGGAGCCGACCGAGGCTTCCAGGCTGTCGATTCGCCGGGCTACCGCCGAAGGTGTCAGCGGGTGGCGTCGGGAGGCTGCGGAAAAGCTCCCGGTTTCCAGGACATCGAGAAACAGACCGAGTTGATCCGTGAGGCTGGTGGGATTCATGACATCTGCTTGTGCGAGATTGGCATAGCCATTGTGCGTTGTTGTGCGTTTCCCTGCCAGAGTCGACTGCGTAGCATGGGCCGCATTGAGCGGGAGGTCGTTGTGGTTGAATTGATTGAGTACCTGGTACTGGGTGTGACGATGGGCGCGGTGGGTGGCCTGTTCGGGATCGGTGGTGGTCTGATTGCGATTCCGGTGTTGGGCATTCTGTTCGGCCTGGACCAGCAGATGGCCCAGGGCACGGCGCTGGTGATGGTGGTACCGAACGTGGTGCTGGCGTTGTACCGCTATCATCAGCGTAATCGCATTCAGTTGAAACACGCATTGCCCCTGGTGGTGACGAGTTTCTGCTTCGCCTGGGTTGGCGCCCTGTGGGCGGTGGGGCTGGATCCGCGCAGCATGCGCCTGGGGTTTGTCGGCTTCCTGCTGGCCTTGGCGTTGTTCTACCTGGTGCGCTCGTTCATGGCTGCGTCCGCGGTGTCGGCGCAGATGCGTCATCCCTGGCCGTGGCTGGGTTTGCTGGGCGCCGGTTCCGGGGCCATGGGCGGGTTGTTCGGCGTGGGCGGGGCGGTGGTGGCCACGCCCTTTCTGACCATCGTCTTCGGTACTTCCCAGGTCGTGGCCCAGGGCCTGTCGCTGGCCTTGGCGTTGCCCAGCACCAGCGTCACTCTGTTGACCTATGCGCTGCACAACGAGGTGGACTGGAACATGGGAATTCCCATGGCCATCGGTGGCCTGCTGAGTATCAGCTGGGGCGTGAAAATGGCCTACGCCTTGCCGGAGAAGGTCTTGCGCGCGCTGTTCTGTATCTACCTGGTGATCGGCGCGCTGTTGCTCAGTTTCAAGGTTTGAAGCCCTCGACGATGTGCTCGGCCAGGCGCTCGACCCTGCCAGTCCAACACGCGTCGGGTACTACACAAACAGGTATCGGCTGGAGTAGTTTGCGGGATCATCAGGAGGCGTGCATGCCCGCAGATCTGTCGTTCTCGTTGAAGCAAGCCCGCCGCCTGGCGTTGGCGGCCCAGGGATTCCAGGGCCGTCGAAGCCCGGTGGTGGTCCAGCCGTTGCACGTCAATCGCCTGATCGAACGCCTGGGCGTGGTGCAGATCGATTCGGTCAATGCGCTGGTACGCTCGCATTACCTGCCGCTGTTTTCCCGGCTGGGCAACTATGCCGCCGATCTGCTCGACCAGGCCGCCTGGAGCCAGGGGCGGCGACGCACCTTGTTCGAATATTGGGGGCACGAGGCTTCGTTGCTGCCGATGTCATTGTATCCGCTGATGCGCTGGCGCATGGCGCGGGCGGCGCGGGGCGAAGGCATCTATCAACAGATGGCGCGTTTTGGTCGTGAGCAGCAGGCGACCATTCGCCGGGTGCTGGCGCTGGTCGAAGAGCGTGGCGCACTGGGTGCCGGCAGTCTGTCGAGTCGCGAGGAAAAAGCCGGTCCCTGGTGGGACTGGAGCGCCGAGAAGCATGCATTGGAATGGTTGTTCGCGGCTGGCGAGGTCACCGTGGCCGGGCGTCGCGGCTTCGAGCGGCTCTACGATCTGCCGGAACGGGTGATTCCCGGGGCGGTGCTCGGGCAACCGCCAATCGACGAGGCTGAGGCTCAGCGCGGGTTGTTGCGTCAGGCGGCATTGGCCCTCGGGGTGGCGACCGAGAAGGATTTGCGCGACTACTACCGGCTCGACCCGGCCGACAGTCGGGCGCGCCTGGCGGAACTGGTCGAGGCGGGGGAGATAGAGGTTTGTCAGGTGCAGGGTTGGCGCCAGTCGGCGTACTGCCCGATGGGGATCAAGGTACCGCGCAAGGTCGAGGCCAGTGCCTTGCTGTCGCCGTTCGACTCGCTGATCTGGGAGCGCAGCCGTACCGAGCGCCTGTTCGATTTCCGCTATCGACTGGAGATCTACACACCGCAGCACAAGCGGGTGTATGGCTATTACGTGTTGCCCTTCCTGCACGGCGAACGCATTGCCGCGCGGGTCGACCTGCGTGCCGAACGGGCGCAGGGGCGGTTGGCGGTGCATGCGGTGCACGAGGAAGAACAGGGGTTGGATGAGGCGGGAATGTTGGCCTTGGCCACCCATCTGCGGCAACTGGCGGACTGGTTGGGGTTGGCGGATATCCAGCTCAATTGCCCGCGGGAGAGTGCGCAGCGGTTGCGCGCGGTGCTCTGACGGGTGGGTGTCTGTTCTGGCGCATTCGCGGGCTTGCCCGCGAATGCGCCCTGACAGACTGCAAAAAAAACTACTGGCTCAACGCCGCACCTGCTTCAGCGTCTCGGCAATCAGGAACGCCAATTCCAGCGACTGATCGGCATTCATTCGCGGGTCGCAATGGGTGTGGTAGCGGTCCGACAAGCCATCCTCGGTAATCGGCCGTGCACCACCGATGCACTCGGTGACGTTCTGTCCGGTCATCTCGATGTGAATCCCGCCGGCATAGCTGCCTTCGGCCTGATGCACCTGGAAGAACTGCTTCACTTCGCTGAGGATCTGCGCAAAGTCGCGGGTCTTGTAGCCGCTGCTGGCCTTGATGGTGTTGCCGTGCATCGGGTCGGAACTCCACAGCACCCGCTTGCCCTCGCTTTCCACCGCACGAATCAGTGCTGGCAGGTGTTCGCCGACCTTGTTCGCGCCCATGCGTACGATGAGGTTCAGGCGGCCTGGGTCGTTGTCCGGGTTGAGGATGTCGATCAACCGGAGCAGCTCGTCGGTGTTCATGCTCGGGCCGACCTTGACCCCGATCGGGTTGTTCACCCCGCGCAGGAATTCGACGTGGGCACCGTCCAACTGGCGGGTGCGGTCGCCGATCCAGAGCATGTGCGCCGAGCAGTCGTAATAATCGTTGGTCAGGCTGTCGCGGCGGACGAAGGCTTCCTCGTAGTTCAACAGCAGGGCTTCGTGGGCGGTGAAGAAGCTGGTCTCACGCAGTTGCGGCGCACTGTCGAGACCGCAGGCGCGCATGAACGCCAGGGTTTCGTCGATGCGGTCGGCCAACTGGCTGTACTTCTCGGCCAGGGCCGAATTGGCGATGAAATCCAGGTTCCATTTGTGCACCTGGTGCAGGTCGGCGAAGCCGCCCTGGGCAAAGGCTCGCAGCAGGTTGAGAGTGGCTGTCGACTGGTGGTAGGACTGCAGCAGGCGCTCAGGGTCGGGGGCGCGACTCTTTTCGTCGAAGCCGATGCCGTTGACGATATCGCCACGGTAGGCCGGCAGGCTGATGCCGCCGATGGTTTCGTCGTTGGCCGAGCGCGGTTTGGCGAACTGGCCGGCCATGCGGCCGACCTTCACCACCGGGCAGCCGGCGGCGAAGGTCATCACCACGGCCATCTGCAGCAGCACCTTGAAGGTGTCGCGGATCTTCGCCGCCGAGAACTCCGCGAAGCTTTCCGCACAGTCGCCGCCCTGGAGCAGAAAGGCACGGCCCTGGGTCACCTCGGCGAACTGGCGACGCAGTTCCCGGGCTTCGCCGGCGAACACCAGCGGCGGATAACTGGCCAGACTCTGCTCGACGCGCAGCAGGTGAGCGGCGTCCGGGTACTGCGGTTGTTGCTGGATCGGCAGGGGGCGCCAGCTATCGGGGCTCCAGGGTTGGCTCATCATGCACTCGAGTTATTGACGGTCGGAGGCCCATGTTAGCAGCAATTAGTACGTGACCTGCTGCTGTGGCTTGGCCGACAATCGCGCTTTCCCGCTCGTTGCCGAGCGGCTGATTCATCGCGACGGCACCGACCGCTCGTGGCAAGGAGATGAAATGACTGAGGAGCGCGTCGAGCGTCTGCTGGCTGAGGTCCACGATGACTTCGGCATGATTCGCGTGCTGGAAGTGGATGATTACCGCTTCCTCGAATTTGGCGATGCGATCGAACAAAGCTGCGTGTTTACCGCCGATCCGAGTTGGCTGGAGTATGACTACACCCGCGCGATGCTGATCGGCGCCCTGTGTCACGAACAGCCGGAAAGTGCGCTGTTTCTCGGGCTGGGTGCCGGGACGTTGACCCAGGCGTGCCTGAAGTTCCTGCCGCTGGAGGATGTCGAGGCCATCGAGCTGCGTCCCGAGGTACCGCGGCTGGCCATCGAGTTCCTGGGCCTGGACGACGACCCGCGCTTGTACATTCGTGTCGGCGATGCTCTGGACCTGTTGGGCACGGCGGAACCGGCGGATCTGATCTTCGTCGACCTGTACACCGATGTGGGCCCTGGCGCGGGGCACCTGGCCTGGGTCTTCCTGGAGAATTGCCAGAAGAAACTCAATCCGGGCGGCTGGCTGGTGATCAACCAGTGGGCCACCGATGATGGCAAACCCCTCGGTGCAGCGCTGTTGCGAGGTCTGTACCATCGACATTACTGGGAACTGCCGGTGAAGGAGGGCAATGTCATTCTGATCATCCCGGCCGACCTGGACCAGACGTTGGACATGCAGGCCTTGCTCGACCGGGCCGAGGCCCTGGCGCCACGCCTGGGTTACTCGCTGCGGCCGTTGATCAAGGATATCCGTGCGGCGAGCTGATCAGTGAATCGTTTAAGCTTCCAGATCAGCGGATAATCACCACCCGTCGGCCGGTTATCCGCAAAGCCCGATACAGACGGGTTTGAGCTGGCGGGTTGCGATAAAAAAATCTCCCTTTTTTCGCCAATTCCGGTATAGTGCGCGCCGGCCTTTAGACGGGCCGCGTTTAGGTATGCAATTTCCCGAAGTCAACTTCGGGTGCTGTCCGCCCTGCGGATTACCCTCGACGATCCTTTCATTCAATCGTTTTCGCAAATCCCCGCCGACAAAGCTGCCAGGGTGACTCTCAGGGTCTTACACGGCATGTGCAGCTTTGGAGCATGGGTCTTTGCGGATGCACTTAGAGGCAGACCCATGACCCAGGAAATCGGCGGCTTCGCCGCTCTTGAACTTCATCCCAGTATTGTCGCTGCAGTAGTCGCCACCGGCTACGAAGAGCCTTCGGCCATTCAGCAGCAGTCGATCCCGATCATCCTTGCCGGTCACGACATGATTGGTCAGGCACAAACCGGTACCGGTAAAACGGCCGCGTTCGCCCTGCCTATCCTGCACCGCATCGATCCGTCCAAGCGCGAGCCGCAAGCTCTGATCCTGGCCCCAACCCGTGAGTTGGCGCTACAAGTTGCAACCGCTTTCGAAACCTACGCCAAGCAGATGCCGGGCGTGACGGTCGTGGCTGTCTACGGCGGCGCGCCGATGGGCCCACAATTGAAAGCAATCCGAAATGGCGCACAGATCGTTGTCGCCACCCCGGGCCGTCTGTGCGACCACCTGCGTCGCGACGAAAAAGTCCTGACGACCGTGAACCACCTGGTTCTCGACGAAGCGGACGAAATGCTCAAGCTCGGCTTCATGGATGACCTGGAAGTCATCTTCAAGGCCATGCCGGAAAGCCGCCAGACCGTACTGTTCTCGGCGACCCTGCCAGCTTCGATCCGTGCCATCGCCGAACGCCATCTGCGCGATCCGAAGCACGTTAAGATCCAGAGCAAGACCCAGACCGTCACCGCGATCGAGCAGGCTCACCTGCTGGTTCACGCCGACCAGAAGACCTCGGCCGTGCTGAGCCTGCTGGAAGTCGAGGACTTCGACGCGCTGATCATGTTCGTACGTACCAAGCAGGCCACCCTGGACCTGGCCAGCGCGCTTGAAGCCAAGGGCTACAAGGCTGCCGCCCTGAACGGTGACATCGCCCAGAACCAGCGTGAGCGCGTGATCGACTCGCTCAAGGATGGTCGCCTGGACATCGTGGTTGCTACCGACGTGGCAGCCCGTGGCCTGGACGTTCCGCGTATCACCCACGTGTTCAACGTCGACATGCCGTACGATCCCGAGTCCTATGTTCACCGTATCGGCCGTACCGGCCGTGCCGGTCGCGAAGGTCGTGCGCTGCTGCTGGTGACGCCGCGTGAGCGTCGTATGCTGCAGGTGATCGAGCGTGTGACCGGTCAGAAGGTGGCTGAAGTGCGTCTGCCGGATGCCCAGGCCGTTCTCGATGCGCGCATCAAGAAGCTGACCAACAGCCTGTCGCCACTGGTTGCTGACGCCGAAGCGACTCACGGTGATCTGCTCGATCGCCTGACCGCCGATATCGGTTGCAGCCCGCGTGCTCTGGCCGCTGCGCTGCTGCGCAAGGCTACCAATGGTCAGGCGCTGAACCTGGCGGCGATCGAGAAAGAGCGTCCGTTGGTGCCTAACAACATGCCGCGTGGCGATCGTCCGGAGCGTTCCGGTGAGCGTTCCGAGCGGGGTGAGCGTGAGCGTCGTGCACCAATGCCACTGGGCGAAGGCCGTGCCCGTTGCCGTACCGCCCTGGGCGCGCGTGACGGTATCGCGGCAAAGAACCTGCTGGGCGCCATCCTCAACGAAGGTGGTCTGGCACGTGAAGCCATCGGTCGCATCCAGGTGCGTGACAGCTTCAGCCTGGTGGAACTGCCGGAAGACGGTCTGGATCGCTTGCTGACCAAGCTGAAAGACACCCGCGTTGCCGGCAAGCAGCTCAAGCTGCGTCGCTACCGCGAAGATTGATCAGCCCCTGGCTTGATTGATCGATAAAAAAATCCCCGACTGGTTCGGGGATTTTTTTTGCCTGTCGCCAGGCGTTGGAGGTGGGTGCCTGCCATGTTCAGTCGAAGCGGTAGATGTCCATGCCCAGAGCGCCCAGGGTGAAACCCTGGTGGACGATCCCCATCCGCTCGCCGGCACCCCGGGCGAAGTACAATGGCAGCAGGTGTTCGTCGCTGGGATGGTTGCGCACGGCGTATGGTGCCTGGCGACGATAGTCATTGAGGGCCATGTCGTCATTGGCGGCGAGCTTGTCCACCATCCAGTCACGAAACGCCTTGGCCCAGGGCTCGATGACCTCCGGGCCGGCGCGCCAGTTCAGTTCGCCGAGGTTATGGGTGATGCTGCCGGAACCCACCAGCAGGATGCCCTGCTCGCGCAAGCCGCGCAGGACTTGTCCGATACGGGTCTGCAAGGCCGGCCCCATGTGGCTGGGCAGCGAGACCTGGACGATTGGGATATCGGCATCGGGATACATCAGTTTCATCGGTACCCAGACCCCATGGTCGAAGGGGCGGGTGTTGTCCAGTCGTGCCGGCAGGCCCGCGTCCGTCAACAGCCCGGCGACCTCGGCGGCCAGTTCCGGCTGGCCCGGTGCCGGGTACTGCACGGCGAACAGCTCGCGGGGGAAACCGCCGAAGTCATGCCAGGTTTCCGGCTGCGGGTGGCTGCTGACCAGCAGGCCCTGGCTTTCCCAGTGGGCCGAGACCACCACGATCGCCTTCGGGCGTGGCAGTTCGGCAGCCAGCCTGGCCAGCGCCGGACCGCTGGCGCCGGGTTCCAGGGCGAGCATCGGCGAACCGTGGGAGATGAACAGGCTGGGGAGCATGATGAGGGTCCTGAGCGTTAAGATGACGCCATCTTCATTCAAATCATTGATCTAAATCTAATATAAGTTTTAGTGGATTCTGATCGAATTATTGAGGTTAAACATGCAGCCTGAGTTTTGGCACACCCGTTGGGAACGAGGTCAGATCGGCTTTCATCTGGAACAGGTCAATCCTTGTCTGCAGCGCCACTGGCCGAGCTTGTCGCTTGGGCCTGAGGCCCTTGTGCTGGTGCCGCTTTGTGGCAAGAGTCTCGACCTGGCCTGGCTGGCGGCACAGGGGCTAAGGGTGTTGGGTGTCGAGTTGTCGAGCCGGGCGGTCGAGGACTTTTTCCTCGAACACCAGCTCAAGCCCCAGGTGTCTGAGTACGGTGATTTCCGGATCTACGAGGCCGGGCCCCTGCAGCTTTGGTGTGGAGATTTCTTCGCGCTGACGGCCGAGGACGTTGCCGATTGTTCGGCACTCTATGACCGTGCGGCGCTCATCGCCTTGCCAGCAGCGATGCGTGAGCGTTATGCGCACCATCTGACGCAGATTCTACCGGGTGGCTGCCAGGGCCTGCTGATTACTCTGGATTACGATCAGTCGCTGCTCGACGGACCGCCATTCGCGGTGCTGGATGGCGAGGTGCGTAGCTTGTTGGAGCCCGGGTGGGCACTGCGTGTGGAGGAAGAGCAGGATGTGCTCGGCGAGAGCTGGAAGTTCCTCAAGGCGGGGGTCACTCGCCTTGAGGAACGGGTGTATCGCTTGGAGAAGCGATAGGCGCAAGGATCAGCCGCGACGACGCAGGGCGTCGATACGCTCTTCCAGGGGAGGGTGGCTCATGAACATCTTGGCCAGACCCTGTTTCAGGCCACCGTTGATACCAAACGCGTTCAGGGTGTCGGGCATATGCACCGGCAGGCCCTGTTCGGAGCGCAGGCGTTGCAGTGCGCCAATCATCGCAGCGGTGCCGGCCAGGCTGGCACCGGCTTCGTCGGCGCGGAATTCGCGCTTGCGCGAGAACCACATGACGATGGCGCTGGCCAGGAAGCCCAGGACCACTTCGGCGAAGATGGTTGCCACGTAGTACGCGACACCCTGGCCTTCCTCGTTCTTGAAGATGACCTTGTCGACGAAGTTGCCGATGATGCGCGCGAAGAACATCACGAAGGTGTTCACCACGCCTTGTACCAGCGCCAGGGTGACCATGTCGCCGTTGGCCACGTGACCGATCTCGTGGGCCAGTACGGCTTTCACTTCATCGGGCGAGAAACGCTCCAGCAGGCCCTGGCTGACCGCCACGAGGGCGTCGTTCTTGTTCCAGCCGGTGGCGAAGGCGTTCGCCTCGTAGGCCGGGAAAATCCCGACTTCCGGCATCTTGATCCCGGCTTCGCGAGACAGTTGCTCGACAGTTTGCAGCAGCCACTGTTCGTGGCGGGTGCGTGGCTGGGTTATGATTTGGGTACTGGTGCTCATCTTCGCCATCCACTTGGAGATGAACAGCGAGAACAGCGAGCCGGCAAAACCAAAGACCGCACAGAAGATCAGCAGCTGATTGAGGTTGAGATCAACCCCGTTGGCCGCCATGAACCCGTTGAAGCCGAAAAGGCTCAGGGTGATGCTGGCAATCAGCACGACCGCCAGGTTGGTAGCCAAGAACAGCAGGATGCGCATCATGGTTGAAAGTTTCTCCTCATCTAAAGATGTAGCTTCATGCGGGGTATATAAGGTGCCGCCAACGCCTATTCAACCGGGTGACTATTTCAAACTGTGTCCTACAGCTCGATTGTAGAATCCTGCCGGCCATTTCCGAATCGCAGAGGTCGGCTTTTTTCTCCCGGCAGACGCTCCCGGTCCGCGAAAACTGCGCTGCAGAGGCTTTGACAGCATGGCGCGGGACAGTTCGGCGAATGACGTAAGTGCATACAAAAAACAGCTGATGAGAGAGAGGTGCACAGCGACTCCATGGGGGGAGTCGCCGTGGTGTGTAGGATATTACTGACGATAGGTTTTCAGGAATTGACCGATACGGCCGATGGCCTGCTCCAGGTCATCGACCCGCGGCAGGGTGACGACGCGGAAGTGATCCGGCCATGGCCAGTTGAAGGCCGTGCCTTGCACCACCAGCAGTTTTTCCGAGAGCAGCAGGTCGAGGACAAACTTCTCGTCGTTGAGGATCGGGCAGATCTTCGGGTCGATCCGTGGGAAGGCGTACAACGCGCCCATGGGCTTCACGCAACTGACGCCTGGGATATCGTTGAGCAGTTCCCAGGTGCGGTTGCGTTGCTCCAGCAGACGGCCGGGCGGTAGCACCAGGTCGTTGATGCTCTGGTAGCCGCCGAGGGCGGTCTGGATCGCATGCTGGCTCGGGACGTTGGCGCACAGGCGCATGTTGGCCAGTATATCGATGCCCTCGATGTAGCTCTGGGCATTGTGCTTGGGACCGGAGATGGCGATCCAGCCTGAGCGGAAGCCGGCGACCCGGTAGGACTTGGACAGACCGTTGAAGGTCAGGCACAGCAGGTCCGGCGCCAGCGAGGCGGTGCAGATGTGCACGGCGTCGTCGTAGAGGATCTTGTCGTAGATCTCGTCGGAAAACACCACCAGGTTGTGCTGGCGGGCCAGTTCGAGCATGCCCAGCAGGACTTCCCTGGAATACACCGCGCCGGTCGGGTTGTTCGGGTTGATGATCACCATGGCCCGGGTGTTGGGGGTGATCTTGGCCTTGATGTCGGCCAGATCAGGCCACCAGTTGGCCTGCTCGTCGCACAGGTAGTGCACCGCCTTGCCGCCGGACAGGCTGACTGCGGCGGTCCACAGCGGATAATCCGGTGCCGGGACCAGCACTTCGTCGCCGTTGTTGAGCAGGGCCTGCATCGACATCACGATCAGCTCGGAGACGCCGTTGCCCAGGTAGATATCCTCGATGCCGATCCCTTCGACCTGCTTCTGCTGGTAATACTGCATCACGGCCTTGCGGGCGCTGAACAGCCCCTTGGAGTCGCTGTAGCCCTGTGCGGTCGGCAGGTTGCGGATCACGTCCTGGAGGATTTCGTCCGGCGCTTCGAAACCAAAGGGCGCCGGGTTGCCGATGTTCAGCTTGAGGATGCGATGGCCTTCCTCTTCCAGGCGTTTGGCGTGCTTGAGCACCGGGCCGCGAATGTCATAGCAGACGTTGGCGAGCTTGTTCGATTTGCTGACCTGCATGGTGATGTGATCCCGAAAGTGGACGATCCAGGCGACCCGCTGGGGTCGTTGTGACAATACTGTGTTTGCGGCGCGTCCCGTGGCCCCTTGCCGCCGCTGCGGAAAATCCGATTTGAATGCGGTTCAAGCGGGTGCCAGACTGGCGTTCAACGAGGCGCAATCATACGTGCCACCCGATCCGTGGAAAAGATACAGATCGGGGTTTTATCAGCCGCCGAGGTACAACGATGGAAAAGCTGGAGAAAACCCTGGAAGAGTGGCGCGCAATGCTCGATCCGGAGCAGTACAACGTCTGTCGCCTGAAAGGCACGGAGCGGCCGTTTTCGGGCAAGTACAATGGCACCAGGACCGATGGGGTCTATCATTGCATCTGCTGCAATGAGCCACTGTTCGACTCGAAGGCCAAGTTCGACTCCGGTTGCGGCTGGCCGAGCTTCTACGAACCGATCGACGGCCAGGCGATGGTCGAGATCCGCGATACCAGCCACGGCATGATCCGGACCGAAGTGGTCTGCGCGCGTTGCGATGCTCACCTGGGCCATGTCTTCCCCGATGGGCCGCCGCCGACGGGCTTGCGCTACTGCATCAACTCGGTGTGCCTGGATCTGGTGCCGCGCGCTCAAGCCTGAATCCGAGTGCTGTACCGGACTTGTGGGTGCAGCACCGAAGCTGTGGGACCCACCGAACCTGTAGGAGCCAGGCTTGCCTGCGAAGCTTTTGGCGGTCTGAAGGTCCCCTTCGCAGGCAAGCCTGGCTCCTACAGGTCAGGTGTTGCGCTTGCCGGCCTTGTGGTTATCCCCAGGGGGATTTGTCTGGGGTATGAGTCTCTATAAGCTTGAGCAATTGAATTGTGTGCAATTTAATTGTTCGCTATCTTGATCGGCATTCAATGGAGGATCCGTCATGACTGCAAACCTGCTGAACATCCCGTGCACCACCATCAAGGGCGAACAAAAGACCCTTGCCGATTTCTCCGGCAAGGCCCTGTTGGTGGTCAATACCGCCAGCAAATGCGGATTCACCCCGCAATACAAGGGGCTTGAGCAGCTCTGGCAGCAGTACAAGGATCAGGGCCTGGTTGTCCTGGGTTTCCCCTGCAACCAGTTCGGCAAGCAGGAGCCGGGTAACGAAGGGGCGATTTCCGAGTTCTGCGAATTGAACTACGGCGTCAGCTTTCCCCTGTTCAAGAAGATCGACGTCAACGGTGACGGTGCGCACCCGCTGTTCGTACAGCTCAAGAAGGACGCCCCTGGCCTGTTGGGTTCCAAGCGTATCAAGTGGAACTTCACCAAGTTCCTGATCGGCAAGGACGGCAAGCTGGTCAAGCGATTCGCCCCGCTGACCAAGCCGGAAGATCTGACCCGCGAGATTGAAGCCCTGCTCGAATGAACGACCTGCCCACCGATTCGCTGCGACTCGACCGCCAATTGTGCTTCAAGCTTTATGCCGCGTCACGGGCCGTTATCCGTGGCTATAAACCGATGCTCGACCAGTTGGGGCTGACTTATCCACAGTATCTGGCGATGCTGGTGTTATGGGAGTGGCATGATCGTGCCCCAGAACACCCTACGGTGAAGGCGCTGGGGGAGCGGCTGCTGCTCGATTCGGGAACCCTGACGCCCTTGCTCAAGCGCCTGGAACAGGTGCACCTGGTGCAGCGCCAGCGTGCCTCCGATGACGAGCGCGCCGTGCACTTGAGCCTCACTCCGGCGGGCTTGGCCCTGCGTGAGCAGGTGGCGCCGCTCAAGGCCCGGCTGCTCTGCGACAGTGGGGTCGATCTGTCCCGGCTCGATGAGTTGCGCGACGGCCTGGATCAGTTGCTGGCTTACGTCAGGTAGCCGGCGCGACCCAGAGTTCGAGCAGCGCCATCAGTTCTTCGCGGCGGAAGGGCTTAGCCAGGTAATCGCTCATGCCCGCCGCCCGACAGCGCTCGCGCTCCTCGGGCATGGCGTTGGCGGTCAGGGCAACGATCGGCAGGTTCGGCCAGCGACCGCTGCGGCGTATCTGCCGGCTGGCTTCGTAACCGTCCATGACCGGCATGTTGCAATCCATCAGCACCAGATCGAAATCCTGCTGTTCCAGCTGGCTCAGCGCTTCGCCGCCATGAGCCGCGACGGTCACCTCGCAACCCAGCTTGCCGAGCATGCCCTTGGCGACCAGTTGGTTGACCGGGTTGTCCTCGACCAGCAGGATGCGCGCCCTGCGTTGTGGCGTTTTGTCCTGGGGGCGGGCTGCCAGCTCCGTGAGGTCGTCGACCTGCAAGGTCCGTTGCAGAATCTGGTACAGCGCATTGCGCGCCAGGGGCCGCGCCTGTTGCTCCAGCGGTGCCAGGGCGGTGGCTTCCTCGCTGGGCATGAAGCTGCCATAGGCGGTGACCAGCAGGATCGGCGCGGTGATGGCCGGGCGCAGACCGAACAGGCACTCCGGGCAGTCGGTGATCAACAGGTCGATCTGCAGGCCGGCGAGGCTGTCGTCGATCCCGTAGCGTTGGTATTCCAGGCCCCAGGCCGGCAGTTGGCTGTCGAGCAGTTCGCTCAGGCCGCTGCTCTCCGAGCTGACGGCGATGATCCGGCCCTTGAGCGGTTTCGGCGCGGCAGCCGGGGTATGGCAGGGCAGTGGCAGTTCAGCGCAGAACTGGCTACCGAAGCCGACCTCGGAATTGAGGGTCAGGCGACCCTTCATCGCTTCACAGAGGTTGTAGGTCAGCGCCAGTCCGAGCCCGGTGCCGCCATACTGACGGGTGATGCCGGAACCGGCCTGGGTGAACGGCTGGAAGATTTTTGCCTGGGCATCCTGGGCGATGCCGATGCCGGTGTCGCAGACCTCGATCCGCACTGCGCCATCGCGTGCGGTCAGGCGCACATCGACGCGACCGAAACGGGTGAACTTCAAGGCATTGGACAGCAGGTTGCTGACGATCTGCCGTACCCGGGTCGGGTCACCCAGCACCAGGGCCGGGAACTGCGGCTCGATCAGGCAGGCCAGTTCGACACTTGGCGCGGCGTTCTGCGAGAGCAGGTTGGCAGTGTCCTCGACCAGGGCACCGAGGTCGAAGGGGATCCTCTCCAGATCCAGTTGCCCGGCGTCGAACTTCGACAGGTCGAGAATATCGTTGAGCAGTTCCACCAGAACCTTTCCCGAGTCATGGGCAATCGACAACTGCTGGCGTTGCTCGGCATTCAGCGAACTGTCGAGCGATAGCGCGATCATGCCGAGCAGGCCATTCAACGGTGTACGGATTTCATGGCTCATGTTGGCCAGGAACGCCGAGCGCGCCTGGGCCATGTTCAGCGCGGTGCTGCGGGCGATTTCCAGCTCCTGGTTGGACTGGCTCAGGCGGGCGTTGATCGCCTTCAATTCGGTGGTGCGGGCCGAGACGATGTTTTCCAGTTGCCCAAGGTAGTCGGTCAGGCGGTTTTCGGCGTTGCGCCGCTGCTGGATCTCGGTGGCCATGGTATCGAACTGCTGGTTGGCCACCTTGACCAGAATGCCGATCTCGTCCTTTTCATGGCCGGGCGGATACTCCAGCCGTGCCTGTCTGGGCGCCCCCGGCTGGGTGCTGGCGAGGGCGTGGATGACCTTGACCAGGGGCTTGGTCAGCATCATGTAGAACAGCGTCAGGAGGATACCGGTCAGGATCAGTCCGTGGATAAGTCCATTGAGCAGGGTGATCTCGGCGCGCTTGAGGAAGCGGATGCCGAAGGTGTAGGTATCGATATCCAACTGCAGGGTGCCGAGGGAGTCCTTGGGCAGATGATTGAGGAACAACCGGTCTTCGAACTGCCGGTCAGCGCCGAACAGCATGTCGCTGATCGCCCGGTAGCGGCCGGTCTGGCGCGGCCGTTCGACGCTGGCCAGGACAGAGTTGTTGTTGTCGATCAATTGCGCTCGCAGCACCGCCGGTGAGTGCAACAGGCCCAGCGCCAGTTCCTGAGCCAGTTCGGCGTCGATGTTATAGGCGATTCTGGAGGCCGGGTTGTGGCTGATTTCCAGCAGGGAAAGGATTTCGCGATTGATGGAGGCATTTTCGCTGGCATAATCGAGACTGATCTGCAGCAGGCTGAGCAGCGTTCCCAGAATGAACCCGACTATCACGGTCAACCGGGCTTGCTTGTAGGACAAGCGCTGGGTGAATTTTATATCCATGGGATGATGCACCACGTTCGTTTCCCTTCGCCGGGCAAGCATAGCTGATCCTCAGGAACCGCCGACAGACAAGCCCGGTGGCCTTGATCAACTGCCTGCCGAAACAGCCTGCTTGATTTTCAGGCGCCGTGTGGCGCCGACGCGACATCATGAGTGTGAACTTGCCCGAGGAAAAGTCGTGGATGCCCGATTGAATGCCTTTCTGGAGCGCGCCGACGCGTTCCTCTCCCGCCTGGAGCCGCTGTTGCCCGCCCCCCGCCAGGTGATCGACTGGGATCGTTGTCTGGCGGCGCGCTGGCAGCGCGAAGGCCGCAGCGGTTTTCTGTTGCCGCTTGAGGTCAGTCTGGACATGCGTCTGTCCGACCTGATCGGCGTCGACAGGCAACGTGAGCAACTGGCACGCAATACCCGGCAGTTCATCGATGGCCTGCCGGCCAACCACGCCCTGCTCTGGGGGTCGCGAGGTACCGGCAAGTCTTCGCTGATACGAGCCCTGCTGGCCGAACATGCCGGTGCCGGCCTGCGCCTGATCGAAATCGAGCGGGATCACCTGGCGGACCTGCCACGGGTGGTGGAACAACTGATGAAACTGCCGCAACGTTTCGTACTGTTTTGCGACGACCTTTCGTTCGAGTCCGGCGAGGGCGACTATCGGGTGCTCAAGAGCGTCCTCGATGGTTCGCTGGAGCAGGCCCCGGATAACGTGCTGCTGTATGCGACGTCGAACCGGCGGCATCTGGTCCCGGAGAAGGAAAGCGACAACGAGAACTGGCAACGCGTGGACGGCGAGTTGCATCCCAGCGAAGCGGTGGAGGACAAGATAGCCCTGTCTGATCGATTCGGGCTGTGGCTGTCGTTCTATCCGTTCACCCAGGAGCACTACCTCAGTGTGGTCGAGCACTGGATCGGCGAGCTGGCGCGCAAGGCCGGCTTGCCATGGCAGCGCGATGCCGAGCTGGATGTCCTGGCGGTACGCTGGGCCACCGGACGGGGTAATCGCAATGGTCGCTGTGCCTATCAGTTTGCACGTTACTGGGTTGGATTGAAGTTGTTGGAGCAGGCACGATGATCGATTTGCAAAAAGCGGGAGCTGGGTTGGACGGCTACGGATTGCTCCATGCACAACTGGAGTCGCTGCTGGCGGACGAGCGGGATTTCATCGCCAACGCGGCGCAGTTCTCAGCGTTTCTGTTCAATCAGTTGGACGACCTGAACTGGGCGGGTTTCTACCTCAATCGCGATGGCGAGCTGGTGCTCGGACCGTTCCAGGGGCAGGTCGCCTGCGTGCGGATTCCCTTCGGCCGCGGGGTCTGCGGGGCGGCGGCGGCCAGTCTGCAGACTCAACGGGTCGAGGATGTGCATGCGTTTGCCGGGCATATTGCCTGTGACAGCGCATCGAACAGTGAACTGGTGGTCCCGCTGGTCAAGGACGGCCGCCTGATCGGCGTACTTGACCTTGACAGCCCGCGCCTGGCCCGTTTCACCGAGGCCGATCAGGCCGGCATCGAGCAACTGGCGGCGATTTTCCTGCGCCTGACCGATTGCTGAGGCGGGTTCAGCCTTGTAGCCCGGCCTTGGCCAGCAGCCCTGGTACGTCGATTGCGTCGATCTGCTGGGGTTGCAGGTAACTGTTGGCGTACTGCAGGTAGATTTCCTCCTGCATGAACAGTTCGAACAACTGCGGGTCGATGTGGGCATCCCGGCACATCGCGGCCATGATGCCCAGCGCCTCGCTCAGCGACTTGGCTTTCTTGTAGGGGCGATCGGCGGCGGTCAGCGCCTCGAAGATATCGGCAATCGCCATCATGCGCGCCGGCAGGCTCATCTGTTCGCGTTTCAGCCGTTTCGGGTAGCCGGTCCCGTCCATTTTCTCGTGATGACCGCCCGCGATTTCCGTGACCGTCGACAGGTGCCCGGGGAAGGGCAGGCGACTGAGCATCATGATGGTCTGCACCATATGATCGTTGATGATGAAGCGTTCTTCGTGGGTCAGGGTGCCCCGGGTAATGCTCAGGTTGTAGAGCTCGCCCCGGTTGAACTTGTAAAACGGCACGTCGAGTTGGAACCCCCAGGGGTTGTTGGCCGGCATCTGTTCGCTGTCGTTGCGTTCGAGCAGGTGCTCGGGCTTGTCGGCCAGCAGGTATTCGCTGACGGGCAGGTTGGGGGCGGGCGTGCGCGCCTGCCGTCGGTTCTCCTCCCAGGAGACGCCGAGGCGATCGTCCAGGGTCCGTATCCAGGTGCGTTGGGCGATGCCGCGTAGCCGTTCCAGGTCGGCCTCGGCCATGGCCTCACTGCCGAGGTTGCACTGGGCGACAAAGGCAAAGTCATCGTCCAGGGCATTCAGGCGGGCATCGCGCGTCGCCGCGAGCGCCTGTTCATCGCCGCCCTCCAGCACGCGCGCCTGCCAATAGTCGACCCAGGCATCGCGTTTGAGGACTTCGAAGCGCGTGCGTATTTCATGGATGCGGTCGTTGAGGGTCTCCAGCTTGGTCGCCTTGTCGACCACATATTCAGGCGTCGTGATCTTGCCGCAATCATGCAGCCAGGCGGCCACGTGCAAGGCTTCCCACTCATCTTCCGACGGGACGTAGTCCTTGAATGCCGGCTGCTCGCTGGCGGCGGCGGCTTTGGCCAGCATCATGGTCAGTACCGGGACACGTTGGCAATGGCCGCCGGTATAGGGGCTCTTGGCGTCGATGGCGCCTGCCAGTAGTTGAATGAATGCGTCGAGCAGTTGTTTCTGCCTGACCTGCAGGTGCTGGCTCTCGATGCACGCCGCCGCGGTACCGGATATCGCGCTGATGAAGGCGATCCGGTCCGGCTTGAGGCTTTCCAGATCGTTTTCGGTGCCGCTGTCGGGTAGCAGCAGTGCCAGGACGCCGACGGTTTCGCCGTGACGGTTATGCAGGCGGATGCCGATCAGGTGAACGCTCGGCATTTCCAGGGCGAGCATCACCTTCTGCAAGTCTTCGGCCTGCTCGAAGCCCAGGGTGCTGACCGTATTGTCGTGGCTGTCGAGTTGGCTCAGCCAGCTTGCTCGCCGGCTATCCGTGGCGGCATCGCTGCGGATGTCGAACGCTTGCGGATTTTGCTGGACGCCGTCGATGATCAGACCCTGCGGCTCGAGCCGCCGGTTTTCGCCGTTGACCAGGTAGAGCAGGCCCGCCCGGGCCTGGCCGATCTTCATCGTTTCGTTGAGTACCCGCTGCAGTAATTGTTCGAAGCGGGTTTCCGCCGAGAGGCTGGCGGATATTTCGAAGAAACTGGCGAGGGTGCTCTTCATGCGACTCATCGACACCGTCAACTGGTCGATTTCCAGCACGGGCGAACTCGGCGTGGCCGGGTAGTTGAAGTTGAAGCTGCGGATCGCATCGGCCTCACGGACCAGCGCATTCAGGGGTTTGACCAGGAGCCTGGAGGTCAGCCAGCCCAGCGGCAGGCACAGCAGCAATGTCGCCAGGGTCAGCAGCGCGCCTTGCCAACGTAGCTGATAGGCCTCGGCCAGCAACTGGTCCTCTGGCACCAGCAGGGCCAATTGCAGGCCGGTCGGCCCGCCTTCGGAGAGAGTGCTGCGGGCGACGATCCATTGCCTATCCCGGGTACGCATGTGATGGTCGCGTGTATTGGCCGGGTCCATGAACTGTTGCAACGCAGGGCTCAAGTCACGGACCGGCATCAGCCGCTCGTCACCCAAGGCGCTCAACTTGTCATAGTCGGGATAGGCCACCGCGTTGCCCTGGTCGTCGAACAGGACGATCTCGGTATCGGGAGTGACCTTGTGCTTGCGCAGAGTGGCCGACAGGTCCGCCAGGGTCAGGTCGGCGGCGATCACCACCGTCGAGGAACTGCGCCGGGCCAGTGTGGTGCCAACATTGTGGGTGGAGAAAAACACGTAGGGCGTGGTGGTGATCTGGCCGATGTCGCCCAGGGCCGTGCCGAACCAGGTGCGGGTGCGTGGATCGTAGATCTCTTCGTGATTCTCCTGGCGACTGATCAAGGTCAGGTCGGCATCGTAGAACAGTGATTGCGATTGCAGGCTGCCGGTGCTGGCATCGCGCTCGATGCTCCAGACCTGGAAGGCCGCATTCGCTGGCCCCTTGACGTAGGCCCGCACGGCCGGATCGCGCAGCGGCCGGACCATGAAGAAGTCTCCGTCGGTATAACCGAGGTACAGCGAGGCGAGGTCGGGGTTGTCATTGAGTGCCTGAGTGAAGGGCCTGAGCAGGGCCAGGCGTTCTGCCAGGGTAGTTGCCGAGTTGCATTTATCGATGGCCAGCAGGCTCAGCAGATGTCGAATGGGTTGATAGGTGTTTTGCAGGTCCTGTTGAACATCCTCCTGGATCTTGCCGAAGAGCTTTTCGCTGCTGGAGAGGATGATGCGGGTGGTGTGCCGGTAGTTGAATATCCCCAGAAGGGTGCCGGTCAGCAGCAGCAGGCAGGTGAACAGGATGCTGATATGGATGTGCAGGGGAAACCGGCGCTTGCGCATGGGCGTCGAACTGGGCATCGCAGCTATCTCCTTGGTGGTGCGGTGCACTGCTCAGCGTCCAGGGGCAGCCGATGCTTAGCCCAAGAGGCAGGCGGTCGCATTGTCCTTCATGGCCCTGCCTGAGGTGGGGCGGACACGGACAAGGCGCCACCCAGTCTGTTTTACTCCATTTCGGGGGGATTTGTCTGGGCGGCGGAGCCATCCTTCGCGGATTTTTTTCTCTCCTGTCCGTCAAGGTACTGCCGCAAGGCATCCTCCAGCGTCGAGAGGGTCTGGATGACCGCCGCGCGGGCACTTTCGACTGCAGTCTCCGGGGCATTGCGCTCGCAGGCGGTTTCCAGCGCCTCGCAATCCTCGACCAGTCTCGCGGCCTGGATGATGCGGGCCGCGCCCTTGATCTTGTGCGCCAGATCGATGAAGGCCGTGGCGCCGAGTTCCAGGGGCATTGCCTGCAATTCCTGACGGTCGGCCTGGCAACTGTTGAGCAACTCGTCCATCAGTCGACGAACCAACTTGGGTTCGCCGCCGGTCAAGGCGTACAGGCCTTCGACACTGAACGGCGGCTCGAAAGGCAATGCGCGCAGGTCGGCGAGCTTGCTGTTCAGTGCGGTCAGGCTGATCGGCTTGAACAGGCAGTCATCCATCCCGGCCTGAAGGCAGCGGGTGCGCTCTTCCGGCTGGGCATTGGCGGTAAAGCCGAACACCGTGCAGCGCGGCAGCGCATGTTGTGTTTCGTGCTCGCGCAACTGCCGGGTCAGCTCATAACCATTCATGACAGGCATGTTGCAATCGACGATCACCAGGTCGAAATGCTCGTTCTTCCAGATCTGCAAGCCGATGGCACCATTCTGTGCGGTGCTGTATCGATGGCCCAGGTAGCCCAGTTGCTGGCACATCAACAGACGGTTGGCGGGGTGGTCGTCGACCACCAGAACATTCAGTTCATGCACGGCAGGAGATATCTGCGGTTCACGTTCGACCTGTCCCTGTAGCGGTTCCAGACTGTCCAGCCGCAGGGAAACGTTGACCTGCGTGCCCTGGCCCGGAACGCTGGCAAGCGTCAGCGTTCCGCCCATCATTTCACAGAGGCTGCGGCAGATCACCAAACCGAGTCCGGCACCACTGCGGGCCAGTTGCCCGGAGTTGTCGGCCTGGGCAAAGGGCTGGAACAGACGCATCTGGTCGGCTTCGCTGATCCCGATGCCGGTGTCTTCGACCCGCAGTTGTACCTGGACCTGTCGTGCCGATTCGCCGGGTTGAAGGGTCAGGCCGACGCTGACCTGGCCCCGCTCGGTGAACTTGATGGCATTGCTGATCAGGTTGGACAGAATCTGTTTGAAACGCAGTGGGTCGACCAGCACATCGCAGCGTTGCTCACGGGCTGGCGCCTCGATCACCAGGCTCAGGCTTTTCTGGCGCGCCAGGCCATCGAAGACGCGAACGACCGACTCCACCAGCTCCTCCAGGTTGACCCGTTCGGGAGAGAGGCTCAGACGACCGGATTCAATACGGGCGATATCGAGAATATCGCCGATCAGTTCCAGCAGATCCCTGGCCGAGTTATAGGCGACCTCGATGGCCGGGCGATCCAGATGTCCCTGGTCGGCACGTTTGAGGGTCAGTTCCAGCATGCCGATCACCGCGTTCATCGGCGTGCGGATTTCATGGCTCATGGTCGCCAGGAAGGTGCTCTTGGCCCGGTTGGCCTCGTCGGCCTGTTCCTTGGCACTGCGCAGTTCCTCGACCAACTGGCGCCGCTCGCTGATGTCGATCCAGCCGCCAATGATGCCTTGCACCTCTCCCAGCGAGTTCCGGTAGGGCAGTATCCAGTGGTAGAGCGTCAGCTCGCGGCCGCCGATGTGCAGCGTGCGGTCGCAGATCAGCGGTTTGCCTTCCTCGATGACCCGCAGGTAATCGGCCTGGTACTGGCCGGCTTCCTGTTCGTTGCCGAGGGCGCGTGCGCCCTCCAGCGCGCTTTTGCCGATCAGATCTTCCAGCTTCGCCGAAAAGGCTTCCAGATAACTGTCGTTGCAGGTCTGCAACAGGCCCTGGCGGTCACGCACGTAGATCGGGTGCGGGGTGCCGTTGACCAGGGCGCGCATGAATTCGAACTGGTCGCTCAGGGCCCGTTCCGCCAGTTGGCGCTGCCTGATCTGGCGGCGCATGTAGGCATTCCAGCCCAGTGACAGCAGCAACAGCACGCTGGCACCGATGATGATCTGGATGATCAGCCGATGATAGTTGCGCCAGTAGCTGTCGGAAGCTGGCGTATAGCCCCGCCAGCGACTGTTGACGATCCCCAGTTCGTCGGGAGCGATGCTCAGCAGTGCCTTGTCGAGGATCGAGCCGAGTTCGGTCGCGCCACGGGCGGTGGCGAGGGTGAAGACCGCTTGCTGGGTACCGATGGTGGCGCTGATCTGCAGCTTGTCGTCGAACACTTGCGAGGCGATCAGGTAGTTGGCGATCACCAGCGACCCCACCGCGCCTTCCACCTGGCCCTGGGCAAGCAGTTCGACCGCCTTGAGGCTGTCGTCGGTTTCCACCAGACGGATCTGTGCGAACTCGCGGCGCAGGTAATCGATCAGGGGGTTGCCGCGCGTGATGGCCAGGCGCTTGTTCTGCATCTGCTCGAGATTGACGGGGCTATCCCGGCCTTTGGTGGTGAGCAGGACGAAGGAGTTCTCCATGTAGGGCCGACTGAAGTGCAGGCGGTCCTCCCGGGCGTTGGTCGGGCTGATGGCGGCGATGATATCGGCCTTGCCACTGTCGATCCGGCTGATCATGTCGTCCAGGCTGCGGGACTTCTGGATTTCGAAGCGCAGGCCGGTGCGCAGCCGGATCAGTTCCAGCAGGTCGGCGGTCACGCCACGGAAATTGCCATCGGCATCGAAGAAGGTGATCGGGGCCAGGGCCTCGTTGACTACCACGCGCACCTGCGGATTGGCCTTGAGCCATTGCTCTTCGCGGGGGCTCAGTTGCAACTTGTGATCGGTCAGCAGGATATCGCTGCCGGCACTCCAGCGTTGCGCGATGCTTTCACGCTCGCCGGTCGGGATGGCCTTGAGGATGTTGTTGACGATGCCCAGCAACAAAGGCTCGTCACCCTGTACGGCAAAGCTGAAACCGTAGGCTTCATGCTTGCCGAAGTTGGCCATTTTCACATTGCGCAGGTAGCCCTTGTTGATCAGGTAGTGGGTCGAGATGGTGTCGCCCAGGAACACGTCGGCCTGGTCGAAGGCCACGGCGTTGATGGCATTGAGGTAGGAGGGATAGAACTGGATGATCGCCTCGGGATACTGGGCCTTTATTTCGTCCAGGGGCAGGTAGTGATAGACCATGCTCAGGCGCATCCCGGCCAGGCCATCGGTCAGCGAGCGGGTTTCACCCTCGCGGGTGACCAGCACCGGCTGGTCGATGGCGTAGGGGATCGACAGCGAGATGTTCTTGTTGACGGCTTCGAAGCCGTTGGCGCTGCCCAGCAGATCGATCTGCCCGTCCTCCAGAGCCTGGATGGCGGCTTCCCGGGTGGCGAAGCTGTGTACCTTGATGGGCAGCCCGAGGGCGCCGGAGAGAATGCCCGCGTAGTCCGCCGTGATCCCTTCGTAGTCACGCCCGCTGGCAGTGATATCGAAGGGCGGATAATCCGGGGACGAAGTGCCCAGGACCAACCCCCGCCTGTCCTGCAGCCAGCGGCTCTGCTCCTTGTCGAGCCGCACCTCCATATGGCCAGGGCCTGAACGGCTGAGCAGGGCGAAGCCGGTGACATCGCCGGGTTTTGCATGCGCTGACAGGCACAGGAGTATTCCCGTGATGATTGTCAGATAATCCTTAAAGCGCGTGGGCATCCGTTTTCTCACACTACCGCGTTGCGTTTGGCCATTTCGATCAACTCTACAAGGGTCTTGGCTTTCAGTTTCTGCATCAGGCGTTTCTTGTAAGGTTTTCATATGTATACAATAGGCGTTCAAGTAACGGTCAGAGGGCGCCATGCCTACAGCATTCAGCTACGCACGATTCTCCAGTGCCATTCAAAAGAAGGGCTCAAGCCTTGAGCGTCAGCAGGCAATGGTCGGTAGCTGGTTACATCGACACCCCAATTACGCTTTGGGTGACCTGACGTTCCAAGACTTGGGCAAGAGCGGTTGGAAGGGCGATCACATCAAAGAAGGGGGTGGTTTTGCTGAGTTGCTAGCCGCTGTAAAAGCTGGCGTGATTCAGGCGGGGGATGCTGTTTTGGTTGAGTCTATCGACAGGGCGGGACGCCTAGACACGCTGGATATGCTTACAAGAGTTATCGCACCGATTCTGGACGCTGGCATATCCATCATTACCCTTGACGACAATGTCGCCTACACACGCCAGAGCTTGGATGGCGGTTCCATCTACATTCTGCTGGGTAAAATCCAAGCTGCTCGCCAGTACAGCGATAACTTGAGCCGTCGTCTCACGGCCTCCTACGACTCTCGCCGTAGGCTTGCGGCAGAGGGTAAGACGCCCAAACGTATTACGCCCGTATGGCTTACCTCGCATGGTGTTGTGATCCAAGAGGTTGCAGCTCAGGTGAAACAAGCCTTTGAGTTGTACACATCAGGACTTGGTAAGGCAGTCATTGCGAAACGGATGCGTGAGTCTGGTATTGCTGCACTAGCTAAAACGTCTGGGCCAGGTGTGGAGGGCTGGCTTCGTAATGAGGCTGCGATAGGGCGATGGAATGGCTCACAGGTATACGAACCAATCGTAGACATCTCGCTGTATCAGCTTGCACAGATTGAAGGCGAGAAACGCAAGACGGCCCCCAGAGCAAAGACAGCCACTCATTTTCTTGTAGGGTTGGTGAAATGCGGATGCTGTGGCCACAACTTCATCATGCGCACCATCCAAGGTGTTCAGGTTTCCATGAGGTGCAGGAAGCGGCAGGAACTGAATGGTTGCGATAACAAGAAAGTGATTCCCAAAGAAATCATTGATACGGTTTACAAATACACATCTGTCACCGCTGCTTTGGAGGTTGCAAGCCGCGAGCATAGTGGCGTGAATGAAAAGGCGATCATTGCCGCTGAATCCAAACTACTTGAAGTCTCCAAACAGTTGCAGGAGCTATCCTCTGCAATTTTGACTGTAGGTGCCATTCCTGAAGTGTTAGCCCAGCTCCAGCAGGTGCAAGAAGTACGGGAGGCCACCGAGCGAGAATTGGCCGTGCTGAAAGCCACTGTAGTTCCGTCAGCTAACGGATGGATCGAACAGGGCAGAGTGTGGGAGCTTGAGCGAAACGATCCTCAGCGCCTCTCCGCTTTGCTCCGTAGCGTTGGTTACAAAATCACGATTCATCCTGATGGTCGTCTCGTCTCTGATTCCGGTATTACATATCGCTACGCGGGCGTTGATCGAAAGGAGAACCGATACAGGCTGATGCAGGGTGACAAGCTCATGTTGATCCTGAAAGGGCCAGAGGAAGATTACCCGTACTGGGAACCGTTTGAGGAAGTGGCGGGGGAATCGACGTGGGATGAGGCGGATTATGAAGACCTGCGACGCCAGTACGAAACATCAGATTGAAATGGATGGTAGGTTCGCCGAAGGGGTGACTGTCTTGAAAACCCCTTCAAAACCCTCCAAAACTAGTTAAAAACGCAACGCACTTTCGCCACACTTCAATCCCCAACATCAGTTTCATCCCGTGTTTACGGGACTTAACGAGCCTGCGAACCAAGCAAAGGGCGCATTCCGCACCGGAAATCAGTTTTCTACAGATTCGCACTGCAATGGGCGAGGAATAGACTGGGCACCAATGATGTTATTGCCATTTTCTAGATCAACAAGTTCACGCCACGTCAACTGATGGATTGACAGAAAGTGGCGCCTCGTGTAGAGTTCACACCCTCAGCCAAACATGCCGAATACGTCCCGCACTCATACAGTGCCAGATGATCGGTAGAGTGTTGTCTGCAATTATCTACTAACCGGCAATACCCGAGGTAACGTCTATAGATCGAACTAACCACAGGAGAACAATCGCATGACCGAATCATTCTGCAAACTGCCACGCCCCTTAATGGCTGCCACGCAATGGGTTAGCTTAACAACTGGTGAACACTTGGCTCTCAGTGGTCAAGACAAGATTCTTTGGGTCTGGATGAAAGACCGATACGACTTCTTCATCGCCCAACGCAAAGACTGGTTTGATAACCAAGATGAAATCGCCAAGTTCACTGGTTGCAGTGTCAGCACGGTGAAGCGATTCATTGGTCTCTTGAGTAAACATGGTTACATGAAAAAGACTCAGCGTCGGATGCATGGGTGTGCTCACTCCAACAGTTACACCATCGTTCAAGACTTGATGCTGGCGCCTGTTGTAAAAGCTAAGCCTTCGCCACTGCCATTGGTGCAGCAGATGCAGGAAGAGCGTTCAGAATATGCACCAATCATATTCCCTGTATCGGTGACATACACGAAGCCAGTGATCGTGCCTCCTGAACCGGTGAGCTTCCATCCGAGCGTACAAGACTATTCGGATGATGAGCCTCAGTGGGGGGAAGTCCGAAGCTCAGGTTGACACCTCCGTAGCTCATCCTTATACCTGTCATAGCTCATCCTGACACTTGCGGTAGGTCACATTGAACCTCGTGGGGTAGGTCAGAATGAGCCTGTAGTAAGAACGATATTTAACAAGAACGAATAGCAAAAACGATTAACAAGAACCGTGCACCAAAAAATAGAGTCAAGATCAAAGACAAGAGCTTGATTTGATTTTAGTGTTTTGTTGTGTTGCTTGACCGGTAGGTCATGGGTTGATTCTCATGTTTGGATGAATTGTTGAAAACTAAAGTTTTCGGTGCGAGAACACTGGCGAAGCTAGGAGGCATTATCCCTTCAAGCTCCGCTTGGCTAACACACATCATCTGTTGAACTGGCCACTGTGCTACAAGCGTTCCATTTGGAGTTGTGCGGTTATAGTGCATCATCTATATCGTCCACTGTGACAGTGAACTTATCGTTTACTTGGCTTATGGTTAGTCCCGACTTCTTGCAGGTGGCAATGCCACGTCGATAGATGTCATTGATTTTCTCTTTGTCATTGTTCTTTGCGGCTGTTGTGAAGTAGTTGACTATTATGCTGGCGGTGTTGCTTGAGGTATCTGTCATTATCCTCAGCGTGGTTGCTGGATACTTGTTCTTCGCAGCTACTGCTTTCATCTTGACTCCAGCGATATCGCTAGAGTTATCCATCATCTTTGGGTTTATGTACTTTTGTGATGCAATGAATCCAACGCATTTCGATATGTCGTTTTCTTCTTCGGATAGTCCCCCTGCAAGGCTGGAGGTGCTGAGTGCAAGCAGGGCTGCTGAAAGAATCAGTTTTTTCATCGAGTCATGTGTCCTTTCGAAGGTGCTGGCTTATCGGAGATAGAAGTAGAGGAACACGACAACCAGAATCACGAATATCACTCGGCCTTGAAGTACGTCGTAGTTTAGTTCGTCTTTTTTGATCTGCTGGTACGTATCGGTGTCACTCAGCCCCTGTGTTTTGTAAAGCATGATCTGATTAATCTGCATGTCGATTCTCTTGTTGTGGGCGTCATTGCTGCGCATGGTTATCCCCCACACCAGCAGCCATAGTCCTCCTGTCAGCACCGTCAGAATCACGTGCAGGATGTGATTTGTCGTCTTCTTCTGGTTGGTGAGTAAAAACAGTTTTTCGTTCATGGGGCATCCCTTTCAGGTGCAAGCTGGTGGGCAACAAGGATATCAATGTATCAGTTAGTGTGTCATCAGCTGGTGTGTTCACGATTGGAGCACGTCCCACCATCATTCGGGCATGCAGCCAAATCAGAATCTGAGAAAGGGCTTCGGCCAACGAATCCGAGAACTACGCACCAGTCAGGGCTTCAGTCAGGAAGCTTTCGCTGATCGGTGCGGGTTCGTTCGTACGTACATGTCACGAATTGAGACGGGCACAGCTAACCCCAGCCTAGATGCGGCCAAGGTGCTTGCTGATGGATTGGGAATAACCTTGTCAGAGCTGCTACAAGGGCTTTGATCTCGCCGTTAATTTCACAGAAGACGACACCCTAGGAGCGGTACATGAGCGAGGAAGAGAGCGGCGAACGTAGCAACACCGTCAAGGGCACCATAGAAGCCGCTACCGGATTAGTGAAGGCGATCCCCATTTACGATGACATGCTTCAGCCAGCCGCAAAGCAGCTTGGAAAGACACTGGAAACAGTCTGCAAGGCTGTGAACATGGCTCTCGCACCGGTTAGCGGCTTGGTCTGGGGTTATGAACAGTTTCAGGCGTTCATCGATACCAAGGTTGCAGACCGCCTCAAAGATATTCCTGCTGAAGACATCATAACGCCCAAACCAAACGTCGCAGGCCCCGCTATTGAAGCGCTCCGGTATGCGGGACACGAAGAATCATTAACAGACATGTACGCCAACCTCCTTGCTGCTGCGATGGATAAGAGCACCGCCGATGGCGCTCACCCCGCGTTCGTGGAAATCATCAAGCAACTCACTCCCGATGAAGCGAGATTAATAGCATATTTCATGCGTGTAGTGCCGTTTCCATTAATTACTATTCGTTCAGAATCAAAGGCAAATGGGGGGGGATTTGATGCTATGAAGAATGTCTCTCTGTTTGGGCGAGAGGCAAGTTTGGAGGTGTCAGATCTGATTCCAAGCTACTTGGATAACCTTTGTCGTCTTGGCCTGATCCAAATCCCAGAGAATTACAGTTACACAGGCTCCGGAGTCTATGATGAATTAGAGGGTAGCGAAACCGTAGTAGCGATGAAGCAAGTTATTGAGCAGCATCAAGAAGAGCGTGTATGCAGGTTTGATAGGAAGGCGGTAGTTGTTACCAGTCTCGGTAAGCAATTCGGAAGTATTTGTGTAAAAAATCATCAGGGAACCCCTAAAAACCCTGCTTAAACCCATAGAAAGTGATGCTGGCAAGGTAGGTTATAAAAACGGAGGTTCTTAGGTAGCTATCCTCTAAACCAGCAATTACGAGGCTTCCAGTATTCTATGGATAAGCTCGACTCTGTGTAGACGCTTCTATCTGAGGATTCTTCGTTAAAACGGCAGCTTGAGCCGGAATCGCTGATTTATGCAAAAGCACGCGCTCCCCGGTGACCTTGCGGAAAGACCTTCCTGAACTAGCTTTAATGGTGTCGTCGACGTGGCGATAGGCTATCAAGGAGCAAGGTATGGCTAATAAGCGTGGCAGGGATTCTGGGAGCGGGCAGTTCATTCCCATCGAAGAAGCTAAGAAAAATCCGAAGACGACAACAGTAGAAACCATCCCGAAACCAAGCCCGAAGAAAAAGGGTAAATAGCTTCATCGTGAGGGTGTCGTTAGGCTCCCTCACACCTCTCAAGGATGACTCCATGCCAGATAGCCCAGAAGCCAATATCGCTACAGCGGATGCACTCACGCTCCTGTTGCACAACCAACATGCCATAGCCACTGCAATCGAAGAGTTGTCCCTGTGGGTAAGGGCACAGGGCGAGCCTGTTGTTCATTTGAATGTCAGAACCGCATTGCAGACTCTCGATGCAAATGCATCCGCCATCACCGCCGTGATTCTCAAGCTCCGGCAATAGCTACGACCACGAAAGTCGAAAGTCTGCGAGAAATGGCGTCGTCAAAAGGAAAAGTTGTTCTTTTCGTGGTAAGCGTCCGCCCAACTCACCTTGCGTAAGTTAGGCAGGCACCCACTGATGCGGCAGCAACTGCCCGATCTCACTGGCCCGCTGTGTCGGCAGCCGCGCCAGCACATCTTTGAGATAGGCATACGGATCATGCCCATTCATGCGTGCCGACTGGATCAGGCTCATGATTGCAGCCGCCCGTTTACCACTGCGCAGCGACCCGGCAAACAGCCAGTTCGAGCGCCCGAGTGCCCATGGCCGTATCTGGTTCTCGACCTGATTGTTATCGATCGGCACAGCTCCATCGTCCAGGTAGCGCGTCAGCGCTACCCAGCGTTTCAGGCTGTAGTCGAGGGCTTTGGCCGTGGCTGATCCGTTGGGCACCAAGTCGCGCTGGGCCAACATCCAGTCATGCAGTTTTTTGAAGATCGGTACCGCCATTTCCTGACGTATTCGCCAACGATCTTCATCACTCATGTCCCGCGCTTGGCGCTCGACTTCGTACAAGCCGCTGATCGAGTGCAGCGCTTGTTCGGCCAACTGACTTTTGTTCGCAACATGCAGGTCGAAAAACTTGCGACGGGCGTGGGCCATGCAGCCGATTTCAGTGATGCCTTGCTCAAAACCTGCTTTGTAGCCAGCGAAGTCATCGCAGACCAACTTGCCGTTCCAGTCGCCCAGGAAGTTGCGCGCATGTTCGCCTGCACGGCTTGGGCTGAAATCGTAAACCACAGCTTTGAGCGCCGAAAACGGCGTCGTGCTGTAGGCCCAGACATAGGCTCGGTGGGTTTTCTTCTCACCCGGCGCAAGCATTTGCACCGGTGTTTCATCAGCGTGAATCACACCTTGGTTCAGCACGGCTTCACGCAGTGCATCGACAAGCGGCTGGAGCCGCACACCGGTTTGTCCGACCCACTGGGCCAAGGTCGAGCGAGCGATTGCCAGCCCGGCGCGGCCAAAAATTTTCTCCTGCCGGTACAGCGGCAAGTGATCGGCAAACTTGGCCACCATTACGTGGGCCAGCAAGCCTGCGGTCGGGATACCTTTGTCGATAACCTGCGCTGGCACCGGCGCTTGGATCAGTGTTTCGCACTGACGGCAGGCCCATTTACCACGTACATGCTGCTCGACGGTAAACACGCCTGGCGTGTAATCCAGCTTCTCGCTAACGTCTTCGCCGATGCGTTGAAGTTGGCAGCCACAAGCGCACTGAGTGTTTTCCGGTTCGTGACGAATCACCGTGCGTGGAAACTGCGGTGGCAATGGCGCACGTTTGGGGGATTGCCGTGGCTCGGCCTGTGACGAAGCTGGGAGGAGCTGTTTCAGCTCTGCCTCGATAGCTTCAAGGTCTGTATCGAGCAGGTCATCCAGCAAGCTGCCTTGCGCCGGACTGATTTGCTCGCTGCGCTTGGCAAACTTGTGGCGTTTGAGCAGGGCAATTTCGTAAGTGAGCTGCTCGATGATGGTTTCATCGTTCTGGATCTTTCTGCTCATCGCCTCGACTTGGGACTGCAACTGCAACGCCTGTGCCGCCAAGGCACGAAGCTGTTCCGGGGTCATCTGGTCGAGGTTGGGCGAGAAAGTCATGCCACCGATTGTGCCAGAGCAGGCCCGAAACGACGATAAGCAGACCGGTCAAATGGCCGGCGATTACAGCATGCTGATCACGCCACCCGCGCCGACTCGCTGCCACGGCAAACCCAGTACCAACGCCTGGAGTTGTTCGCTGTCGAGTTCGACCTCGCAGCCGTGGCGAATGCCGGGCCAGTGAAACTTGCCTTGATTCAGGCGCCGCGCGGCAAGCCAGACGCCCACACCATCATGCACCAGCACCTTCATCCGGTTAGCCCGGCGATTGGTGAACAGATAAGCGCAGTGCGGCTTCGCCGCACCGAACACCGCTATCACCCGGGCTAATGCGGTTTCGGTACCGGCGCGCATATCCATCGGCTCGGTGGCCAGCCAGATCGCATTGATGCGGATCATTGGGCCACAGCCCGTATAAATTGCGCGCAGCCCTCGGGATCTGAGGTTGGCCATTTCACTGTGATCACTTGGCCGGCCATGGGCAACTCGATGATCACTGACGCTTCGGCTGGCCGTTTAGGTGCGGCTTTTAGCGGAACGAATGCCGGTAGTGAAGTCGCTGCAGGCTGGTCTCGATAGAGCGGCATCCATTTGCGGATGACATTGGCATTGATGCCGTGGCTGATGGCAACACTCGACACGGTTGCCCCTGGTTGCAGGCATTCCTGAACGACCTGGGCTTTGAACGGTTTCGGATAAGAGCTTCGTTGGCGCATGAAAATCCTGGCGATAAGGGTGATTGCGTCCGCTTAAAAATACGCGGACACCATCGCCCTTAATGCTGGAGTTCGGAAGGTGAGTTCGCCGTACGCTTACTTTTCGTGCTCTTCAACGTCATGCTCATCGACTCGGACAGACTCCAAGTAAAGACGGACCGGGGGCTTATCGTCATGTTCAAACACGCTGTAATTCTCAGTCCTCCACTCGGTAACGTCAGTTTTTCGATATCCCTGTGCGACTAGATCGGCTTGTGCAGCAACGAGTGCGTGTGATCCCAGCTTGTATTCCAGTGTGTAGCAGCCCATGTCTCCACTCATTTTCAGAGGCACAGAATCACCATCGCTCTTTCGCCATGAGCGTTGCTGGAGCTCTTGAAGCTCAAAGAGCGCCAGTTCGAGTAGCTTCTTCAGATGCTCAGCAGACTTCCCTTCAACGTTTATCGTCAGCGAATGAATCGTGCTCATGGTCAGCTCCCCCCCCCTATGGATGAATGTGCATGTTAAACGGTTGAAGTGCTGAGCAACCACCCCGTATTCAATTAGGTACACCCTAGTGACCGTCTGTCTGTGAATACAGTATCTGTATTCAATAGGGTTGATTTCTATTTTCGAATACATGCACAATCCCAACCTCTAGAGGCAAATGAATACAGAAGGCGGGAATATGGCGAACATCGGCTATGTACGGGTTTCATCGGTTGACCAGAACACGGATCGTCAGTTGGACGGTGTTGCACTGGATGAAGTGTTCACCGACAGGGTGTCAGGAGCGACAACAGACCGCCCTGAGCTACAGGCAATGCTTCGCCACATCCGCAAGGGTGATGTTCTTCACGTCCACAGCATCGACCGTCTGGCTCGTTCATTAGAAGACCTGCTGTCTCTGGTGAAGGGGATGATTGCCAAGGGTGTGGCGGTGCAGTTCCACAAGGAAGGTCTCCACTTCACTGGCGAAGCCAGCCCTATGCAGGAACTCATGTTGGGCCTGTTGGGCAGCGTCGCTCAGTTTGAGCGTGCATTGATCCGTGAACGTCAGGCAGAAGGCATCCAGAAGGCCAAGGCAGCTGGTGTCTACAAGGGGCGTGTGAAGACGGTGGATGATGCAGCCATCCGCAAGGCAATGGCAGAAGACGGGGCTTCATTTCGCAAGGTGGCAAAGGCTCTTGGCGTGAGTCTGAGCAGTGTACAGCGGGCTATGAAAAACTAGCCCCTGTGAAGGCCCTACAAGCTCGCTCAAGGCGAGCTTTGTTGTTTTCTGTGTCGAGGGATTGATATAAAGCAGCGTGCCCCTAGCGGTCTTGTAAGAGCCTCTGGGCGTGCAGGGTTATTTCTATTTTTCTCGGGTTTCCATTTGGCCTTGTCGCACTTGGCTTAGCGCCTCAGGCAGAACTACCGGTTATTATTTTCTGTGCTTCAAAATCAACCGACTGTCGAATAACACCAGAAATTTTGGCGGGCAGTGGGGGGCGTCTGGAAAGGGCTCCCGGTTGGGCAGGGCCAAGGGGTGGCTTTTTCTTTTCACCTCTCATACCCTCCAACAAGAATCCATCGCGCATTGCTGCCAGCAAGGACGAAATCGAGTGAATGATATGGTCGTAGGTTTTCCGGGGGGCTCGAAATCGCGCGTCAATGCTGCTGGCTATAGCATCCGCGACCAGCGTGCGAGCGTTGAAGATATGCACGTAATTGATGAGTGGCGAGCTGCCCACCGTATCGTCTTGAATACATTCCAAGCGAGCTTGCGAAGTCGCACTCGAGGTAAGCAAATCGTTGTTGCTCAAAGGCATAAACGCAAGAACACGATCTTCCATAAGTTGATGCGACTTCCAAAGATGGAACTATCCCGCATGGATGATGTAGCGGGATGTCGCCTCATATTTCGCTCGATTGAAGAACTATATGAGTTTCGCGAGAGCTTTCATAAGGCACGATTCAATCACAAGCGCAAAAATGAAACCGACAAATACGATTACATCAAGCGCCCGAAACAAACAGGCTACAGAGGCATCCACGATGTCTACTCATATGATGTGCGGTCAAAGAATGGTGATCAGTACCGTGGGCTGTTACTCGAAATCCAGTATAGAACCCTAGTTCAACATGCGTGGGCAACGGCAGTTGAAGTTATTGGCTTCATCACTGAAAGTCAGCCAAAGTTCCAGCAGGGCGACAAAAGATATGAAAATTGCATGGCTCTTGCCAGCGAGATTCTCAGTAGAGCCCACGAACGCAAAACTGGTCCATTTCCTGATTATAGCGATGGGGAATTGCTGCAGAGATTTGAAGCTGTTGATAAAGAGATTCATATCATCAGAACCCTTACAGGGCTGAATTCTTCGGAAACGGTGTACACAGACAGTCGAAACTCCATTCTCATTTTCAAAGAAGATGGCAGCCTCGAGGTGAGGAGCTTTAAAGAAGCTCCAGATGCATTAAGGGAGCTATTTCGATTGGAGAGGGACTATCCCACCCTTGATGTTGTTCTCGTAAAGGCGGACACGAACGAAGAGATTCGTATGGCGTTTAAGAACTACTTCTCTGATGCAAAGGATTTCATAAAACTACTGACAGAAGGACAGCATATCCTCGAATTGACGGCCTGAATAGGCAAACGTCTAGAGCCCGCCTTTGAGCGGGCTTTTGTTTTCACTCAGTTCTTAAAGCCCGGTAGACCATTCGCCCGGCAATAGTCGCTCACTGTGCGTGCCACGCCATCTGCTGAATCATCCTCGCCAGCTTCTGGATAAAATAGGAGGTCGCTTCCTGCTGGATGGGGAACAATCTTGTTGAAGTGATCGACAAGCTCACCACGCTCTTCCTCAGTCTTTGCATCTTCAATCGCCTGAATCAGAGCTTTGAACTCCTGTTCCGTGTAGTCGGCCAATTGGATCTTCAATCCCATTACTCAACTCCCCTGTGAATGTCGATATGCCGCCTTGGGGTGACGACATTTATGTTGTCGGTATCGTACACCTCACCACCATCTTTAATTAATTCGATGTGGTGCAGCTCAAATGCGATTCGCTTTCCTGCATGTCCGGCTCTCGGTGTAACAGGCGCCAGACCATTCAACATGCCTTTCAGATTGCGTTCGTTGAACTGCTGACTTAGCTCCGGGTCGTTGGCTACCAGCTCCCAAAATGCTTGCCGAAATGAGTCGAAGTCCTTGAATTCACGCCCCCGCAGTTGATCTGCGATCTGTGAGGGGGCAGGTACGCCCAACCCTACGCCAGCATCTGCAAGCCAGACTCCTACCACGTCCTGCCCTTGGCCAGTAACAGTGCCTGGCTTTCTACGGACGTTCATCACGATGTAAAGCGGTTGTACTCCCGAGTCAGCAGGAAATACCAGAATGAAGTCTTTGTACTCGGGCGGGTAAATCGGGTTGACGATGATGTTATCTGCTTTTTCAGATGGCGGATAAATCCATATCTGAGGCGCTTGAGGGGCACCCTCTGACGGTGGGATTCCTGACGTGCTGGACGGGTCAACGGCTGGCGTCCATATCAGGGTTACCCCATCACCAAAATCTGCGACCTGTTGAGAACCTTGCTCAACGAATTGCACCACTGGAATCATCTCCCAGTCAGTGCGGCTTTGGGTGTTGTACCCATACCCTTTTAAGGTGCCGTCGGCCTGTTGCTCAACGTGAATCCGAAGCCGCGTGCGGCCTTGCTTGAGGGATTGAAGTTGTTCTTCTGTGTACAGGCTGCTATCTCCCAGACTGGAAGGCCACAGCAATGCAACAAAGCCAGCCAAAGCACCAGCAGCTACACCAGTAGTCAGCACTCCACCAACAGCACTAGAACCTGTTAAACCACTACCGCCAGCAATGGCAGTTCCAGCAGTGCATAGGCCGCCACAAGACACACCAGCAGCCGTAGCAACGCCACCCAATAGAAGGGTGCCCAGTGTTGCCGGTACAGCACCGCTCACTTTCTTGAGGGGAATATTTCCCTGTGCATCCGTTTCGCGACCACCGAGAATGGCAAACTCGCCGTAGTTGCCTACCTTCTCGACAGGGATAAATCCGGCTAGTCTCTTGTGATCGATGATGCCGTTTGGAAGATCGCAGCTCTTAGCGAACACACAACCCAAGCTGTTGGGCTTGGCTTCTTCTTTCGGAGGAAAGTCTTTGTATTCGGCCCAACGCTGGGCATGGATATCAACAGGTTCAACGCCGCTATTCTTGTAGCCCTTTGGCGGGTTCGGCACGTATCCGCTTATGTGAGCTTCCTTGTTCGTCCTTGGGGAATTCCAGCACGAGGCTGGAGCAGGATGACGTTACCGGGAAGCTCAGACGCTGACTGTAGGACAAATCCCAAAAGCTCTGCTGAATGTTCTCTTTCTTCTGTGTCATTTGCCGAGATGAGGAGATAACCGGTTGAGTAGAGGGGATGATGGTGGCTTCTTGCACTGAGATTTGCCGTTCCTAGCCGACGTAACGCTCCGTGAAATTTTTTGTGTACATATGAAATTATTGCTTGTAGGTGCTGACGGTCTTGTTGCTGAGGAACATGCCCTTGGCGATTTCCTTGTTTGTCCTGCCTTGGGCGAACAGTTGCAATACCATCAGTTCCCGGTCATTGACCAGTTTGAAAAGTTCCATTTCCGGATTGATGACTTCATCTTTTCGGCCGCCGATCAGCGCCTGGCTGGGAAAGTAATTGTAGCCGGATAATACTGCCTTGACTGCACTCATCAGTTCGCTCAAGTCTTCGGTCTTGCAGACATATCCCGCAGCTCCCGATTGCATGCAGCGTATGGCGAACAGCGAGGGTGACTGTCCGGTCAGCACCAGGGTTTTCAGCGGCAGATTCATTCCGTCCAGGCGGGCTAGCACTTCCAGGCCGTCCAGCTTGGGAATGCTGACATCGAGAATGACCAGATCCGGCATGCACTCGCGGACCATCTGCATCGCGTCTACGCCGTTATCCGTTTCCCCTACTATTTCATAACAATCTTCCTGTTCCAGCAATATCCGGATGGCAAGGCGGACAACCGGGTGGTCGTCGACGATAAAAACCGAGTTCATAATAAATCCCATACGAGCTGCGTAGAAAGCGCGCACATTAGCTCAGTTGCTTCCCGGGACGCATGAATAGAGAGGCCTACAGAAGCTGTATAGGAATATTCTTACTTTAATTGAGCTGTCGACTTACATCCTGAGAGAGATAAAATTGAAGTTATGCCGTCTTTTATAATTTTTCGTTATTAATGGTAGGAAAATGGCTGAGGGTGTTTAACAGTATTTGGGATAATTCTTACGTATCAACGAGATTGTTTTTGTAGTCCTGTTTAGGTGGTGGCGAAATATGGCGCGGGATGTCCTCAGGTATTCGTCTGACAGACGTTGCGGTCTTCTACGAAGCCCCTCGACTGCCCAATACGCTTTTCAGTGCCAGGCCATTGAGCGGTTTGCTCAGGCAGCCCAACAGGGGGATGTGCCGCAGCAACGCGGTCTGGTTGAGTATCCGCAGTTCTTCGAGGCTGAGACTGCTGAGCAGGATAGCCTGCCTGATCTTGCCGCGCTGATTGGCTCGGTGGATCAGCTCAAGCCCGGGAATGTCGGGTAGGCACTGATCGCACAGCATCAGGTCGAAGGGGGTTGGCGTGGCTTCCATGGCTCTCAGGGCCTCGGTGGCGTTCGACGCCGGAGTGAGGAGGTGGAAGCCATAGCTGTGGAGCAGGCTCTGCGTAGCGGCCAGTTGAAAGGGATGGTCCTCCACCAGCAATACGCGCAGGTTTTCTTTGGGCATATGATTTTCCAGGCGGGCTCCCTGTTTCGAACAAGGCTTGAGTGCAGGCACGCCGTGAGGTTTCGAGCCTGAAGAGGGGCGCTTGTTGAGCGAGGAGGCGGATTGAGTCCAAGCGGCAGACTAAGAGGGGAAGAGATTATTTCAGCGTGCCGAACGAAAGCTCCATCAGCTGATTCCACGGCAGATGTAGGTTTCCTCTACAGTGCTCGGGAGGTATCGCTCTTGGGCCTGGACGGTGCCCCGGCCCAAGAGCGGCTTTGCGTTGTCACTGGGGGCTGGAACGTCCGGTCATTTCCCGGGCCATTTCAGTGGCGTAGCTGTCGGTCATGCCCGCGATGAAGTCGATCATGCGCAGGAACGAGCTGTGCAGCGATACGTTCGCAGGTGGGGCGTTGTTGCCGAGCAGGTCGAGAATCCGTCGGTTCTTGAACGACGGCGTACGACCGCCGTGCTGCTCCAGGGCCGCGCCGCAGAAAGCGTTCAGGAGAATTTCCAGGGTGGTGTAGGCGCCGATCTCGTGCAGCGTCTTGCGTTTGTCCTGGAAGATCTTCTTGCGGGCGATGTCCTTGGCGTTGAGCACGCAGCGTTTGGCCGGACCTTCCATGTGTTCCACCAGATCACCCGGCAGGGTGCCCGCCAGCAGGGCGTCCTGCTGTTCGACGAAGGCCCTGGCGGCGGCATTGGTCAGGTGTTCGATGGCCTTGCCGCGCAGGATGGCCAGCTTGCGGCGGCGCGAGTCCTGCGGGCCCAGCAGGCGATAGGTTTCCGGCAGATCGTCACCGACCAGATCGAGCAGCAGCGATTCGACCTGCTCATAGTCGAGCAGATCCATCTCCAGCCCGTCCTCCAGGTCGATCAGCGCATAGCAGATGTCATCGGCGGCCTCCATCAGGTAGACCAGCGGATGGCGGGCCCAGCGCTGCTCTTCCAGCTGGGGCAGGCCGAGCTTGTGGGCGATCTGTTCGAGGATCGGCAGTTCGCTCTGGTAGCAGCCGAACTTGTGCTTCTTGTAACCCAGCGAATCGGCGTGGCGGGCGCTCCAGGGGTACTTGAGGTAGGTACCCAGGGTCGCGTAGGTCAGACGGGTGCCACCATCGAACTGATGGTACTCAAGCTGGGTCAGAACCCGGAATCCCTGGGCATTGCCCTCGAAATTGAGAAAGTCGGCCCGTTCGGCAACGCTCATGTCGTCCAGCCAGCCGCGTCCGGCGGCCTGTTGGAACCAGTGGCGGATCGCATCTTCGCCCGAATGACCGAACGGTGGGTTACCTATGTCGTGGGCCAGGCAGGCCGATTGCACGACCATCCCCAGGTCGCTCGGTTCGCACCAGTCGGGCAGGGCACCGCGCAGCGTTTCGCCAACGCGCATGCCGAGGGAGCGACCGACGCAACTGACTTCCAGTGAGTGGGTCAGGCGGGTGTGGATGTGATCGTTGCTCGAGACCGGGTGAACCTGGGTCTTGCGCCCCAGGCGGCGAAACGCTCCGGAGAAGATGATGCGGTCATGGTCTTTGTGGAAAGGGCTGCGGCCCAGCTCTTGCGGGCTGTGCAAGGGCTTTCCCAGGCGTTCGCGGTTAAGCAGGGTTTGCCAGTCCAAGGCGGATTCTCTCCGTCGAATGATCGAACTGCCAGCTTCCCGGTTAGCCGGCGCGCCTGCAAGCAAAAACTGGCTGCGCGCGATAAAAGCCAGGGTTCTCGCCGGCCATCAGAGACCGGCGGCATCGATATCGATGAGCAGCAGGCGCCGGCCATCGTCGAAGAACTGCCCGGCGGTGAGGCAGTACTGGTTGGTGGTGGCGTCGCGGTAGGTGCCGGACAGGGTCAGGCGGCGTTCGTCCCAACCTTCGGCCAGCAACTGGTAGAAATACGGGCGCCATGACCAGTTGTGCCCCACGTAGCTGCTGTCGGCCTGCCAGGCTTGGTGGCGCCATTCCAGGTTCGGCGTGAGCTGCGTACCGTGTCGGTCGCACTGGTAAAAGCGCAGCAGCCAGGGATAGTTGTCCAGCTGTGGCAATTGGCTGAGTGGCGCCTGGGCCTGTGCCCAAGCCTGGAGAAGGCCCATGAGTTCGCCCAGTTGCAGGCGCAGTTTCATCAGCCGCGCCCGTTCGGCGAGTTTCTGCTGTACATAACGTTCGCGCAGTTCGGCGAAGCGGTCGACGAAGGCGTCGCTGCGAAAAAACGCCTGCTCGGCCTTGGCGAACAGGTAACCCTGGACATAACGCGAGCCGCATTCCAGGGCAAAACTCAGTTCCGCCTCGGTCTCGACCCCTTCGGCGATGATCCAGCAACCGGTCTTCTCTGCCATCTGCGCGAGCGCCTTGACCACCTCGCTGCTCGGACCGCCACGGGCTGCGGCCTGGAACAGGCGCATGTCGAGCTTGAGAATATCCGGCTGCAAGGCCAATACCCGGTCCAGTTGCGAATAGCCGGCACCGAAGTCGTCGATGGCGATCCGGGCGCCGGCGGTACGATAGCGAGCAACCACTTCGGCGAGCTGCTGGCTGTCGCCACCCAGTTCGGTAATCTCGAAGACGATACGGCGTGGGTCCACGCCATGCTGTTGCAACTGTTTCAGGCTCGGTAACGCCTGCCCCTGTCTCAGGCGACTGATCCAGCGGGGCGATATGTTCAGGCTCAGAAACCACTCGTCCGGGGCTTCATGCAGCCGGGACAAGGCATTGTCGCGGACCTGCCGATCGAGGCGGCGCAAGGCCGTCGCGGGCGTACGCGGGTCGGCGAACAGCGGTCCGACCGAGGTCAATTGTCCATCTGCCTGGCGCAGTCGGCCCAGTGCCTCGACACCGGCTATCCGTCCGGTGGCGGTATCGATGAATGGCTGAAAGCAAGCGAGCGGTTGCCCGTCGATCACGGCGCCTCCTCGGGCAGTTTCGGTTGGTCACGTGCGGGCGGTCACGGAGCTGCCAACCGCCGAAAACAACCGGCGGTTATTGTTCGATCCATTACCTTTGCAAGAATGCAGCCAGATGCGCCGCCGTCAGCGTTTTCCCGCTGAGCCTTGCATGGCCAGCCGGATCAGCGGCAGCAGGCTGGTGCCCAGCCGCACCAGGCGGGACAGGCCGCCAAGGCCCGAGCCCTTGGCACCCTTGCCGCCGAGGAAGCCGAGCAGCGTGACCACGCCGATTCCCCACAGCGGTGCATGCTTGATGCCCAGGTTCGCCTGCCATTGGCTGCCCAGTCCGCGCATGCGTTGCAACGGCTGCAGCAATTGCTGCGATTCGTGGCGGATTTCCTGTCGATGCATTTCCATGCGCAAGCGAATCAGCGCCTTGCGCATTTCCTTGCGGGAGGGATTGTGTGGCAGTTCAGGCAGGCTCATGGCAGCAGTCGCTTGCGGTCGTTGGCCAGCTCTTCGAGCGTGGCATGGAAGGGAGAGGACTCATCGAAGATCGCCGCTTTCAGGCGCAGGCCACAGAACAGCGCGGCCAGGCTGTAGAAAACGCACAAACCGATGATGCCGGCCAGGCGGTAGGTGTCCCAGACCAGGATCAGCACCAGCGCCGACAGCCCGACCAGCAGCAGCATGCCGAAGACCAGCGCCAGCCCGGCGAACAACAGCAGGCTGACGGTGCGTGCCTTCTGTTCCTGCAACTCGATGCCGAACAGTTCGACGTGGCTGTGCAGCAGGCCGAGGAAGGCCGCGCCGAGGCGTCGGGTGGAGGACCCGGTGTTTTCCGATTCGTCGCCAGCCATGATCAGCGCCGTGTCATCAGCAGGCCGACCAGGAACCCGACCCCGGCGGCGATACCCACCGATTGCCAGGGGTTGGCCTGGACATAGTCTTCGGCCGCCACCACAGCTTCCTTGCTTCGTTCGCGCAAGGAGGCTTCGGTCAGTTGCAGGGTTTCCCGGGCGTTCGACAGGCTGTCTTGGATCTGCGCGCGCAACTCGTCGGCCTGGTCGCCGGCCAGGGTCGCGGTGTGCTCCAGCAGACGCTCCGTATCCCTGACCAGGGTCTGAAAATCCGCCATCAATATTTCCTGAGCAGTCTTTGCCGTTTTGCTGGCCATCGGGGCATATCTCCTTGAGGGGCGTGTGAAAGGTTCGAGTGCGGGCCTTGTCCGAAGGTTCACTGCAATCGACTGGTACAGCTTTTGCTGTGTACTGGTGCGTGGTCGCGGACTCGTGCGCCGTCTCTGGGCGTTTGTGGGCGCGAACTGCGAAAACCATACCCTAAATAATCGAAATACGCGGAAAAAACCGAAGTGGCCACTGGCCTGGTTTTTCGTGCTGCGCCAAAGCGGTTCGTGATCGCTCTGGCGTGCGCCAATAGAGTGCGAAAAACCGAGATCCGGAACAGCCGCGGTGCATTTCCCTGACTTCAGGTCTGCCGTCCGATGGAAAATTTGCAAAGTGCCGTGGAGAGTCTGGTCCATGGCTCCAACACCCTGTTCATCCTGATCGGCGCGATCATGGTGCTGTTCATGCACGCCGGCTTCGCTTTTCTGGAAGTCGGCACCGTACGCCAGAAGAACCAGGTGAACGCGCTGTCGAAGATTCTCAGCGATTTCGCCATCTCGACCCTGGTCTATTTCTTCATCGGCTACTGGATTGCCTATGGCGTGAGCTTTCTGCACCCGGCGGCGCAGATCAGCGGCGATCACGGCTACGGACTGGTCAAGTTCTTCTTCCTGCTGACCTTTGCCGCAGCGATTCCCGCGATCATTTCCGGCGGGATCGCTGAACGTGCCAGGTTCGCCCCGCAATTGTGCGCCACGGCGCTGATCGTCGCCTTCGTCTACCCGTTTTTCGAAGGCATGGTCTGGAATGGCAATTTCGGCCTGCAAGCCTGGTTGCTGGCGCATTTCGGTGCCGGTTTCCATGATTTCGCCGGCTCCGTGGTGGTGCACGCCATGGGCGGCTGGCTGGCGCTGGCGGCGGTGTTGCTGCTGGGACCGCGCCAGGGTCGCTACCGCGAAGGGCGGTTGGTGGCGTTCGCCCCGTCGAGCATTCCGTTCCTGGCACTGGGGTCGTGGATTCTGATTGTCGGCTGGTTCGGCTTCAACGTAATGAGCGCACAGACCCTGCAGGGCCTCAGTGGCCTGGTGGCGGTGAACTCGCTGATGGCCATGGTCGGCGGTACGGTGGCGGCACTGATCATCGGTCGCAACGATCCTGGGTTCCTGCATAACGGTCCCTTGGCCGGGTTGGTAGCGATCTGTGCCGGCTCCGACCTGATGCATCCGGTCGGGGCGCTGGTGACCGGCGCGGTAGCGGGTAGCCTGTTTGTCTGGTGCTTTATCGCCGCCCAGAGCAAATGGAAGATCGACGACGTGCTGGGTGTCTGGCCGCTGCATGGTTTGTGCGGGGTATGGGGCGGGATCGCCTGCGGGATCTTCGGTCAGCAGGCGCTGGGTGGCCTGGGCGGCGTCAGCCTGGTCAGCCAGTTGATCGGTACGGCGCTGGGCGTGGTCGTGGCGCTGATCGGCGGTTTTGCAGTGTATGGTTTGATCAAGGCGGTGTATGGCCTGCGGCTGAGCCAGGAGGAAGAGTATTACGGGGCCGACCTGTCGATTCACAAGATCGGCGCCGTAAGCCAGGACTGATACCTGGGGGCCACACCGGTCACTAGCCACCGAGCAATCGTGCTTCGCAGGCCTCGATGGCGGCCAGTGGCCCGGACACCCGCACGGTGTCTCCGGCACGCAGCGTGGTGTCGGCGTCGACCTCCCGTTCGCTGCCATCGCGTTGCAAGCCCTGGATCTCCACCCCCAGTTGTTCCAGGGCCAGGGTGTTGAGCGAGCGGCCACAGGCATGGGCGTCGGCCACCAGGTTTACCGCATGCATCAGCACCTTGGGCTGGCCCTGGCTGCCCAGCAGATTGGTCTGCGCGCCATGGTAGAAACCGCGTAGCAGTTTGTAGCGGCTGTGCCGTACTTCGTTGACCCCGGCCTGCACCCGCTGCTCCTCGACCCCCAGCATGATCAGGGCATGGGAGGCGAGCATCAGGCTCGACTCCAGCAACTCCGGCACCACCTCGTTGGCACCGGCTTCCTTCAACTCCGCGAGCTGGCTGTCATCGCGGGTCCTGACCAGGATCGGTACCGTGGCACTCAGCCGGCGGGCTTCCTTGAGGATCAGCAGGGCGATATCGGTCTTGTCCACTGCGACCACCAGCAGGCGTGCCCGTTCGAGGCCCACGGCGCTCAGCAGGTCGCCACGGCGCGAGTCGCCGTAATGCACGCAGCTCTCCCCGGCGGCGGCTTCGCGGACCCGTACCGGGTCGTCGTCGAGCGCGACGAAGCGCTGCTGTTCACGGCGCAGGAAACGGCCGATGGACTGGCCGACGCGGCCGTAGCCGCAGATCACCACGTGCCCGTGCAGCTCGGCGTTCAGCGCACTGATTTCCTCCAGGTGGGCTTCCTGGTTCGGTTTGCGGTGCAGCCCGGCGGCGATACGCGGCGCCGCGCGCAGCAGCAGAGGCGTCATGACCATGGAGCAGAAGGTCGCGGCCAGCAGCGGCCCGCTGATCTGTGCCGGCATCAGCTGATTCTGTTGCATCTGCGCCATCAGCGCGAAACAGAACTCACCGCCCTGGGCCAGGGCCAGGCCACTGCGCCAGGCGGTTTCCACATCACTGCCGCGGCCCCTGACCAGGATCGCCACCACCGTGCCTTTGATCAGCAGCAGGGCCAGGGTCAGGCCAAGAATCAGCAGGCCATGGTGGGCGAACAGTTGCAGGTCGATCAGCATGCCGATACTGACGAAGAACAGGCCCAGCAGAATGTCGCGAAACGGACGGATATCGGCCTCGATCTGATGGCGATAGTGGCTTTCCCCCAGCAGCATGCCGGCGAGGAATGCGCCCAGGGCCGGCGACAGACCCAGCAGATGGGTCAGCCAGGCGGTCAGCAGGACGATCACCAATGCGAGCAGCACGAACAGTTCCGCCGAATGCGACGCGGCGACCTCATGGAACAGCCGTGGCAGCAACCAGCGGCTGGCCAGCAGCAGGCCGACAAACAGCACCAGGGTCTTGCCCAGGGTCAGCGGCAGGGCCCAGTACCAGGCCTGGTCACTGCTGCCGGCGAACACCGGGACCAGGGTCAGCAGCAGGACCGCGATGACATCCTGGAACAGCAGTACGCCAATCGCGTTCTGGCCGTGGCTGCTGAAGATTTCCCCGAGGCTGGTCAGTTCCTTGCTGACGATGGCCGTCGAGGACAGGGCCAGCCCCGTACCGAGCATCAACGCCGCCGCCAGCGGCATGCCGAACAACGCCAGCAGGCCACCCAGCACGGCGCCGCTAGTGACCACCTGCAGGCTGCCCAGACCGAAGACCACGCGGCGCAGGGCGAGCATTTTCGACAGGGAAAACTCAAGGCCCAGGGAGAACAGCAGGAACACCACGCCCAGTTCGGCCAGGTCCGGCAGGGCTTCGTTGTCGTTGACCCAGTCGAAGGCAGTCGGCCCTACCAGCAGGCCGACGCACAGGTAGCCCAGCACGGGTGGCAGTTGCAAGCGCCGGAACAGCGCAATCACCACCAGTGACGAGGCGAGAATGATCAACAGATTGGCAAACACGAGCATCTCCGCACTGATCCGGAAAAGGCACCGGAAAAAGCCGCCAGTATCGCGCGTAAGGGCAGAACACCGATTGATCGAAGTCATCAGTCGATGGCAATGTCTCATATCCGGTACGGTTCGCTATGCTCAATCTCGCAATGCCGGTCAAGGGTGCGACAACGGAGAGAAGCATGGAACGGCTGTATTCGCTGCAGGGCCTCAGAGGTGCGGCGGTAGTAGGGGTAGTGCTGTTTCATATGGCGGCGGTGGAACTCAAGTACGCCGGGGGCGATGTGTTGCTGCCGGCGCTGGTGGAGTTCTTCCAGTTGGGCGTCGACCTGTTCTTTGTCATCAGCGGTTTTGTCATGGTGATCGTCACGCGCGGGCGCTTTCAGGACAAGGTCCAGTTCCAGCGCTTCCTGTTCAATCGCGTGTCGCGGATCTATCCCAATTACTGGCTGTATTTCTTTATCACCCTGGCGGTGTATCTGGCCGCGCCGGCGCTGGTCAACAGTTCCCATGGCGGCTCCAACCTGTGGCTGTCGTTCCTGTTGTTGCCCAACGAACGCGTGCTGTTGGTGATGGTGGCCTGGTCGCTGGTGTTCGAACTGTGGTTCTACCTGGTGTTCAGCGTGCTGCTGGCTTTTCGCGAGCGCTGGCTGCCGCTCCTGCTGCTGGCCTGGGCGCTGGCACTGCTGCTGTTCAACCTGCTCGACTCCTGGCAGCACTCTGCGCCGGCGCTGAAAATCATCCTGCATCCGTATGCGCTGGAGTTCATCGTCGGCAGTGCCCTGGCCCTGTTTTTCTATGGCTCGCACAGTGCGAAGGTGCCGACACCGCTGGTTTGGCTGCTGCTCTGGACGAGCCTGCTGGTGGGTTTCCCCCTCATCTACCACTACCGGTTGTTCCAGGACGAAGGGCTGGCACGGATGCTGGTGGTGGGGCTGGTCTTCGGTAGCCTGATCCTGTCGCTGGTGCTGCTCGAACGGCGTCAACGGATCCGTGTCCCGACGCCGCTGGTGTTCACCGGCGATATGTCCTACACGATCTATCTGTCGCATTTGCTGGTGCTCGGCGTGGTCGGGCGGGCCTGGCAGGTGCTTGGCAACTGGCCGTTCAGTCTGCTCGACAACCTGTTGTTCCTGGTGCTGATGATGACGGCGGTACTGTGCTACGGCTGGGTCGGCTACTCGTTTTTCGAGAAGCCGGTGCTCGACCGGGCGACCCGCTACTGCAACCGCTGGTTTCGTCGCGAGGCATCGCGCAAAACCACCGATTCATTGCCAGGCAGCAGGTGAGTGCCGATGTCCAAAGTCCTCAACGGTAACCTGGATGCGCTGAAAGTCCTGCTGGCGGTGTTCGTGGTGGTGCTGCACTGCCATTTCATGGGCGGCAACTACACGGCGGTGGGCTACCTGCTGTGCAACGGATTGTTCCGGGTCGCGGTGCCGACCTTCTTCGTGATCAACGGCTACTACCTGTGGAAAACCCTGGATGCCGGCCATTCGTTCACGGCCTGGTTCAAGCGCGGGCTGCTGTTGTATCTCTTCTGGATGCTGGTCTACAGCCCGACCTACGTCAGTCTCGACGCCTTGAGCAGTGTCGGCGGGGTGGTGTGGATCGTGAAGCAGTTCGTGATCGGCTACTTCCACCTCTGGTACCTGCTGGGCATGCTCGGCGGTGGCCTGATCCTCTATCTGTTGCGCAAGCGTTCGAGCGGATTGCTGGCAGTGCTGGCTCTGGGCGCCTTTACGGTCGGCCTGATGCTGCAATATGCGCGAGTCTATTTCGAACTGCCCAATGCCTTTCTGCAGCATTTCAACCAGAACGACTACACCGCGCGCAATTTCCTGTTCATGGGCTTCCCGTTCATGGCGCTGGGGTTTGTGCTGGCCCGTCATCGGGTACCGGAGCGCGTCACCCGACAGCAGGTATGCACGGCGCTGGTGATCAGCCTGGTGCTGGTGTTCGGCGAGGCGTGGCTGAATTATTCGCACCAGGCCGATGCCCGGCAGAATTTCGATTTCCTGCTGTCGTTGCCGCTGATCACCCCGGCACTGTTCCTGTTGCCGTTCGTGTTTTTCCGCGCCTCCACCAGCAGCCGCAATGCCAAGCTGTCCTCGGCGCTGTACTACGTGCATCCGCTGTTTCTCTTTGCGGCGCTGGCGCTGGGGATACCCTACGGCAACGGCATGACCGCCATGGTGTTGGCCCTGGCGTTGGTCGCGGCGCCGTTGCTGATCCTGGCGAGTCGCCGGCTGCGCTTCATTCTCTGAGGGCCGCGCCAGCGGCTCGACGAGGGCGGGGGGCGGGCCTAGAATAAGGCTTTCCCCCTACCCAGGACCCCTTGTCATGCTTCCTGAATGCCAACTGTTTGGCACCCTGGGCTGTCACCTCTGCGAAGTCGCCGAAGCGGTACTGATGCCGCTGGTCGAGCATGGTCTGTTGGTGGAGTTGGTAGACATCGCCGACAGCGAGTCGCTGTACGAAGCCTACGGTCTGCGGATTCCAGTGTTGCGTCGGGTCGACACCGGCGCGGAACTCGGCTGGCCCTTCGATGCCGAACAGGTCGTCGCCTTCGTGCGCTGAGCACGCCTGTTCAGTCCCTTCGCTTAACCTTCTGTTTCATCAGATTACCCTGGCTTGCACCTGGAAAATGCCTGTGCTTACGTCGAACCATGATGTTTTGACGCAGCACATGGCGTGGTGCACGGAGGAAGAGAAATGAAAGGGAGACAAGTATTGCTGGTCAACCAACTGGGGGGACGCAAGTTTCTCGCGATGTTGGTGGTGGGTATGAGCACCGCAACCCTGACATGGTATGGAAAGATTGATGGCGCAACCTATGCCATGGTGATCCTGGGCACGGTGGGTTCGTTCATCGGCGGCAACGTCTATGGAAAGGTCCATCCCAGGGAGTCATGACGCTTCGCGCAATTGGCAATCCGTTGGCGAATTGCGAAAAAATCAGTTACTGTATATTCATACAGTTTTGTCCCGGTGTTGGTGACAGGATGTCCACCATGACATGCGCACCCAGGGACAGAACCAGGAAGATCAAGAGGGTAAAGCATGGTCAATGTCGAACAATTGAAATCCAGCGTGAATCGCATGTCCGCGGAGCTGGTCCGCGAAGCGGTGCTGGAACTGCGGCTCGATGGGCTGGTGACGGAAGGCAAGACACCGTTCAACAAGCTGCACTTCAACACCTGTTTCGCGGAAATCGAGGCGCTGTTCCAGCGAGCGGGCTATCACCGCCAGCTGGATGTGGTGGGTTACCAGGGGCTGCTCTATGCGCTCTACGACCCCGGGCGCTGGGAGGCGGTCGATGTGCTGCGCTGGCTGAAGGACTACACCGAGGCGGCCAGTGGTTCGCCGTTGCTCAAGAACCAGTTGGCTGCGGGGTGAGGCCCGTACGCACGATCGATTGACGCAGCGGCGGGGTCTTGCCGGATAATGGCGCTCCAGCCCGCCGTCAGAGCCCCGTCATGTCCGCTTCACCGTTCAATGCCGCTGAAAACCAGGCCAGCACCCTGTACCTGCCACCGGGTCGCTGGCCCACCGTGCTGGATTGCCTGTGCGAGCACTTCCCGGCCATCGACCGGGAGCAGTGGCTCGATCGGATTGCCCGTGGGCGGGTACTCGATGCACAAGGGACGCCGATCACAACGCACCTGGCGTACCGCGAAGGCCTGAAAATCTACTACTTTCGCGAAGTGCCGAACGAAGCGCCGATTCCGGTCACTGAAACCATTCTCTACGCCGATGAGCATCTGGTGGTGGCGGACAAACCGCATTTCCTGCCGGTGACCCCGGCGGGTGAGTATGTCGAGCAAACCTTGCTGCGCCGGTTGATCCGTCGCCTGGATAACCCCCATCTGGTGCCGTTGCATCGTATCGACCGGCACACCGCCGGGCTGGTGCTGTTCTCGGCGAACCCCGCGAGCCGTTCGGCCTATCAGTCATTGTTTCCGACCCGACAGATTGATAAGTACTACGAGGCGATTGCCCCGGCCTTGCCCGAGCTGTCCTTTCCGCGGGTACACAAAAGCCGGCTGGTCGACGGTGAGCCGTTTTTCCGCATGCGCGAAGGCGAGGGGGCCAGCAACACCGAGACGCTGATCGAGGTGGCCGAGCAGAATGGCGACCTCTGGCGCTACGCCCTGTCTCCGGTGACCGGCAAGAAACACCAGTTGCGCGTGCACATGGCGGCCTTGGGGGCGGGCATCTGCAATGACCCGTTTTACCCCCAGGTGCTCAAGGATGCCGAGGACGACTACGCCAATCCGCTCAAGTTGCTGGCCCGGGGTTTGCGTTTCGTCGATCCGCTGAGCGGCCAGGAGCGTCGTTTCGAGAGCGAAATCACCCTGCAGTGGTAGCCCAGGACATTCGGTGCCTCAGGGGGCGGGGCTGGTCGCAGCCTTCCGGTCATCGAAAACGACAAAGCCCGCACAGGGCGGGCTTTGCCGATAATCGTGAAAGGGCTTACAGCTCTTTGACGGTACGCACCTGATCCTTGTTGATACGGGTGTTCTTGCCGTCCAGTTGCTTGAACTCGTAGAAGCCCGACGAGGAATCGTACTTGGGAGTGTCCACCGCCTGGATCTCACGCCCGTCGTTCAGGGTGATCACGGTAGGCGTCGAGCAACCGGCAAGGGTGGCCAGGCCCACAGTCAGCATGAGTGCAGCGAGGGTCCGTTGGGTCATGGTGCTTCTCCAGAAAGAGTACGGATTAAGTGCTGTTCAGACGACAGTATTTTCGGCAAGTTCCCTACAACTGTCCATCGACACGGCTGTCGCGATGCTGAAGCAACTGCGGAGTGTTGAGGTTGGCCAGCCTGGAATCGCCCGCCGGGCACTGCAGAGCCTGGACCTGCAACGCTAGCATGACCTGGCGCGGGCTGCGCTCGCCTGCCGCCCAGGCGCGCTCGAACGCATCGGCCAGCGCGACGGGGATCACGCAGAACAGCGGTTCCCAGTATTCGCCCTGGCGCACCATCAGCGGTTGTTGCGGATGCTCGCCAGCGCGTTCGAGCATGCTCTGCAACAGCGTCCGGTCAACCTGCGGCACATCGCAGGGCAGTACCAGCAGGTGCGGGTGACGCGCTACCGCCAGGCCTGCGCGAATCCCGGCCAGGGGCCCGGGGAAGTCGCTGCTGTCGTCCGTCACCAGGCGATCGGCATAAACCGCATAACGTTCGTTGTTGCGGTTGCAGGAAATGATCAGATCGTCCGTCAGGGGGCGCACCGTGGCGTGCAGGTGGGCGATCAATGGCTGGCCGTGCCAGGGCAGCAGGCCTTTGTCCTGGCCGCCCATGCGTTGGCCACGGCCGCCGGCCAGGAGCAGTATGGAGAAGTCGGTCAGCGGCATGGCAGGTCTCGAAGGGGGGATCGCGAAGGTTACAACAAGCAGCGCTGTGATATAACACCGGGCTGTTTCTTCTACAACGACTGGACCAAGCCTATGAAAGCCAAGGCTGATACACCTTTTGTCCCGCTGAACATCGCGGTGCTGACCGTCAGCGACACCCGTACCTTTGAAACCGACACTTCCGGGCAGGTCTTCGTCGACCGTCTGACCGCCGCCGGCCATCGTCTGGCCGAGCGGGTCCTGCTCAAGGACGATCTGTATCGGATTCGTGCACAGGTCGCCACCTGGATCGCCGAAGATGAGGTCCAGGTCGTGCTGATTACCGGCGGTACCGGTTTCACCGGCCGTGACAGTACTCCCGAAGCGGTCGCCTGCCTATTGGACAAGCAGGTCGACGGTTTTGGTGAACTGTTCCGGCAGATTTCCGTGGCTGATATCGGCACCTCCACGGTGCAGTCCCGTGCCTTGGCCGGGCTGGCCAACGGTACGCTGGTCTGCTGCCTGCCAGGTTCGACCAACGCGGTACGCACCGGCTGGGACGGTATCCTCGCCGAACAGTTGGACTCGCGCCATCGTCCGTGCAATTTCGTGCCTCATCTGAAACAGGCGGCCCCTTGTGACTCCCGTGGGTAAGCCGGGCAAGCAGGGCGCGCTGATGCCGGTCGAGGTCGCTCTGGCCCGGCTGCTCGAACTGGCCGAGGCAGCACCGATCCGCGAGGTCGAGCGCTTGCCGCTGGCGGCCACCGAAGGACGGGTGCTGGCTGAGGATCTGATCTCCAGTCTCGACCTGCCGCCTTGGCCCAACAGTGCAATGGACGGTTACGCCTTGCGCCTGGCCGACTGGCAGGGTGAGCCGTTGCCGGTCAGCCAGCGGATTTTCGCCGGACAGTCCCCGGAGCCGCTGTTGCTCGGCACCTGTGCACGGATCTTCACCGGGGCGCCGGTACCGGCGGGGGCCGACTGCGTGGAAATGCAGGAAAACGCCGAGGTCCTGGATGACCAGCGGGTGCATTTCAGCCAACCGCTGACGCTACAGCAGAACATCCGGCCCCAGGGCCAGGAAACCACCGTCGGTGAACGGGTGCTGCCTGCCGGGACCCGCCTGGGGCCAATAGAGCAGGGACTGGCCGCCTCGCTGGGGTGTGCCGAGCTGGCGGTGATCCGTCGGGCGCGGGTCGCGGTGCTGTCGACCGGCGACGAACTGGTCGAGCCGGGCCTGCCGCTGGGGCCGGGGCAGATTTACAACAGCAACCGGGTCCTGCTGTGCAACTGGCTCAAGCGCCTGGGCTGTGAGGTGGTCGATGCCGGCATCCTCCCCGACGATCTGCCGACCACCCGCCAGCGCCTGGCCGAACTGGGCGATGTCGACCTGATCCTGTCCACCGGCGGCGTCTCGGTCGGCGAGGCGGACTTTCTCGGCATCGCCTTGCGCGAAGAGGGCGAGCTGGATCTGTGGAAACTGGCGATCAAGCCTGGGAAGCCGCTGACCTTCGGGCATTTTCGCGGTGTGCCGGTGATTGGTTTGCCGGGTAATCCGGCCTCGACCCTGGTGACCTTTGCCCTGTTGGCGCGGCCTTACCTGCTGCGTCGCCAGGGCGTGCAGGAGGTCGCGCCGTTGCGCTTCCAGGTGCCGGCCGGGTTCGTCTGGGCCAAGCCGGGCAACCGCCGTGAATACCTGCGTGCGCGCCTGGAAAACGGCCGGGCGATTCTCTACCGCAACCAGAGTTCCGGTGTACTGCGCAGTGCGGCGTGGGCCGAGGGGTTGGTGGAAGTGCTGGAAGGAACGACCTTGGCCGAGGGCGACTGGCTGAACTTCATTCCCTTGAGCGAAGTGCTCGGCTGATAGTCGATGGGGCTGATGTGCGCAGGCCTGTCAGGCAGAAGCCCGGTCCCCAGGCGGTGACCGGGTTCGGCGACGGGTCGAAGCGCCAACCGGCAGACCCGCGCCGTATGCCGTTACTTTTCCGCCAGGGAGAACTGGGTCAGGCAGTAGGTCGGCACATTCATGTCGTTCAGCCGCTGGGAACCGCCCAGTTCCGGCAGGTCGATGATGGCTGCCGCTTCGAAGACCTGCGCGCCCATGCGCCGGACCAGGTTGGCGGCGGCGATCAGCGTGCCACCAGTGGCAATCAGGTCATCGAAGATCAGCACCGAGTCGCCTTCGCAAAGGCTGTCGGCGTGCACTTCGAGGAACGACTCACCATATTCGGTCTGATAGCCTTCGGATAACACGTCCGCGGGTAACTTGCCCTGCTTGCGGAACAGGATCAGCGGCTTGTTCAGTTGATGGGCAATGATCGAGCCGATCAGGAAGCCACGTGCATCCATCGCGCCGATATGGCTGAAGTCGGCTTCGACATAACGATGGATGAAGCTGTCGGCCACCAGGCGGACCGCCCGAGGCGACTGGAACAGGGGCGTAATGTCGCGGAAGATCACGCCGGGTTTCGGAAAGTCGATAACCGGGCGGATCAGGGATTTGATGTCGAAGGTGTCGAAAGCCATCGTCGCAGGTTTCCTGGAAAGCTGTAGGCCGGCAGTATACCCGCGACTGACGTCTTGATCAGCTTTCCAGCGATCCGCCAGCGAGGGCGCAGAGCTGGATCGGATCGAGGAGGTGCACTTCCTTGCCTTCTGCGGCGATCAGTTCGCTGGCCTGGAAGCGGGTGAACACCCGTGAAACGGTTTCCACCGCCAGGCCCAGATAGTTACCGATCTCGTTGCGCGACATGCTCAGGCGGAACTGGTTGGCGGAGAATCCGCGGGCACGGAAACGTGCCGAGAGGTTGACCAGGAAGGTGGCGATACGCTCGTCGGCGGTCTTTTTCGACAACAGCAACATCATCTGCTGGCCGTCGCGGATCTCCCGGCTCATCACCCGCATCAACTGGCGGCGCAACTGTGGCAGTTGCAGGGCCAGTTCGTCGAGACGCTCGAAGGGGATTTCGCAGACAGACGTGGTTTCCAGCGCTTGTGCCGACACCGGATAGGTCTCGGTGTCCATGCCCGACAGCCCGACCATTTCGCTCGGCAGGTGAAAGCCGGTGATCTGTTCTTCGCCGCCGTCGCTCAGGCTGAAGGTCTTCAGGGCGCCGGAACGTACCGCATAGACCGAGCCGAAGGTATCACCCTGACGAAAGAGGAATTCGCCTTTCTTCAGCGGGCGCCCGCGTTTGACGATTTCGTCCAGCGCATCCATGTCTTCCAGATTCAGAGAAAGTGGTAGGCACAGAGGCGCCAGACTGCAATCCTTGCAATTGGCCTGGCTGTGGGCGCGGAGCTTCACTGGCTCGGACATTTCTTAAATCCTTGTGGGAAATCACACATAAGGCGTAAGGGTACCCCAGCGAAGCCCATTGAGGCCAGCCTGCGCCAAAATGGCGCACCTGCAAGTAGCGGTTTTCGGTTCTAGATCACCCTGGAAAAACGCTGGCGATTCTGTTGTTCGAGATAGGCATCGAACACCATGCACACCGAACGTACCAGCAGCCGGCCGGCCGGCAGGACGGTGAGGCGTTCGTTGTCCAGCTCGATCAGGCCGTCGTTGGCCATGGCCATCAGGCGCGGCCAGAGTTCAGCGAAATAACCCCGGAAGTCGAGGGTGAACTGCTTTTCGATGTCGGCGAACTCCAGGCTGCAATTGCAGATGATCTGCTGGATCACTTCCCGGCGCAGCCGGTCGTCGGCGTTGCACAGTAGGCCGCGGCTGGTGGCCAGTTGCGCGCTGGCCAGGGTGTTCTGGTACTGGTTCAGATCGCTGCTGTTCTGGCAGTAGAGGTCGCCGATCTGGCTGATGGCCGATACACCGAGGCCGATCAGGTCGCAATGGCCATGGGTGGTGTAGCCCTGGAAGTTGCGTTGCAGGGTCGACTCTTCCTGGGCGATCGCCAGTTCGTCGTCCGGCAGGGCGAAGTGGTCCATGCCGATGTAGCGGTAGCCAGCGGCGGTCAGTTGCTCGATGGTGCGATGGAGCATTTCCAGCTTGTCGGCCGGGGCCGGCAGCTCGTGGCTGTTGATCCGCCGCTGGGGCAGGAAACGCTCGGGCAGGTGGGCGTAATTGAAGACCGAGAGACGGTCGGGTTGCAGGTTGATCACTTCGTCGACGGTGCGGGCGAAATTTTCCGGGGTCTGCTTGGGCAGGCCGTAGATCAGGTCGATATTGATCGAACGGAATTGCAGAGTCCGCGCCGCCTCGATCACCGCGCGGGTTTCCTCAAGGCTTTGCAGGCGGTTGACTGCCCGCTGCACGTTCGGGTCGAGGTCCTGCAGGCCGATGCTGATCCGGTTGAAGCCCAGTTCGCGCAACAGGCCCATGGTTGACCAGTCGGCCTCCCGCGGGTCGATCTCGATGCCGTAGTCGCCGGAATCGTCATCCAGCAGATTGAAATGCTGGCGCAACCGGGCCATTAACTGGCGCAGTTCGTCATGGCTGAGGAAGGTTGGCGTGCCGCCACCGAAATGCAATTGTTCGACTGTCTGGTTCGGATCCAGGTGGCAGGCCACCAGTTGGATTTCCTGTTCCAGGCGTTGCAGGTACGGTTGGGCGCGGCCGCGATCCTTGGTGATGACCTTGTTGCAGGCGCAGTAGTAGCAGATGTTCGCGCAGAACGGCACATGCACGTACAACGACAGCGGCCGTGAGGCCTTGCGGCTCTCGCGCAGGGCATGCAGCAGGTCGAAGGTGCCGACCTGGCTATGGAATTGTACGGCGGTGGGGTAGGAGGTGTAGCGCGGCCCCGCCAGGTCGTAGCGGTGGATAAGATCAGAATCCCAACGAATGGCGTCGAGCATGCGGGCGTTCCCCCGGATTGGCTGCAATGGCCGGAGTCTAGGGGGAACGCGGGTGCGGCATGTTGACTTGTATCAAGGCCCTCAAGCCTTGCTCGCAACGACGGCACCGACGCTCAGTGTCCCATCAACCAGTGCTGGTGCGGGCCGGGCAGGGTCCACAGGCCGAACAGCATCACCAGCAGACCACCGCCCTGGCGCACGCTGCGTTTGCGCAGTAGCGCCGTGACCCGTTCCGCGGCCAGTCCGGTTGCCAGCAGCACCGGCCAGGTACCCAGGCCGAAGGCGAGCATCAACAGCGCGCTGTCCAGTGCGTTGCCCCGGCTCGCCGCCCACAGCAGGGTGCTGTAGACCAGGCCACAGGGCAGCCAGCCCCAGAGTGCGCCCAACAGCAGGGCACGGGGCAGGCTCGACACCGGCAGCAGGCGGTTGGCAATCGGCTGGATGAACCGCCACAGACCGCGCCCGAGGCTTTCGATACGGGTCAGGCCACTCCACCAGCCGGCCAGGTACAGGCCCATGCTGATCAGCAGCAGGCCGGCCACGACCCGCAACACCGTCGCCGCCGGGCTGCTGGCCACTGCCCAGCCGGCCAGCCCGGTCAGCAACCCGGCTGCGGCGTAGCTGAGCACCCGCCCCAGGTTGTAGGCCAGCAGCAGGCGCCAGCGCCGTGCCCGCTGTTCAGGGGGAATGGCCAGGGTCAGGGCGCTCATCAGGCCGCCACACATGCCCAGGCAATGACCGCCGCCGAGCAGGCCGAGAATCACCGCCGAAACCAGCAGTGGCGCCAGTTCAAGCATGGGGCGGATTCCGTCGCTCGTGGTCTTCGCCCGTGCCGTCGGCCTCGTCGATGGCGGCCTTGTGGTTCGGATCCTGGTCATCGAACAGGATACTGTGGGCCGGCCCGTCGAGGTCGTCGTACTGGCCGCTGTCCACCGCCCAGAAGAAAATGTAGACGGCGATAGCGACGATCAGCAGTGCCGCCGGGATCATCACATAGAGTGCTGGCATCTTTACTCCAGGCCCGCCCGGCTCAGGCCGGTTGCAGGTTTTATTTTCCCATGATCCTTCTGGCCCCTGTCGCGCGAAAACGTAGCCTGTTTTAACGCAGGCGTTTTCACGTGATCTGGCGAGTCAGGCGCAAGGCGTTGAGGACCACCGTCAAAGAACTGATGGACATGCCGACCGCGGCCCACACCGGAGTGATCCAGCCGAGGGCGGCGAACGGCAGCATGAGACCATTGTACAGCGCCGCCCAGGCCAGGTTCTCGATGATGACCCGGCGAGTGCGGCGAGCCAGGTCGAAGGCCTTGGCCAGGGCATCGAGGCGGTTGGACAGCAGCACCGCATCGGCGCTGGTTTTTGCCAGATCGGTGGCCGAGCCCATGGCGACGCTGATATCGGCCGCCGCCAGCACCGGCACATCATTGACCCCATCGCCGAGCATCAGCACCTTGCGGCCCTGTTGCTGCAGTTGCTTGAGCATGTACAGCTTGTCATCCGGGCTCAATCCGCCACGGGCTTCGTCGATGCCCAGTTGTGCCGCGACATCGGCGACCATCGGCGAATGGTCGCCGGACAGCAGCAGGGTCCGCCAGCCACGTGCACGGCAGGCATCGACCAGGCCCGAGGCATCGCTACGCAGGCGATCGTCGAGCACGAACCAGGCCAGTGCTCCCTGTTTGTCGCCGAGCAGCAGCCACTGCCCGCTGGCATCTGGTGCGGCCGGCATGGCGCAGCCGCTGAACTCGCAGACGAAGTCCGGCTGGCCGATTCGCAGGTAATGTTCGCCAACCTGGCCTTCGAGGCCGCGTCCCGGGCTGGCGAGAACGTCTTCGGCGGCTTGCGGGGCACGCCCGAAGGCCTTGGCGATCGGGTGTTCGGAGCGGTTCTCCAGGGCTGCGGCGAGGGCCAGGCAACGTTCGCTGTCCAGCGCTCCCAGGGGGTGGATGGCGCGCAAGGCCAGGCGGCCTTCGGTGAGTGTGCCGGTCTTGTCGAAAATCACCGTGTCGATCTGGTTCAGCCCTTCGAGGACATGACCACGGGTCAGCAGCAGGCCGAGCTTGTGCAGGGTGCCGGTGGCTGCCGTGAGGGCGGTCGGCGTGGCCAGCGACAGGGCGCAGGGGCAGGTCGCCACCAGCATCGCCAGAACGATCCAGAACGCCCGTTGTGCATCCACCTGCCACCAGAGCAGGCCAATGGCGGCGGCGGCGATCAGCGACAGCAACAGGAACCATTGCGAGGCCTGATCGGCGATTTGTGCCAGGCGCGGTTTCTCGCTCTGGGCGCGATCCAGCAGGCGGACAATCGCGGAAAGCCGGGTGTCCTGGCCCAGGGCCAGGACTTCGACGGTGAGCGCGCCTTCGACATTCAGCGTACCGGCCGTGACCGTTTCGCCGGGGCCGCGTGGTTGGGGCAGGTATTCGCCGGTCAGCAGCGATTCGTCGATGCTCGATTGGCCCTGGAGAATCCGTCCGTCGGCTGGCAGCACCGCTCCGGGATGCACCAGCACGTGATCGCCCAGACGCAGTTCGTCGCGCAGGATCCGTTCGCTCTGGCCGTCCGCCTGCAGGCGCAGGCAGGACGCCGGCAGCAGGTTGACCAGTTGCGCGGTGGCCGCCGCCGTGCGCTCGCGGGCACGCCGCTCCAGGTAGCGGCCGGCCAGCAGGAACAGCGCGAACATGCCCACTGCATCGAAGTACAGCTCGCCGACGCCGGTGATCGAGGTCCAGATTCCGGCGCAATAGGCGGCGCCGATTGCCAGCGAGACCGAAACGTCCATGGTCAGGTGGCGGGTGCGCAGGTCGCGCAGGGCTCCGCGAAAGAACGGTGCGCAGCTGTAGAACACGATCGGGGTGGTCAGGAACAGTGCGACCCAGCGCAGAATGACATGCAGTTCCGGGCTCAGGTCGATGTTGAATTCCGGCCAGGTGGCCATGGTCGCCATCATCGCCTGGAACCACAACAGGCCGGCCACCCCCAACTGGCGCAGGGATTTGCGGTTTTCGCTGGCCAACTGTTCGCTGGCGCGGTCGGGTTGATAGGGGTGGGCGGCGTAACCGATCTGCCGCAGCTCGGCCAGCAGTGTGCTCAGGGGCAACTGACTGTCGGCCCAACTGACGTGCAGGCGGTGATTGGACAGGTTCAGCCGCGCCTCGACAACCGCTGGCAACTGGCGCAGATGCTTTTCGATCAGCCAGCCACAGGCCGCGCAACTGATGCCTTCGATCATCAGGGTGGTTTCGGCCAGTTCGCCGTCGTGGCGGACGAAGGGCTGCTGGACATCGGCCCGGTCGTACAGCGCCAGTTCATCCGGCAGTTGTACCGGCAGCGCATCCGGGTTGGCGGAGTTTTCGCTGCGATGGCTGTAGTAATGCTCCAGTCCACCGGCGACGATGGCTTCGGCCACCGCCTGGCAGCCCGGGCAGCAGAACTCGCGGGTTTCGCCCAGCACTGCGGCGGTGAAGCGGCTGCCCGAAGGAACGGGCAGGGCGCAGTGGTAACAGGGGAGTGGGGTGGTCATGTCGATGGGGATTGATCGATTCCAGTGGGGCTTTGGTGGTGTTCAGCATCTCATGCCGAGCGAGCTTTTGTGGCGAGCGGGCTTGCCAGCTCGCCACAAAAGCAGGGGACGCTCACAAGAGACGTTTCAGTCTCACTCACTCGCTACCATCACTTGTCGAGGTCTTCGGCACCCTTGAGCGGTTCATCGCCCAGCAGCAGGTCGCGATCATGGCTGACCTGTTCTTCCTCGAACATGCGCCAGGTCTTGTCGCCCTGGGTTCCCAGCAACTCGACGAAGCGCCGGCCCTCGATCTTGTCGCTCAGTTGGCCGATGTAGCGGCCCTGCTCGGTCTGGCTGCGGTTAAGGCTGATCTTGCGGTCCTTTTCCGGTTGGGTCGGCGAGATCAGATTCAACTCCAGGGTCGCAGGTTGGCTGTCACCGCTCAGGCGCAGGTCGACTTCGCCGGTCACATCGTCAAAGTGCACATTGGCGCGCATCTTCAGCGACTGGGCGAGCAACTCGCGGTCCAGCGAGCGGTTGATGCCCTTGCCGGCTTCGTAATAGTTGTCGTTGACCAGATTGTCCGGGTTCTTCACCGCGATGGTCACCATCGAGAGGGTCAGGGTCACCGAGCAGGCGAGGATACCGATGATGATCCAGGGCCAGAGGTGCTTGTACCAGGGGCTGGTGGCGGTTGCGACGGACATTGTGGGTTCCCTTAGCGGATTTGCGGGCCGATGAAACGGCTCTTGGCTTCGATGTGGACGCTGTCGTCATCGGCATCCTTGAGGATGAACTTCACCTCGTTGGTGCTCGACGGCAGTTGTTCGGGAGCGCTGGACAGTTCGACCGGCATGCTGACGATGTCCCCGGCCTGCACGCGGATTTCCCGTCGTCCCTGCAGACGCAGGTCCGGCAGGCCGGCAGCGTCGAGCACGTAGGTGTGGTCGCGCTGGTCCTTGTTCATGATCTTCAGGCTGTAGACGTTTTCGATCCGGCCTTCGGCATTTTCCCGATAGAGCACGCGGTCCTTGCTGACGTCGAAGCCCACCAGCGGACGCATGAAGAACGCCGTCGCCAACAGGCTGATCATCGCCAGCAGCACCGCCGCATAGCCGATCAACCGAGGGCGCAGCGTGTGGGTCTTCTGCCCGGACAGGTTGTGCTCGGTGGTGTAGCTGATCAGCCCGCGTGGGTACTCCATCTTGTCCATGATGTTGTCGCAGGCGTCGATGCACGCGGCGCAGCCGATGCACTCGACCTGCAGGCCATCGCGGATATCGATGCCGGTCGGGCAGACCTGCACGCACATCGTGCAATCGATGCAGTCGCCCAGGCCCTGGGCCTGGTAGTCCGCGCCTTTCTTGCGTGGGCCACGGCTTTCGCCACGGCGCGGGTCGTAGGAAACGATCAGTGTGTCCTTGTCGAACATCACACTCTGGAAGCGCGCATACGGGCACATGTAGATACACACCTGCTCACGCAACCAGCCGGCGTTGCCGTAGGTGGCCAGGGTGAAGAACCCGACCCAGAAATACGACCAGCCATCGGCCTGTCCGGTGAAGAAGTCGATCACCAGTTCGCGGATCGGCGAGAAGTAGCCGACGAAGGTCATGCCGGTGACGAAGCCGATCAGCAGCCACAGGCTGTGCTTGCTGAACTTGCGCAGGAACTTGTTGGCGCCCATCGGCGCCTTGTCGAGCTTGATGCGCTGGTTGCGGTCACCCTCGGTGACCTTCTCGCACCACATGAAAATCCAGGTCCAGACGCTTTGCGGACAGGTATAGCCGCACCAGATGCGCCCGGCGTAGACGGTGATGAAGAACAGGCCGAAGGCGGCGATGATCAGCATGCCCGAGAGCAGGATGAAGTCCTGCGGCCAGAAGGTCGCGCCGAAAATGAAGAACTTGCGCTCCGGCAGGTTCCACCAGACGGCCTGGTGGCCGCCCCAGTTCAACCAGACGGTACCGAAGTAGAGCAGGAACAACAGGGCACCGCCGGCCATCCGCAGGTTGCGGAACAGGCCAGTGAAGGCACGGGTGTAGATTTTTTCACGTGAAGCGTAGAGGTCGACAGTGTTGTTCTGTTTCTTGGCAGGCGGAGTAACGTCGTGTACCGGAATCTGATTGCTCATCATTGCATCCCACGGCAGGGGGGGAATGTCTCGGTCAGTACATGCCGACCGTGATCGGATAGCTGGTTGAAGCTTAGTGCAGTGGCTTGATGATACGCCTCTGACCTGGTCCAAAGGGTGCGACCTTTGGTCGCGTTGGGTGAACGCTCAGGATGGTGTAGCGAATGTAACAAAGGATGACGCAGGTCAATTGACTATAGGTCAAACCCGTGGATGGGACTGACCGATTTCGTCAGGCGTGACGCGGTGCGGCAATGAAAAGGCCCCGCCAGTCTGCACGGGCGGAGCCTTGGGTGACGCGGCCAGCCGAGGGTTATTCGGCCGGCTTGTCGTTACCGTGGGACAGGCTGTAGACGTAGGCGGCCAGCAGGTGGACCTTGTCATTGCCCTGGATCTGTTCCTGGGCCGGCATCTGGCCCTGGCGACCGTAACGGATGGTCTGTTGCAGTTGCGCGAAGCTCGAACCGTAGATGAACGCGGCCGGGTGCGTCAGGTTCGGCGCGCCCATGGCGGGTGTGCCTTTGCCTTCCGGCCCATGGCAGGCCACGCAGTTGGCGGCGAACAGCTTCTGGCCATTGACCGGGTCGGCCTTGGCGCCTTCCGGCAGCTTGCGACCGTCCAGGTTGGTCAGCACGAACGCGGCCACATCGGCCACGCCCTGCTCGCCAATCACTTCGGCCCAGGCCGGCATCACCGCATGGCGACCGGCCATAATGGTCTGCTTGATGGTCTGCGGATCACCGCCCCAGCGCCAGTCCGCATCGGTCAGGTTGGGGAAGCCATAGGCGCCCTTGGCATCGGAACCGTGGCACACCGAGCAGTTGGAGGCGAACAGGCGGCCCCCCATCTTCAAGGCTTGCGGATCCTTGGCCACCTCTTCGATGGGCATGGCGGCATATTTGGCGAAGATCGGCCCGAACTTGGCGTCCGATCGGGCCATTTCCTTTTCCCATTCGTGCACGCCGGTCCAGCCGGTCTGGCCGTTGGCGAAGGGGGTCTGCTTATCGTTGTCCAGGTAGTTGTAACCTGGCAGCACGCCTTTCCAGTTGCCCAGGCCCGGGTACATCACCAGGTAGCCGAGGGCAAAGACGATGGTGCCGACGAACAGCATGAACCACCATTTCGGCAGTGGGTTGTCGTACTCCTCGATCCCGTCGAAGGAGTGGCCGACGGTCTCGTCGGTCTGCTCGGCGCGCTGCCCCTTGCGGGTCGACAGCAGCAGCCAGGTCAAGGCGAAAATGGTACCCAGACTGAGGACTGTGACGTACAGACTCCAGAACGTAGTCATTCTTTGTTACTCCTAGAAGCTTGCTCGACGTGCTTGATGGCTTCGGGATCGTCCGCGAAAGGCAGCAAGGTCGCGTCTTCAAACTCCGACTTGCGCTTGGGGCTGAACACCCACAAGGCCAGACCGATAAAAGCCACCATCACCACGACGGTGCCCAGGCCACGAATCATCCCGATATCCATGAACAATCACCGTTTGCTTTTGATGATGGTGCCAAGGCCTTGCAGGTAGGCCACCAGTGCGTCCATTTCGGTCTTGCCCTTCACGGCGTCTTTTGCACCGGCGATGTCTTCGTCGGTGTAAGGCACGCCGAGGGTGCGCAGGACTTCCATCTTCTTCGCGGTGTCCTTGCCGTCGAGCTTGTTTTCCACGAGGAACGGGTAGGCCGGCATTTTCGACTCGGGCACCACGTTGCGCGGGTTGTACAGGTGCGCGCGGTGCCAGTCATCGGAGTAACGACCGCCGACACGGGCCAGGTCCGGCCCGGTACGCTTGGAACCCCACAGGAACGGGTGGTCCCAGACGCTTTCACCGGCCACCGAATAGTGCCCGTAGCGTTCGGTTTCAGCGCGGAACGGCCGGATCATCTGCGAATGGCAGCCGACACAACCGTTGGCGATGTAGATGTCGCGGCCTTCCAGTTCCAGTGCGGTGCGGGGCTTCATGCCCTCGACCGGCTTGTTGGTGACGTCCTGGAAGAACAGCGGGACGATCTGGGTCAGGCCGCCGATGCTCACGGCGATGACCATGAAGAAGGCCAGCAGGCCGATATTCTTCTCGACTACTTCGTGCTTCATCAGTGAGCTCCAACGACAGCGATCCGAGCGGCGGCTTCAGCTTCAGCCGGGTTCGAGGCGCGAACGGTACGCCAGGTGTTGTACGCCATCAGCAGCATGCCGCTGGCGAAGAACGCACCGCCCAGGGCGCGAACGATGAAGCCGGGGTGGCTGGCCTGCAGCGCTTCGACGAAGGAGTAGGTCAGCGTGCCGTCGTCGTTGACCGCCCGCCACATCAGGCCCTGGGTGATGCCGTTGACCCACATCGAGGCGATGTAAAGCACGGTACCGATGGTCGCGAGCCAGAAGTGCGCGTTGATCAGGCCGACGCTGTGCATCTGCTCGCGGCCGAACAGTTTCGGGATCATGTGGTAGACCGCACCGATCGAAATCATCGCCACCCAGCCCAGCGCGCCGGCATGGACGTGGCCGATGGTCCAGTCGGTGTAGTGGGAGAGGGCGTTGACGGTCTTGATCGCCATCATCGGACCTTCGAAGGTCGACATGCCGTAGAACGCCAGGGATACCACCAGGAACCGCAGGATCGGGTCGGTGCGCAGCTTATGCCAGGCGCCCGAGAGGGTCATCATGCCGTTGATCATGCCACCCCAGCTCGGGGCCAGCAGGATGATCGACATGGCCATGCCCAGCGACTGCGCCCAGTCCGGCAGGGCGGTGTAGTGCAGGTGGTGCGGGCCGGCCCAGATATAGAGGGTGATCAGCGCCCAGAAGTGGACAATCGACAGGCGATAGGAGTAGATCGGGCGTTCGGCCTGTTTCGGCACGAAGTAGTACATCATTCCCAGGAACCCGGTGGTGAGGAAGAAGCCCACCGCGTTATGCCCGTACCACCACTGGATCATCGCATCGGTGGCGCCCGAGTAGGCCGAGTAGGACTTGAAGAAGCTCACCGGCAGCGAGGCGTGGTTGACGATGTGCAGCATGGCGGTGACGACGATGAAGGCGCCGTAGAACCAGTTGCCGACATAGATGTGCTTGGTCTTGCGCTTGACGATGGTGCCGAAGAACACCAGGGCGTAGACCACCCAGACCACGGCCAGCAGGATAGCCAGCGGCCACTCCAGTTCGGCGTATTCCTTGGTGGTGGTGTAGCCCAGCGGCAGGGTGGCCAGCGCGCCGATGATCACGGCTTGCCAACCCCAGAAATGGAAGGCCGCGAGGCTGTCGGAGATCAGTCGCACCTGGCAGGTGCGTTGCACCACATAGTAGGAGGTGGCAAACAGGGCGCAACCCCCGAAGGCGAAGATCACCAGGTTGGTATGCAACGGGCGCAGGCGTCCAAAACTCGTCCACGGCAGACCGAAATTCAGCTCCGGCCAGACCAGTTGAGAGGCGATGAAAACGCCGAGCCCCATGCCAAGGATCCCCCAGACCACCGTCATGATGGCGAACTGGCGGACTACCTTATAGTTATAAGCCGTCTGACTTATTGCTGTGCTCATTCTAAGGTTCCACGGTTTGGATATAGTTATTAGGGGTGAAAATCGGTCGCAAGTATGGATAAAGCGTAGGGTCATTGCAACGCGCCATGACCTGGGTCAATACCGTGCGACGCTGATTCTGCGGCCTTTCCATGCTCGGAGTAGGGTCAAAACGCGCCCTCGCCAACGCCGTGACCGGCCGGTTGGCGAGGGGTTGCGGATTGATCTGGGTTTGGAAAGCGTAGTACCGATTCCCGGGAGTGGGTAGGCGGACTGAAAGGGAGGTGCGACACTCGGTCGCGCAACGGCGGGGAACTGCCGCATCTTGATCGATGCGGCAGGAAATATCCGGTATTTATTGAGCTTTGTTTTCTCCTTGACTGCCGTGGGAAAGGCTGTACACGTAAGCGGCCAGCAACTGCACCTTATCGTTGCCGAGCAGTTCGCTCTGGGCCGGCATATGGCCTTGGCGACCGTGGCGGATGGTCTGTTGCAACTGGGCCAGGCTGCTGCCATAGATGAAGGCGGCAGGCGTGGTCAGGTCGGGGGCGCCCATGGCCTGGGTTCCCTGGCCGGTGGCACCATGGCAAGCCACGCAGGTAGTGTTGAAGGCTTGCTGGCCGGCGGCCAGGTCAGCGCCGGTGCCTTCCGGCAGTGGCAGCTTGGCCAGGTCGTGGCGAACATAGGCGGCGACGTTCTTCACCCCGTCCTCGCCGAGGATTTCACCCCAGGCCGGCATGGCTGCGATGCGCCCGCCCATGATGGTGGCCTTGATCGTGTCGGCACTGCCGCCCCAACGCCAGCTGTTGTCGGCCAGGTTCGGGAAGCCATAGGCACCCTTGGCGTCCGAGCCATGGCAGACCGCGCAGTTGGAGGCGAACAGGCGTCCGCCCATTTTCAGCGCTTGTGGGTCCTTGGCCACTTCTTCCAGGGGCATGGCCGCGAACTTGGCGAAGATCGGTCCGAACTTGGCATCGGCCTTGTCCATTTCCTTTTCCCACTCGTGAACGCCGGTCCAGCCGTTCTCGTAGCCGGGCAGGATGCCTTTCCAGTTGCCCAGGCCCGGGTAGAGGATCAGGTAGCCGACGGAGAACACCAGGGTGCCGGCGAACAGCATGAACCACCACTGCGGCAACGGGTTGTCGTACTCCTCGATGCCGTCGAAGCTGTGGCCCATGGTCTGGTCGACGCTGCCCTTGGTTTCGCCCTTGCGCGTGCCGATCAGCAGCCAGGTCAGGCCGATCAGGCTGCCGATGGTCAGTACGCAGATGTACGTACTCCAGAAGGTGGTCATGGCCGGTTGCTCCTTGTGACGGGGTCTTGTTCAGGTGTTTCAGGCAAGGGATCGTCGGCGAACGGCAACATGCGTGCCTGGGCGAACTCCGGATTGCGCTTGGCGTTGAACACCCAGATGGCGAGGCCGATGAAGGCAATCATCACCACCAGGGTGCCGAGGCCGCGGATCATTCCGCTACTCATCTCCATGGCTCACCTCTTGCTCTTGATCGCGGTGCCGAGCACCTGCAGGTAGGCGACCAGCGCGTCCATCTCGCTCTTGCCCTTGAGGCTGGCCACGGCGCCGGCGATGTCGTCGTCGGTGTAGGGCACGCCGAGGGTACGCATGGCGCGCAGCTTGGTTTCGGTGTGGCTGCTGTCCAGGGCGTTGGCGACCAGCCACGGGTAGGCCGGCATCTTCGATTCCGGTACCACGTTGCGCGGGTTGTACAGGTGCGCGCGGTGCCAGTCGTCCGAGTAGCGGGCGCCGACGCGGGCCAGGTCCGGTCCGGTGCGCTTGGAGCCCCACAGGAACGGGTGGTCCCAGACGCTTTCACCGGCCACCGAGTAGTGCCCGTAGCGTTCGGTCTCGGCGCGGAACGGCCGGATCATCTGCGAGTGGCAACCGACGCAGCCTTCGCGGATATAGATGTCGCGCCCTTCCAGTTGCAGCGCGGTGTAGGGCTTCATGCCCTCGACCGGCTTGTTGGTGACGTCCTGGAAGAACAGCGGGACGATCTGGGTCAGGCCGCCGATGCTGACGGCGAAGACCATCAGCAGCATCAACAGACCGACGTTCTTTTCGATCACTTCGTGTTTCATGGCGGACTCCTCAGGCCATCTGCGCGTTGGCGGTGGCGGTGGCAGGTACTGCACCGCGCACGGTGCGCCAGGTGTTGTAGGCCATCAGCAGCATGCCGCTGAGGAAGATGGCGCCGCCGATCAGCCGCACGATGAAGCCGGGGTGGCTGGCCACCAGGGTTTCGACGAAGGAGTAGGTCAGCGTGCCGTCTTCGTTGACCGCGCGCCACATCAGGCCCTGGGCGATGCCGTTGACCCACATCGAGGCGATGTAGAGCACGGTGCCGATGGTGGCGAGCCAGAAGTGCGCGTTGATCAGGCCGATGCTGTGCATCTGCTCGCGACCGAAGACTTTCGGGATCATGTGGTACAGCGCGCCGATGGAAATCATCGCTACCCAACCCAGCGCGCCGGCGTGGACGTGGCCGATGGTCCAGTCGGTGTAGTGGGAGAGGGCGTTGACGGTCTTGATCGCCATCATCGGACCTTCGAAGGTCGACATGCCGTAGAACGCCAGGGACACCACCAGGAACCGCAGGATCGGGTCGCTGCGCAGCTTATGCCAGGCGCCCGAGAGGGTCATCATGCCGTTGATCATGCCGCCCCAGCTCGGTGCCAGCAGGATCAGCGACATCACCATGCCCAGCGACTGCGCCCAGTCCGGCAGGGCGGTGTAGTGCAGGTGGTGGGGACCGGCCCAGATGTACAGGGTGATCAGCGCCCAGAAGTGGACGATGGACAGGCGATAGGAATACACCGGACGTTCGGCCTGTTTCGGCACGAAGTAGTACATCATCCCGAGGAAACCTGCGGTCAGGAAGAAGCCCACGGCGTTGTGACCGTACCACCACTGCACCATGGCGTCGGTGGCCCCGGCATAGACCGAATAGGACTTGGTCAGGCTGACCGGGATTTCCAGGTTGTTGACGATATGCAGGATCGCCACGGTGATGATGAATGCACCGAAGAACCAGTTACCGACATAAATGTGCTTGGTGGTGCGCTTCATCACGGTGCCGAAGAACACGTAGGCGTAGGCCACCCAGACGATGGTGATCAGGATGTCGATCGGCCATTCCAGTTCGGCGTATTCCTTGGAGCTGGTGTAGCCCAGCGGCAGGCTGATGGCTGCCAGCAGGATCACCAGTTGCCAGCCCCAGAAAGTGAATGCCGCCACTTTTGGCGAAAACAGCTGGGTCTGGCAGGTGCGTTGCACCGAATAGTAGGAACTGGCGAACAGCGCGCAGCCGCCAAAGGCGAAGATCACCGCGTTGGTGTGCAGTGGGCGCAGACGACCGAAGCTGGTCCACGGCAGGTTGAAGTTGAGTTCGGGCCAGACCAATTGGGCCGCGAGGAAAACCCCGAGCCCCATGCCGACGATGCCCCACACCACCGTCATAATGGCGAATTGGCGGACCACCCGGTAGTTGTAGGCGGTACTGATTGAAGTGTTCATGGTTCCCCATCCACGGATCAGGCCAGCGCACAGACGGCCTGCCTGGCGGTCTGCATGTCCGGCCCGGAGTTATAGGCAGACTAAAGCACGTCAAGCATGGGCAAATAGCCAGCGCCGGGTATTGACGGGGGTCAATGGGCTCCCCCATGAGCCCTTTTCAGGGCGTCAATGGGAGAGCCACGTGGGCGTCACCGCAGGTTTTCCGGTGACGCCCGACGCGCACTGTCAGTGACAGGGCAGCAGTTGGGTGCCGATGCCCAGGCCGGAGGCATGGTGGGTCAGCGTTACCAGACCCAGGTCCAGGGTGAGTCCGGGGTGGGTTGTTTCCGGGGCATCCGGCTTGTTCATTTCCAGCACCAGCAGAATCAGCCCCAGCGAGCCGGTCTTGGCGGTCATCGACCAGGTGAACTTCTCCGTGTTGGGCTGCAAGGGCCAGCGGCTGCCATAGAGTTTACGGATGCGCTTGAGCTCATCGATGTCCGGCAGCCGCAGGCCTTTGGCCTTGGCGCGCTGGGCGGTCTTGTCACTGTTGCCGATGCCCAGGTCGTAGCACAGCAGCACGCCGTAGACATTGACCGGGTACTTCTTGAACTGCCCGGCCTTGTCCCGAACCACGATATGGGTGCTGCCATTGCTGCGCACGGTCACCCGGCCTTGCGCGTCGACCACGGCCACCCGCGGGTTTTCGCTGCTGTAGGTGTAGCCGGGGACCCCGCCGCTGGCGACCCGCTTGACCGAGGTGCCCGGGCCGAACTCCGGCAGTACCTGTGGCCGGCAGGGAATCAGGAAGATCTGCCCATGCAGGTTGACCGGGCTGGTGTCGAGGATCAGTTCGGGTACCCGGACTTTCGCCCGCACGGTCAGGGTCAACCTGGGAAACACCAGCGCCGAGGCTTCGTCGAGGCTGCCGTCGAAGCTGACCTTGAAGGTCAGTGTCAGGCCGCTCAGGTCCTTCAGACTGTCGAGGTCGGCCCGGGGCAGTACGCCGTCGATGACATCCGCGATACCGGTGACGACCTCCGCGTTCCACAGGGTGAAGTGGTAGGGCGTACCGTTGCTCCGCGTACCGGCAACCTGCAGCCAGATGCGTTGGCCGACCTGGATATGCGGCCATTTGCCGACTTCGACGGTGGCGTCGGTAGCGAAGGTGTTGAGGTCCAGTATGCGGTTGTCCGGGGCCTGGCGTACGAACGGCGTGGGCAATTTCTCCTGGGCGATGGGCAGTACGTCCAGTGGCAGGATTTCGGCGGGCGACAGGACGCTGCCGCGAGTGACGACATAACCGACATCCACGCGCTTGCCGATATTGGCGCTGACGGCGGTGTGCTCGGTGAAAAACGCCAGGGTTCCCCCGGGGCTGCCGGCCTGGGCGGGGATCGTCGGTGTGCCATCGCCGGGTGTCCCGCGCCAGTAGGCCTGGACACTATCGCTGCCGCGCATGTCGGCATAGCGCACGTCGATCGTGGCGCCGCGCAGGGCCAGTTCTGGCAGCAGCACGGTGTCGAATGCTTCGCGCACCTGGGGGCGGGGCAGGTCGAGGGCACCGGCGCTGACCGGCAACAGCAACGCCAGCGAGGTGAAGGTGTCCGCGGCGGTGGTGGTGACCTCGTAATGCAGGGTGACGGAACCGCCGCCCAGGACGCTGACCTTGTCGTCGGGGATCAGGAACTGGATGTCCTTGTCGATTTCATCCTCGCGCAGAGTGATGGTCTGATCGTAGGGCACCTCGGCGCCGCTGGCCGTCTTGCCGAGCCAGACCAGCTTGACCTGCTGGTGGGCCGCGATGAACGCGTAGGGTTCGACATGGGCGATCACATTGCGAAAGGCCGGGTCCAGTACATTGCCGTTCTGCTCGGCGACGGGTACCCGTGGGGCCTTGAGGATACGTGCCTGGCCGGTGATGCGCAGGGGCAGGCTCTTGGAGCGGCGAGTCGGCTGCTCGGCCACTTCGACGAAATAATAGAAGCGTGCCTGGCCCTGGAGGATGGCGAGGAACTGCGGGTTGGGTACCCGGAACGAGACGAAGGGGGCCGTGTCATGGCCGGGGAGGGTTTGGCTGTAGGGCTCCAGTTGCCGACCTTCGGCATCTTCGCGCTCGACCACCAGGCGCACGCGGTGCAGGCTGTCCATGCCCTCGTAGCGCAGCACCAGCACCTGGACATCGGTACCGGCGAGTTCGTCCAGGTTCAGCATCATGCCCTGGGCGCGCGGGACCACCGGGGCCTGCAGCGACGGGTCGCCGATACCGACTTCGATGATGGCCGGGCGTGACCATTGCGACCAGTTGTCGACCGCGTCGCGAATCTCGTAGCGCACGATGATCGAGTCGGAGTTGCCCGCATCGCCGATGATGGCCGGATCGATGGGAATCACCACTTCATCGCTCGGCTCCGGCAGTGCCGGGTGCTGGATAGGGCGACCATGCCACGACACCCTGATCCGGTCGCCGGCGGCCATGTTCGCATAACGCTTGACCACCACGCTGACGCCTTCCGGGTTTTCGATCACCCCGGGCGGCAGAATCTGCGGCAGTTCGAGTTTTTCGTTCTCGCAGACCGTGGTGCCGTTGTCGGTCTTGCATGAGCGCTCGGGAGCCCCCGGAATGTCCAGTTTGACCCGTATGGTTTTTTCCGCCTCTTCCGGTTCTCCGCCGGGGAAGGGCGTAAGGACGTAACGTACTGTCGTCATGCCCGAGGTGATCCAGCGGGTTTCGACTTTCAGCGTGATATGACCGCCAACCGGAGCCGTGTCCTGGTGGGTATAGGTGGCGACGGGGTCGGGATGAGTGCCCCAGTACAAGTCGATCCGGTCCCTGGGTTGCAAGGGCAGGGGGCCGATCAACACTGGCAGCGCGCGTTGCGGATCGATCACATCGGTGGCACCTACGCCCAGATCATGGAAGCTGTTGATCAACGGCGGTGCCAGTAGCCGTACCGCTCTCGGCAGGCGCGCGCTTGCACTCGCTGCCGGTTTCCAGGTGCTGTCCACCGGGCCCGGGCGCGTCCACTGCGGGCTGCCGAGCAGTACGCTCAGGTTGCCGGTGACCGCGACTTTCTGCACGAAGGCGGCGTCGGCCAGCTCGAACAGTTGATGGTCGCTCGAGGCCGCCGCTTGTACTGCTGTGCCGTTATCGCACAACTGACGTTGGGCCTCGGAAGCCCGTGGGGTGTACTTGAGCAGCGCGCCATCGGCGGCGGACAGATAAAGCCCGCTGAGGTAGATCTGCTGTCGCTCCAGGGTCTGGGTGACGAAGCAGATGGACGTGCTGGAGAAGAAATCCGCGACTGCCGGGCGGCCGTTGCCCAGGTAGGCCGGGCCCGTGGCGTGGGCGGTGTGCAGACCGTGCAGGACGTAGGTGTCGTCGAAGGTCAGCGCCAGGCGTTCCTGCTCCAGTTCCTGGGTGCTGGTTGCGGCGATGGCGCGCGTGACCTTGACCGCGTGGTCGCGGCTGAAGGGTTCGAGGCTGGCATAGCTGTGATTGTCCTGGCGCTGGTAGATGGCATTGACCAGCAATTGGTCATGACGGCGGTTGATTCGCTGGTGACTGTGGTATGCGGCGTCATCGGGGTGATTGAACAACGGGCCGACGTCATAGCGCTCCAGCACGGGAGCGGCGGTCGCTGCCGGGTCCCAGGTCTCGGTGACCGGTCCCCGTGCCGACCAGAAGGTACCGCCGTGCAGGACCTGTAACCGGCCCGTGGCCGCGACCTGGCGCAGATAGGCCAGTGGCGTCAGGCTGCCACTTTCCAGCTGGTCCTGGGTGGCGATACCGTCGCCGGCAAATATCGCGCCCTCGGCGGTTTCGTCCTTCAAGGGAAACAGCTCGACCTGATACTGGAGCAGTGCCCCATCGGCACTGGACAGGTAGAGGTTGACGCTCGATTCCAGTCCCGGAGTCTGCGACACCGGGCAGACACCGCGCGCGGTGGCGATCAGGTGGGCGAAGTCGCGGGCGCCGATGAAGTGCCGGTACAGCGGTTCGTCCTGCAGCCGGGGCGGGCCTTGCCGGGCCGGGGCGACATAGACACCGGCGAAGTCGTAGCCCTGGGCAATCATCTTGAACAGGTCGACATGTTCCGGAAACACACGATAGCGGTTGAACCGGGAACCTTCGTCGGGGACGGCAGTGGTCGCGACATATTCTTCACGGCCGGTCTTCTTGAAGATGAAACCGAACAGCGTGGCGCTCTGCTGCCGTACCTGGGCCAAGGCATGGCGCAGGGCGTCCTGGGCGTTGATATGCACCGGGCTCAGCTCCGGGAAGGCCGTGGCATGTCCGTGATTGGTGGCCTGGCGACCGTTGCCGGCCCTGAACCCGTCGGCCGTGGAGTTCAGGCTGGAAACCACACCCTTGTGTACCCAGATGGCGCTTGGCACCAGCACCAGCAATTCGCCGGCCTGCAGCAGATCACGGGCATAGGTGAGGAGCACGCCCTGGTCTTCGCTCTTGCCGCTGCCGATCCGGCGCTGCAAGGCATTGTCCATGCGCTCCAGCGGTCGGTCGATGGCGGGCGCCAGTTGTTTGAACAGCACCTGCTCGTGGGCGGAGCCGCTGGCGGTGTAGCGGATCAGCGAGCCGTCGCTGCCCGAGAAGTAGCGATAGCGGATCGAACTGCGCTCCTGGATCGCCTGGTAGAGGTCCCAGGTGGGGAACAGGTTGTCATGCAGTTCGGCCTCGTCTTCGGGCAGGTGAATGTCGGCAGCGCCCAGTCGTGAGTGGTAGACGCCGATAATGCTGTGGTCTTCGGGGAAGAATGTTTTTCTGACCTCGCTGGGAAAGATCAGATTGTGATCGAAGGTCGCGGTCGGCGACGGCCATGGCTCGGTGGCGACGAACAGACCGTCCGGGCGTTGCAGCACCAGGCCGCCATGGAGCTGGTCGTAGCGGTTGGGGATCTGCTCGTGAGCATGGCGCGCGGCATCGTCGGCGCGGGAGAACAGCGGCCCCAGCCGACGACGCTGGAAGTGCTGGTAGGGCTGCCAGCTATCGCTGACCATGCCTTCTCGATCCCAGATCTCGCTGGTCCGCAGTACGCTCAGGGTGCCGGCGCGCGCCAGACCATGGACGAAATAGCGCGCCTCCAGATTCCCCAGGGTGACCTGTTCTCCGAGGCTCGGTTCGCTGCCCTGGCGCTTGAGCAGCAGATCGTCGGCCTGAGCCTCGTGCGACTGATACTTGAGCAAGGCTCCCTCATGGGTGCTGAGGTAGAGGGGCAGTGCCTCGTCCTGCGAATCATCCGCACGCAGATAGGGCAGGGCTGCGCTGAGGTCGCTGGGGGTGAAGCCGTTGCGGTATTGCCAACTGTCCCCGCCAGGCAGTGGCGTGGGGTACAGCGCCGCCCGGTAGCTGATGGCCGCCAGCTCGAAGTCGCTGGGCAGGCGTGGGTTGCCTTCGGCGTCGATGCCGAACACCGAGGCCGGGGCGAATGCCGGCGTACCGGCCTTGAGCGGCTCGCTGGCGACATAACGCGCCAGCCGTCGATGTTTGAGGATGAAGCTGACCCGCTGCTCCGGGGACTTGCCGGCGAGGCGTTGGTGGGCATGCTCCGCCGCGGCTTGCAGGGTGTCGAACAGCGGCCCCAGGGCTGGCGCCGGCGGGAGCGCCGGTTGCGTGATCGGATAAGGACTCCATTGCGCTGGCAGTTTACCCGGCGCACCCCAGTAACGGTCGCCCCGGACCAGATGCAGGCCCTGGGCCTTGGCCAGCAACTTGATGAAGTCGCTGGGCAGCAGTTCGCCATTGTCCAGCTGTTCGTCGAGGGCACTACGGCCCGAGCGCGTCCTGGGCAGCAGGCGGATGACCAGTTCGTCCTCCTCGCGGCTGTCGCTGGGCATGTACTTGATCAGGTTGAGGTCGCTCATCAGTACATAGAAGGCCTGCAGGCCGGTGGAGCGGCCGGCGATGGTGGCGAGCACTTCCGGGCCGGTGATGCTTCGGTGAGCCAGGCGGAATTCGTCCTCGGGCAGGTTCGCCAGCGAACCGCTGCGGCTGACTTCCCTCAGGTTGATATTGGAGCGATACACGGCATGCAGTTGGTGGCCGTCCGGGAAGGCCGGCAAGCCGGTTTCCGTAATGGGGTAGAGCTGGCTGGCATCGAATTGCCGGCCTTGGGTGGCTTGCGGTCGGGTCGCCACGAAAGTCTGGTCCTGGCGCTGAAAGATCAGCCCGCCCAACTGTTGGGCACGGCCTCCGAGGGTGATCTCCTGGGCATCACGGGCGGCATCGTCGGCGGATAGAAACGCCTGGCCCAGCTCGGGGATGGGGAGATCGGCGAAGGGGCTCCAGGTATCGGCCGAGACGATGCCCGGACGATTCCACAAACGGCTGCCGAGCAGTACCCGCAGGGTCCCGGCCTCGGCCAGCCGGCGCACCCATTGTGAGGTCGTCAGTGCCCCGTCGAGCAGTTCCTGGTGAAAACGCTCGGCGCGTTCCTGCCAGCTTCCGTGGGAGGGAAACAGCACCCCTTCCAGCTCGCTGTCGCGCGACTGATAACTCAGCAGGGCACCGTCGGCGGTGCCCAGGAACAACGGCAGTGGCGCGGCCCCTGGGGGGCGCAGGCGGCGGGCCTGGTCGAGCCCGGCAAGCAGGTCGTGTGGGCGCAGGGTGTTTTCATAGAGCCAGTTTTCCCGCAGGGGCGACTGTGCGGGCAGCGTATCGGCCTGGGCGTAGAGACCGACCAGCACCACAGCGGGGGGTAATTGCTGCAGGCCGACAGGGGTGAACAGCGAGGCGGCGGCGACGGGTTCGGTGGCGGCGTACTCGTCCTTGAGCGGGTTTTTCACGATCAGCGACTGCTGCCGGTACAGGCCCTTGAAACCGATCTGGCCATGCACGTGCTGTACCGCCTCGTCCAGGCTGGAGAAGGTCCGGCTCAAGGCGGGCATGTGCTGCTCCTGGCGCGCACGGGTGGTCCTGACCCCGGAGGCGATCGGTTTCCAGGCGGCATCGATACGTTGCGCCGGTCCCCAGAAGGCATCCGTGTTGACGCTGGACAACTCGCCCGCTGCGGCCACCCGATGAATCAGCGCCAGGGGCGTCAGGGTCCGGTTCTGCAGGGCCGAGACCAGCGGGGCCGACAGTTGCAGCAGATGGCCGAGGATGGCGGAAGGCGGCTCCAGACCGGCCTTCAGCTCCTGCTCGGCCTTTGAGTTGCTGACCACGTAGCGCAGTAGCACCGTATCGTCCACCGCCAGGTAGAACGTCTTGAACAACGGGCGGCGGGCCAGCGCCTGGTAGAGATAGCCGATCTTGTCGGCGAACCCCGACGCCAGCGCCTGCTGGACCTGCTCGTCCGAGGACAGGCTGGCTGCCACAGGGCTGTCGCTGTAGGACACATAGCCCGCCTCGATGCGGTAGCCTTCGGGCAGCCCGATGTCTGGCGGCGCGGAGGGCCACAGGGCACTCGTGCTACCCTCGCGGGCCATCAACGGCAGCGGGATGCTGGCGTGAAACAGGCCCTGGGCGTCTCGGGCGAGAATCCCCTTGAGGCGGATATCGGTGCTGAATGCCGAGGACTGGTAGGCCGCTCGCGCCTCGATGCATTGGCGTCGGGCGTCGAGCATGGCGGCATCGAGCGTGCTGAAGGCGGCGCCGAAGGTGGGCGAAGTAGGGGGCGAAACAGTGTCGCGCGGATCGTTGTGCGACGGTTCTGAGGTCATGACATTACCCGTTTGGAAAGGGAAGGCGGGTGGCCGTGCCCAGGGGCGGCGGCCCGAGGCTTCTGAGTCTTCAGAAGGTGTGCCGTCATTCTCGAAAAATCCCCCGGGAGGGGGCGTTACATATCTAGTGAATGAGCCGGCCCCATCGGGGCGAGTGAGTTGAACAGTGAGGAGTGGGATGGACGGACAGGCAGCAGCACGACAGCAGGACTGGCTTCACGACACCGCGGACACCGACGAATCGGCGCCGACGCTGATCCTGGCCCATGGTGCCGGTGCGCCGATGGACAGCGATTTCATGAACCACATGGCCGCTCGCCTGGCGGTGCTGGGCATTCGGGTCCTGCGCTTCGAATTCCCCTACATGGCCCAGCGGCGTCTGGACGGCGGCAAGCGCCCGCCGAACCCGCAAGCCAGGCTGCTGGAGTGCTGGCGCGAAGTCTTCGAGGCGGTCCGGCAACAGGCCCGTGGCCCGCTGTTCATCGGTGGCAAGTCGATGGGCGGGCGCATGGCCAGTCTGCTGGCCGACGAACTCGGCGCTCGCGGCCTGGTCTGCCTGGGTTATCCCTTCTATGCCGCTGGCAAACCGGAGAAACCCCGGGTGGCACACCTGGCCGATATCGCCACGCCGACCCTGATCGTCCAGGGCGAGCGTGATGCCCTGGGCAATCGGCAAACGGTGGTGGACTATGCGCTTTCACCACGGATCGAACTTTGCTGGCTGCCCGCCGCCGATCACGATCTCAAACCGCTCAAGTCCAGCGGTTTCAGCCATGAACAGCATCTGGATACGGCGGCGCGGCAGGTGCGCGAGTTCATCGCCCGGCAGGCCGGCTGACCAGCCCCTGGCCCGACGCCCGGCCCGGTACGGCTCAAGACGAGCCGAGGCTGACCACGACCGGGTTGGCAGGCGAATGTTTCGACCAGTTGCCGACCCGGTCATGGATTTCGTAGCGCACCGGCAGGGCGCTCGAGTTGCCGGCTGATTCGACCAGGCTGGCCGGGATCGCAATGACCACTTGCCGCTCCAGGTCGGTGCTGTCCAGGGGCGGATGGTCGAGCCTCAAGCGGCCCCAACTGATGCGGACCCGATCACCTTCGCTCATATGCGGGTAAGGCGGGACGATCACCCTGACCCCCTGTGCGCTGACGATCACCCCCGGCGGCTGCACCGGTGGTGCCGGCAGGGCTTCGTTCTCGTAGGGGGTCGCCGGATCGATATCGATGCCGCCGGGTGCTTCCAGTTTCACCCGCAGGCGCGTGATATCGGAGTCCTGTGAGGTGCCCCCCGGAAAGGGCGTGAAGCGATACCACACCGGCACCGGTTCCGGGGCGGATCGGATGTCGCCGACGTCCACCGTCAGTGTCACGAAATCATTGATCGGCGGTTCGTCCTCGGGATGTTCGTAGTGGCTGAGGGGGGCATCGGCATCGCCCCAGTACAGGTCGATATGATCGCCGGGCTTGAGGTTCAGGGGGCCGACCAGTACGGGCAGCGGCCTGGCCGGATTCTCCACGTCGATGGCGCCGACGCCGGCGGGATGGGCGCTGAGAATCAGCGGTTGATCGAGGTTGCGCGGTTTGAGGTTCCCGGACATGTTGAAGTCTCCAGAAAAGGGAGGGGAAGGGCGGCTCAGGCGCCTGGCGGGCAGATACCGCTTACGCGCATATCCACATAGACGCTCTGGCGTTTCGAACGGCCGATGCCGCTGACGCTGTCGACGCTGAAGCTGGCTTCGGCGTGGCCATAGCAATGGCTGTCCAGCGCCGTCTTGGGGACGCGCAGGTTGTAGCCCTCGCGTTCCTGTTGCGCCGTCAGTGGTTCGGAGGTGTGCTGCCATTCGTGCTTCTTGTCCCCGCCAATCAGTCGGTCGAAGCCCTCGTAGAGGAAATGGATCACATCGCCCTCGCGGATATTGAGATACGGCGCGATGTGGACGGGTGCGCCGTCGCGGCCATTGACCGGGTTGATCGCGCCATGCTCGTTCAGCTCGGTGAACACCGGGGCCTGCGGTCCGGCCGGGCCGCCGGGCAGTTCCTCGCGGGAGCGAACGATGATGCCTTGCTCGGCCGACCGGGAGGTATTCGGGTTGCCGGCCTGGGTGACGCTGTAGCGGACCCGGATATCGGTTCCGGTGCCAATCGGCCGGAAGCGGCTGTTGGGTACGGGACGGTTCAGCTCGCGGCCAGCGCTGATGTCACCGTTGCTGATGACGTAAGGCGGTTCGAACATCGGTTGTCCGCCCCAGTACAACTGCAATTGCTGCCCTTCGACGAAGCCGGGGTTCCAGGCAATGAGGGCGCTGGCGTCACGCTCGAAGTCATTTTCGTCGATCAGGTTGTCGACGGCATCCGGCGAGGCGCCGCGAATGCGCGGTTGCCGCAGCGCGCCAGGCACCGGCAGCCGAGCCCGGACGACGATATCCAGCGGTAGCGAGTAACCGATGACACGGCCTTCGCGGCTGAGGTCATAGCGCAGGCGGATATCACCGTCTCCGGCCCGCTCGATGGTTTCGAAGTTCGCGTCGATGCGCAGGATGATCGGTTGGCCGAAGGATTCGGCGGCGAACGGGCCCAGCTCGACAGTGCCCCAGTGCAGCAGGATCCGGTCGTCTGCATCGACCAGGTCCGAAGTGGGAATCGAGACTTCGATGCCGGCTTGTGCCTGCTCATGGTCGATGGGCTCGGCATAGCCGACGATGATCGGCGCCGGCAGGTCGGTCACCGGTTCGTTCAGCAACAGCAGGACATCGGTTGCGGTCGAGTCCTGGGAGAGGTTGCCGGCGCGATCGGTGACGGTGTAGTGCACCGGGCCGTTGAAGTCGCCCAGCGATTCGAGAAAGGTCCGGGGAAACTCGATGATGACCTTGCGCGCCGCCATGTCGTCCTCGTCGACCTGCCCCCCAGGGCCCTCGGTCGCGCCCCAGAACGTCCTGATCCGGTCGCCGAGGTCGAAACCGGTGTAGCCGTGGACAGTGCCCGGCAGTACGTCGCCCAGTTGCGTCAGTTCCTCGCGGGTCAGGCCATCGCGGACCTCGATGGGAAACTCCAGCGGGGCGAGGGTCGGGAAACCGGGCGCGGTGGTGTCGATTTCAATCGGCGTGGGGAACGACTCGGTCGTACTGTTGTTGTCGGTATTGCGCACCCGGTAGGCCAATTGGTACTGGCCTTGGGTCAACACGTCGATGGGAAGCCAGAGTGTCAGCCGATCGCCGGGGGCATCGTCGTCTTCAATCGGGGTCGGCGTTCCCAGGGGCACCCGGTTCCAGAGCAACTGATAGGTTTCGTTGGTACTGGGGTTGTCCCAGACGTCGAAGGTCACGGGAACCGGGGCGTTGAGGACGGCGATGGGAAGCAGCCCTTCACCGTCGTCAAGGGCGGATTCGACCCTGGGTTTTTCCAGGGCCGGTTCGAGGGTACGGCGGTTTTCGTTTTCCAATGAGTGGTTCATGTCATTTCATCCCCAGTCCAGCCTGGCTGGACGGTAGGCGCGGGCAGGTCGCTCAGACCTGCCGCGTGTGGTTGACGAGTGGCTGTGCAAGACAAGCCCGGGCCGCAGCGGCCCAGGAGCCGGCGGTTACTGGCAGCCGAATCCGGGGCGGCTCATGTCGACGCGCACGTGAGCCACGGCGGACGTGGCCGGTTCCTGGTTGTGCTCCGGCTTGGGTTCGACGCGGAACGTGGCTTCAGCGCGGCCCACGCACAGCGTGCGCAATACCGTGGCCGGTATCTGGAAGCTGTAGCCGTTGACGATGTCCCACTGGTCCAGCTCGCGCTGGTCGATATGGTGGGTGCCCGGGATCGGGTTGTTGTTGCGGTCATAACCGTCAAAGGTCAGGTGGACCGTATGACCGGCCTTGATGTTGTCGTACGGGTCGACATGCAACGGCGTGCCATCGGGGTTCTCGATGGGGCCCACGACACCGCCAGGGGTGGTCCGGGTGAAGCGGGGTGCCTGCGGGCCGGCTTCTCCACCGGGTTGTTCCTGCCGGGAGCGCACCGCCACGTTCTGCACGGGGGCCATGACCGTGTTCGGGTTGCCGACACGGGTGACGCTGTAGCGCACGGGAATGGCCGCTCCGGTGCCCTGGGCCTTGAGAATCGCGTTGGCGATCGCGATGGTGAAGTCCACGCCGGCGTCGAAGTCGGACTGTTTGATTTCATACCACTGCGCAACCTCCTGCTCCCCCCAGTGCAGATTGAGCCAGTCGCCGGCCCGCAGACCGGTCACCCAGCGGAAGAGGGCGCGGGCCTCGAGCTCGTAGTCATCCGGGTCGATGACGTTGTCATCGACGTTCGGGTTGCCGCTGGTGCCCTGTAGGGTCAGGGGTCGCAGGTTGTCTTCGGCGACGGGCAAGGTCAGGAACACGTCCACCGGCTTGATCAGCGAGCTGCCTACCAGGTCGCCCTGGCGATAGACCTCGTAGCGGACGTCGACCCGGCCTTCCGGAATCAGATTGATCACGTCGAACTGCAGGATGGGCTCGAGCACCGGGTCATTGTTTTCGTCGCCTGGACGCAGTTCCAGCTCCGGTAACGGATTGTCGGCACCCCAGAACAGCCGGATCCGATCACCCGCCAGGGCCCCGTCATAGTGGGGAATACCGACGGTGACACCGGACTTCGCGTCCTGGTAATCGATCAGGCCGTCATCGGCCTGGGCAACCAGCGGCGCTGGCAGGTCGTCCGGGATGTCGGCCAGCAGCAACCTGACATAGGCTGGCTCGGAGCGTGGCGAAATGTTCAGCGCGCGGTCGGTGATGAAGTAGGTGATCGCGGCTTCGCTGCTGCCGATCTGCGCCTCGACCTGCTCAAGGAAGGCGCGACTGAAGGACAGGGTGACGCGCTCGTTTTCCACATCGGACCATTGCACCGGAATGCTCGGGCCTTCGACAGGCCCCCACCAGGTCTGGATGACATCACCATCGGCCATGGTGCTGTAGCTGGTCACCAACACGTCCAGTTTGTTGCCCAGTGCGGCCAACTCCGCAGAGGTCAGGCCGCCTTCCACTTCGCGGGGAAAGATCATCGGGCCATGGTGTGGCAGGCCCGGGGAAGTCTGGTCGATTTCCAGCAGGTAATCGAAAGACGGTTCCTTGAGGCCGTTATCGTTGTTCTTGATCTCGTAGCCCACCCGGTACTTCTTGTCCGTGGGGTTGAGCGGATCTCGTTTTTCCTCCAGATAGTCCTGCGGAACCTGCAGGCGCAAGTGTCGGGTCGGGTTCTCCAAGTCTTCCTTGGTGATATCTTTCCAGTCTTCCGATATTTCCTCGCCTTCCCATAATAGTCGATAGGAATAATGCAACCCGGCATCGGGGGGTAAGGGAAAGGTGATATCCAGCGGCGCGTTCAAAGCGGTGATCGGCAACAAACCATCTATCAGGGCCAGCGGCACGTCGGGTGGCGGGTATCTGTCGAGTTGAGTCCTGTGGTAGCCGGTCAGTCCCAGGCTGATATGAGTCTTCAGGTTGCACATATTAAAGTTCCTTATAAGTGTTTTTACGGACGAGTGTCTGCTGTTCATGAATAATGAATGGGTCGACAATGGAATCCACTTTTAATAAGTTATGGCGATAAAGAAACTTCAGTTCTTTATCTGGTTTTGAAGTAATCGGCTTTTGTCTGGGGTGTCAATGGCTTTCTTGATAAAAACAACAATGTTTAATCTGTAAGTATTCTGTAGGAAATTTTTTATTGGATTAAAGGAATCACCTTGTCAGTGCTGCGGAGATGTTTCGTGTTAACACTAATGAGTGCTCCGCAAAATGATTCCCTTAACACTCAGGCGAGGGAAATGTATGTTGTACCAAAAGCGAATGAGCACAGGGCTTATCCATAAAACCGGATTGAAGGTCATAGGATTATCCTGTGGTGCAACGCTGAGCCTTCAGGTCCAGGCGGTTCAGATCGATAACGGCAATGCCATCACCGGCACTGTCAGCAATCGGATTGAAACCCTGAATGCCTCCAGTCCGGTTGAGTCCTGGTCGGTGATGGATCGTGGTCTTTTGCAGATTTTCGATGGGGCGGTGACCCAGTCGGTGAGTGTCAGGGGAAATGCCCGCGGGGTTTCCGACGTCCAGATCAACAATGGAACGGTGAACGGTGGGTTGGAGCTGACCCATGGCCGGGCCACCATCGTCAACGGCACCATCAACAATCCCACCGGCCGGGCATTGCAGGTCTCTACGCTGATGAATGGCGGCTCGCCGTTGAGTTCCTCGGCGAGTCTGCAGGACAGCAGCGTGTCCGGCATGGGTATCGGAGCGATTGTCTCGCCGTTGGGACAACTCTCGCTGAACCATTCCAGCGTCACCGCCGTGGCCGGTGCCGGCAATGATGGCGAGGCCATCCGGCTGGCGGGGAGTGCCTTGCAGATGACCAACGGCAGCTACGCACGCGGGGAGTCGGTTGGTCTGCATATCATCGGTGACACCAGCGGCCCCGGTTCGCCCCCGATCGATAGCTCGACCGAGGTGGTGCTGGACCATTCGACGCTGGAAGGCTTGAGCGGGCCGGCCATCCGCATCGTCGACGGGTCCAGGGCCGACATCGTGGTCCAGAACGGCTCCAACCTGTTGTCCGGCAACGGCACGTTGCTGGATGTCAGGGAAAACAGCACGGTCGGCTTCACCGTCGGCAATTCGGTCTTGACGGGGGACCTGATCGCCGACGGTAGCAGTACCCTGGATGTCACCCTGCAGAACAATGCCCAGCTCACCGGCAACCTGGTCAATACCCACAGCGTCGCCATCAACAGTAGCGCGAACTGGACGATGGTCGCCGATGCCGAACTCAACTCCCTGTCGCTGGGCGGCGGCAGCGTAACCCTGGGATCGGCCGGGCAGTTCCATACCCTGTCGCTGGGCGAATTGTCCGGTACGGGGCTGTTCAACATGCAGGTCAATCTGCTGGGCGGCACCGGCGATCTGCTGAATGTCGAGGGTGAGGCCAACGGCAGGTTCCTGCTCGATGTCGAGAACACCGGCCAGGAACCCGACTCACCCGAGATCACTCCGCTGCAGGTGGTGCATACCGAAGGCGGCGATGCGCTCTTCGAGGTGGTCGGCGGCAGTATCGATCTGGGCGTCTATTCCTACCAGTTGGAACGGCAGGGCGACGACTGGTTTATCGTCGGCTCCGGCAAAACCATCAGTCCTTCGACCCAGGCTGCCCTGGGCCTGTTCAGTGTCGGGCCGACCGTCTGGTACGGTGAGCTGGCGACCCTGCGCAGCCGCCTCGGCGAAATCCGCACCAGCGGTGCAGGGGGCGGCTGGATACGCGGCTATGGCAGCCAGTACAACGTGACGGCGGATGCCGGGTTCGGCTACAAGCAGCGTCAGCGCGGGCTGTCCCTCGGGTTCGACGTGCCGGTGCCGGTGCGCGATGGACAACTGCTGGTCGGGGTACTGGCCGGGCATAGCGAATCCGATCTGAGCCTGAGCCGTGGCACCGCTGGCAAGGTCGGCAGTGGTTACATTGGTGCCTACGGGACCTGGTTGAGGGATGACGGCTACTACCTCGACGGGCTGGTCAAGGTGAACCGCTTCCGTAACCAGGCGGATGTGGCGATGACCAATGGCGTCAAGGCCAAGGGCAGTTATGACAATATCGCCTATGGCGGTTCGCTGGAGTTCGGTAAACACATCGTTTTATCGCAGGATGTGTTCATCGAGCCCTATGCCCAATGGTCGACGGTTGTGGTCAAGGGTGATCGTTACACCCTGGACAATGGCCTGTCGGCGCAAAACGATCACACCCTGTCGATGCTCGGCAAGGCCGGTGCGACGCTGGGGCGCAACCTGGAACTGGCCGATGGCGGCTTGTTGCAGCCTTACCTGCGGGCGGCTGTGGTCCATGAGTTTTCCCGCAGTGGCAATACCGTGAAGGTCAATGATGCCGCGTTTGACAACAGCCTGTTCGGCACCCGCGCCGAGCTTGGGGCCGGTGTGTCCGCTGCGTTGTCGAAGAATCTGCAGTTGCATGCCCACTTCGACTACATGAAGGGCGAACACATCGAGCAGCCCTGGGGGGTTAACGTCGGGCTGCGCTACGGCTTTTGATGGCGGGTGCCAGCGTTGACGATCGGCAAGCCCTCGACGAGTCTTCGTCGAGGGTTTTTTCATGGGCGCGGATCAGCGCACCGCAACCGGAGCGCGTGACGAGATGTAGACGTCGGCCGGTAGCGAGGTGACGTGGCCCAGGCTGTTGCTGACCTCGTAATGGGCCCGGCCACGACCGTGCTCGACGGCCATCAGGCGGGCCAGCGGCACCCGGAAACGGCAGCCGTAGCGCAGGTCGCGCGCGCTGACCAGACGTTCGCTGGTGAACGTCGCCCGCTCGATGGTATTGCCGCCGGTCAGTGCATCGAAGCCGCAGAACCGCAGGACGATGCGATCACCCATCTGCATGTTGCGGTAGGGCGCCACGTGCACCACGGTCCCTTCCGGGTCCTTGCGCGGATCGACCACGTTGAGCACGCTGGCGTCGCTGAACACCGGCTCCAGCAGCCCCTGCGTGCCGCCCGGCAGTTGCATCTGGAAGATTACCGCGACCGACTGTTTGGGCGAATAGGAGGTGTTCGGGTTGCCCTCGCGGGTCACAGTGTAGTGCACGCGGATATCCACCCCGCAGCCCTGTTCGACGATCAGGCTGTTCGGCACGTTGATCACCAGGTCGCAGCGGCTGTCGACGTCCTGTCGGGTGATGGAGCGCAGCAGCGGTTGTGGCGATCGGCCCCAGAACAGGTTGATCCGGTCGCCGGCCTGGAACGCATCGCGCCAGGCGATGATCACGTCGGCGCTGCGTTGCGCATTGTCTTCATCGAGGTAGTTGTCCAGTGCCCGGGCATTGGGTTGCTTGCCTCTGATCACGGGGGCCGCCAAGGCTTCGTTGACCAGCGTTTGCGGCGTCGGGTCCTGGGGGCCGGGCAGTTGCAGAAAAACCTCGAGCCGCAGGTCCGGGGAGGTGAAGGTTTCACCGTTGCGGCATACCTGGTAGCTGACCCGGGCCGGGCCATCGCCATGACGGGAGATGCACAGGTAGCTCACCCGGACATTCAGTAACAACGGCTTGTTCCGTTCATGATGGCTGATCACCCGCTTGCCGGCGACGGGCTCGCCGTTCCAGAACACGCGGATTTCGTCGCCAGGCGCGACGTGGCCATAGGTGGGCACGGCGATCTTCACCCCAAGCCGTGCCTGAAGGTCGTGAACCTGGCCATTGTCGATCTTCAGGGCGACAGGGGCGCAAAGCCTGGCGGGCAACTGTTGCAGGTGCAATCTGAGGATCGCCGGTTGCGAGCGTATCGAGACATTGCCGGCCCGATCGCGAATGCGGTAGCTGACGGTGTACTCGCCGTTGCCCAGTTGTTCGAGGAAACTGCGTTCGACGCTGATCCGTACTTTGTCGCTGCCCGGTTCATCGGCCTGGACTGTATAGGTGGGGCCGACCTGTTCACCCCAGTAAGTGTCTATGACATCGCCCCATTGCATATCGAAGTAGCCGGGGACAATCGCGGTCAGTTGATTGCCCAGTTCCGTCAGTTCGCTGGAGGTTAAACCCCGGGTCGTGATACACGGCAGTATAAGCGCCGCAAGAAGTTCGCCGCCGGGTGGTGTGCGATCGATAAGAATGGGCGTGATGGGGGAGTCGATCGAGTGTTCGCCGAGCGTGTCATGGACCCTGTAGCAAAGCTCGTTTTTACCCTCGCCAGAGAGCATTTCACCCGGCAGTAGCAAGGTCAGTGGAGTGTCTGTTTGATGAGCCGAGACTGGGGTCGGAGTACCGACCGGGATGCCGTTCCAGATCAACTGGCAGGTTTGCGTAGTGCTGACTTCGCGCCACGGGTTGATCGTCACGCGCAGGGGCTGGTCCAGATCGGTTGCTGGCAAGAGTCCGTCTTCGGGAGCCGCCGTTTCAACGAGTGGGGCTTGTAGTAAGGGGCATGGGATTTGAATCGCCAAGTCCTTCATGAGGATACTCCTTTTATCGGGTTGAGTGTTGTCAGGGAGGGGCCGCGACTGGACGCTTTACTGATTGTTTTAAAGTTCTACGTCTGTCCGTGGTTTTTTGGCAACTAAGGCATTCAAGAGGCAGGTATTAACCGTCTGTGCGTTAGTTTGCCAAGCACTCAACGAATATTAACTCCCTGGTGTTGTCAAGGAGTTTGGCTGTTTGTTTGTTTTGTACTTTCCATGTAAGCAGTAAGTTCATTTTCACGAAGAAATTTCTTACTTATAAAAAAGAAGTTTTTAGTGTTGTCGCGGGCAATAAAAAACCCGGGGCCTGTCGGGCACCGGGTTTTGCGGCTGCGCGGCTTGCGATCAGCGGTTGAAACGCTCCACCAGCGAATACTGCGTATGGGCCGTGTGCGTCAGTTCCTCGCTCAGTTGCGCGGAGTTGTGCGCCTGTTCCGAGGTCTGGTCGGCCAATTGCGCGATGGTGCTGATGTTGCGGCTGATCTCCTCGGCCACCGAACTCTGCTCTTCGGTGGCGGCAGCGATCTGGGTGGTCATGTCGGTGATATTGGCGACCGCTTCGCTGATCCCCACCAGTGCCGCATCCGCTTCCAACACACGCGCCACGCCTTCCTGGGCCTGGCGATGGCCGGCGTCCATGGTCTGTACGGCGGTATTGGCGGTCTGTTGCAGCTTGGCGATCAGGGCATGGATCTGCCCGGTGGATTCGCTGGTGCGTTGCGCCAGTTGGCGCACTTCATCGGCCACCACCGCGAAACCACGGCCCATCTCGCCGGCACGGGCCGCTTCGATGGCCGCGTTCAGTGCCAGCAGGTTGGTCTGGTCGGCAATGCCCTTGATCACATCGACCACGCCACCAATCTCGTCGCTGTCCTTGGCCAGCTGGGTCACGGTACCGCCGGTTTCGCCGACCACCACCGACAATCGCTCGATGGCGTCGCGGGTTTCCCCGGCGATATCGCGGCCGCGGCTGGTCAGGCGGTTGGCTTCCTGGGTGGCATCGGCCGTACGTTGCACATGGCTGGCAACTTCCTGAGTGGTGGCAGCCATCTGGTTGACGGCGGTTGCGACCTGTTCGGTTTCCAGACGCTGACGGTCGAGACCGTCGGAACTCTTCTGCGCCAGGTCGTCGGACTGCCTGGCCTGGGCATTGAGATGTTCGGCGGTGTCCTGCAGACGGGTCAGGCAGGTCTTCAGGCGTGCTTCCTGGCTGAGGATCGACATCTCCAGGCGGGCCTGGGCGCCTCGGCTGTCGGTGTACATCTGGGCGATCAGCGGGTCCGAGGTGGTCTGTTCGGCCAGGCGTAGCAGGCGCTTGAGGCCGCGTTGCTGCCAGCTCAGGCCCAGCAGGCCAAGTGGCACCGAAACGGCGGCGGCGAGGGCGAAGCCCCAGTGGGAATCGAGCCAGGCACCGATCAGGAAGCTCACCTGGCTGACCAGTATGAACGGCAGCCAGTCCTGTAACATCGGCAGCCACTTGTCCTTGCGCGGAATCGCCGACTTGCCCTGGTTGATGCGCAGGTAGAGCGCTTCGGCACGGCGGATCTGTTCAGCAGTGGGCTTGACCCGCACCGATTCGTAGCCCACCACCTGGTTGCCTTCGAAGACGGGGGTCACATAGGCGTTGACCCAGTAGTGGTCACCGCTCTTGCAGCGATTCTTGACAATGCCCATCCATGGCAGGCCTTGTTTAAGCGTGTTCCACATATGCGCAAACACCGCTGTCGGAACATCCGGGTGCCGCACCAGATTGTGCGGAGCGCGGATCAGTTCTTCGCGTGAGAACCCACTGATTTCGACGAAAGCGTCGTTGCAGTAGGTGATCACGCCTTTGGCGTCGGTAGTGGAAATCAACCGTTGCTGAGCAGGAAAGGTGCGTTCGCGTTGGGTGATGGGTTGGTTGTTACGCATGGTTTTTCAATCCGCAAGGCTATGGCAAGTTATCGGCATGACTGTGAAAATGTTGAATATTTTTTCGACTTTCATGACCGTTTCATGATTGGGCTCTTGCGTACCCGCACTCGTCCTTGAATACGAGTCGAACACGCTGGGAATTAACACGCTCAGCTCCTCGCCGAGCTTTTCATCAAACAACTGTACCTCTTGCTACTTTCATCCTTGATATCACGATTGCAACATTGGATAAGTGAAAAATACGAAGTGAACGGTATTGAGCGCGACATGGGTCAGGATGGCCGCAGCCAGACCGCCAAAACGGTAGGCCAGACCATAGCCGACCCCGGCCAGTGTCGCCAGCAGCATCCATTGCCAGCCCGCGCCCACATGGGTGAGCCCGAAAATCAGCGCGGCGCCCAGCAAGGCCAGGGTTTCACCGTGTGGCAAGGACTTCAGGCAGCGGCTCAGACCGCCCTGAATATAACCACGGAACAGCACTTCCTCGACCAGGCTCACCAGCAAGAGGTTGTTCAGCAGCCACCATCCACCGGACTCAGGCCATTTCGGCGCCCAGCCGACGATGCCCAGTAAACTGGCGCAGCCCAGGGCGAGCAGCGAGGTCGCGACCCAGGCGCTTGCTGCGCTGAGCAGGACGCGTCCTGGCGAGTGGCGCTGGACCAGCCAGGGGCAGATCAGCAGCAGCCAGAAGCCGATCAGCGGCTTGTCGAGATTCAGGTACAGGTTGAACGGTATGGCATCCGGGGTCAGGCGCATGGCGCTGATCACCTGGCCGCTGTGGAAACCCGGCAACCTGTGCAGGGCCAGGGCGACGGCCACCAGCACGAACAGCCCATGTCCCAGGTAGCGGCCTGCCCGGCTGCGGGTTTGCCGGGCGGCCAGGCCGCTTGCCAGCAAGAGGCTGAAACCGAGCAGGCTCGGCAGGCTCAGTTGGCCGACACTCAAGGCCAGTGCATAACCCAGGGACAACAGGGCCAGATAAGGCCAGGGCAGGATGGACATGCAGCTCCTTGGCGAGTTGGACAGCCCCGCCAAACCCGGCGGGCGAGTCATCATAACCCGCACCCCGGGGTGCCTGACTAATGAAAAAATAATGGTCAGACCACTGTTTTTTCAACGTGAGGCGCCGCTTTCCTCAGCCTGCGATCAGTTGTCGCAGCACATAATGCAGAATGCCTCCGGACTTGAAGTATTCAACTTCGTTGAGCGTGTCGATACGGCACAGCACTTCGATCTTCTGCGAATGACCCTCTTCATGCCTGATGATCAGGTCGAGGTTCATTCGCGGTTGCAGTTCGACGCCAGCCAGGCCTTCGATGCTCAAGGTCTCCCGGCCAGTGAGCTGCAGGGTCTTGCGGTTCTGCCCGGCCTTGAACTGCAGGGGCAGCACGCCCATGCCCACCAGATTGGAACGGTGGATACGTTCGAAACTCTCGGCGATCACCGCCTTGACCCCCAGCAGGTTGGTCCCCTTGGCTGCCCAGTCGCGACTGGAGCCGGTGCCGTACTCCTGGCCGGCGATCACCACCAGCGGCGTGCCCTCGGTCTGGTAGCGCATGGCGGCGTCGTAGATCGCCAGCTTTTCCCCCGAGGGCACATGCAGGGTATTGCCGCCTTCCTCGCCACCGAGCATTTCGTTGCGGATACGGATATTGGCGAAGGTGCCACGCATCATCACCTCATGGTTGCCGCGCCGTGAACCGTAGGAGTTGAAGTCCCGCGGCTCCACGCCCTGCTCACGCAGGTAGCGCCCGGCCGGGCTGTCGACCTTGATATTGCCGGCGGGGGAGATGTGGTCGGTGGTCACCGAATCCCCCAGCAACGCCAGTACCCGGGCATCCCGAACATCCTCGATCACCGGCAGCGGGCCGGCGATCTCGTCGAAGAACGGTGGGTGCTGGATATAGGTCGAGTCCTGTTGCCAGGCATAGGTAGCGGCCTGCGGCACTTCGATGGCCTGCCACTGGGCGTCGCCGGCGAACACCTCGGCATACTCCTTGTGAAACATCTCGGTATCGACCCGGGCCACGGCGTCGGCGATTTCCTGGCAGCTTGGCCATATATCGCGCAGGTACACCGGCTGGCCATCGCTGCCGGTACCGAGGGGCTCGCGGCTGAGGTCGATGCGCACACTGCCGGCCAGGGCGTAGGCGACCACCAGGGGGGGCGAGGCCAGCCAGTTGGTTTTCACCAGCGGGTGCACCCGGCCCTCGAAGTTGCGGTTGCCCGAGAGCACCGAGGCAACGGTCAGGTCCGACTGCTGGATGGCTTTTTCGATCGGCTCCGGCAGCGGCCCCGAGTTGCCAATGCAGGTAGTACAGCCATAGCCGACGAGGGCAAAGCCCAATTCATCGAGGTAACGGGTCAGGCCGGCTGCCTCGTAGTAGTCGGTGACCACCTTGGAGCCCGGGGCCAGGGAACTCTTGACCCAGGGCTGGCGTTTGAGCCCCTTTTCCACGGCCTTTTTCGCCAACAGCCCGGCGGCCATCATCACGCTGGGGTTGGAGGTGTTGGTGCAGGAAGTGATGGCGGCGATCACCACCGCACCGTTTCTCAGACGATGGGTCTGGCCTTCGTAGCGATAGTCCGCCTCGCCGACCAGATCGGCATTGCCGACCGCCACGCCACCGCCGCCTTCGCTTTCCAGGCGGCCTTCCTCCTTGCTGGCCGGCTTGAGCTGCAGGCCGATGAAGTCTTCGAAGGCCTGCGCCACCTTGGGCAGCGGCACCCGGTCCTGCGGGCGCTTGGGCCCGGCCAGGCTGGCTTCGACGTTGCCCATGTCCAGCTCCAGGCTGTCGCTGAACAGCGGCTCCTGGCCTGGCAGGCGCCAGAGACCCTGGGTCTTGCTGTAGGCCTCGACCAGATCGACGGTTTCAGCCGGCCGGCCGGACAGGCGCAGGTACTCCAGGGTGACGTCGTCGACCGGGAAGAAACCGCAGGTGGCGCCGTACTCCGGGGCCATGTTGGCGAGCGTCGCGCGGTCCGCCAGGGGCAGCTCAGCCAGGCCGTCGCCGTAGAACTCGACGAATTTGCCGACCACGCCCTTCTTGCGCAGCATCTGGGTGACCGTCAGTACCAGGTCGGTGGCGGTGATGCCTTCCTTGAGTTTGCCGGTCAGCTTGAAGCCGATCACCTCGGGAATCAGCATCGACACCGGTTGGCCGAGCATCGCCGCTTCCGCCTCGATCCCGCCGACGCCCCAGCCGAGTACGCCGAGGCCGTTGATCATGGTGGTGTGCGAGTCGGTGCCGACCAGGGTATCGGGGAAGGCGTAGGTGCGACCGTCCTCGTCCCGGGTCCAGACCGTGCGGCCGAGGTATTCGAGGTTGACCTGATGGCAGATCCCGGTCCCCGGCGGCACCACGCTGAAGTTGTCGAAGGCGTTCTGGCCCCAGCGCAGGAAGGCATAGCGCTCGCCGTTGCGCTGCATTTCGATGTCGACGTTTTCGCCGAAAGCGGCAGGGCTGGCGAACTTGTCGACCATGACCGAGTGGTCGATCACCAGGTCGACCGGCGACAGCGGGTTGATCCGCTGCGGATCGCCGCCGGCCTTGGCCACGGCGGCACGCATGGCGGCCAGGTCGACCACCGCCGGCACGCCGGTGAAGTCCTGCATCAGCACGCGAGCCGGGCGGTACTGGATTTCCCGCTCGGAACTGCGCGTCTGCAGCCAGGCGGCGAGGGCCTTGAGGTCGGCGTCGGTGACGGTCTTGCCGTCTTCCCAGCGCAGCAGGTTTTCCAGCAGGACCTTGAGCGACATCGGCAACCGGTCCAGGTCGCCAAGTGTGCGGGCGGCCTCGGGCAGGCTGAAATAGTGGTAGGTCTTGGCGCCTACCTGCAGAGTTCTCAGGGTTTTCAGGCTATCGAGAGATGACATGAAATGACTCCTTGAGGCCCGCACGGCACGGGCCGGGTGGTACAAGCAGAGCCTTGAATCTAGCCCTGTTCGGATGATCTGGCTACTTCACTGGACTGCACGGGCGAGCTCAAGGTTCCGAACTCGGCTATCATGCGCGGGTTTTTGACAGGCTCCTGCCGAGTGGCTGTCGACACCCAGGAGAATCGAATTGAACACCCTCTTCATGCATTGCCGGCCAGGCTTCGAAGGCGAGGTCTGCTCCGAGATCGCCGAGCATGCCGCGCGCCTCGACGTGCCCGGTTATGCCAAGGCCAAGCCGAGCAGCGCCTGCGCCGAATTCGTCTGCGGCGACGCCGCCGGTGCCGCCCGGCTGATGGCCGGCCTGCGTTTTGCCGAGTTGATCTTCCCACGCCAGTGGGCCCGTGGCCGCTTCCTCGAGCTGCCGGAAACCGACCGGATCAGCGTGATTCTGGAAAACCTGGCGGACTATCCGGTGTGCGGCAGTCTCTGGCTGGAAGTGCTCGATACCAACGACGGCAAGGAATTGTCGAACTTCTGCAAGAAGTTCGAGGCGCCGTTGCGCAAGGCGTTGCTCCAGGCCGGCAAGCTGGTGGAGGACGCCGGCAAGCCACGGTTGCTGCTGACCTTCAAGAGCGGTCGGGAAGTGTTCCTCGGCATGGCCGACGCGGGCAATTCGGCGATGTGGCCGATGGGCATTCCGCGCCTCAAGTTTCCCAAGGACGCACCGAGCCGCTCGACCCTCAAGCTGGAAGAGGCCTGGCACCACTTCATTCCCCGTGATCAGTGGGAAGATCGCCTTCATGGCGACATGACCGGCGTCGACCTCGGCGCAGCGCCCGGCGGTTGGACCTGGCAGTTGGTCAACCGCGGCATGCTGGTGACCGCCATCGACAACGGGCCGATGGCCGAAAGCCTGATGGACACCGGGCTGGTCCAGCACCTGATGGCCGACGGCTTTACCTACAAGCCGAAACAGCCGGTGGACTGGATGGTCTGCGACATCGTCGAGAAGCCGGCGCGAACGGCCGCCATGCTGGAAAGCTGGGTCGGCGAGGGCCATTGCCGCGAGGCGGTGGTCAACCTCAAGCTGCCGATGAAGCAGCGTTATGCCGAGGTCCGGCGTCTGCTGGAACGTATCGAGGACGGCTTCAAGGCGCGTGGCATCAAGGTGGCGATCGGCTGCAAGCAGCTGTATCACGACCGTGAGGAAGTGACCTGTCACCTGCGTCGACTGGATGTCAAAAAGAAAAACGGCTAGCGGCCGTACGGGCCTGGCGCAGTTCGCCCAAGGCATTCAAGACGAAGATATTCGCCAGCACCGGAAAGTCGTAGGCAAAGGGGCGCGGGCCTGCCTGGTCGGGGATCGAGAGAAACCGGCCATCCGCCAATTGCCGGCTCTGAAGGTAGTGCCAGCCGCTCGCCATCAGGCCGTCGTGGTTCAGTAGCGCTGCAGCGCACAGGCCATGGGCCGAACTGATGACGTCGCTCGCTTCGCCCAGCGTGTGGCCCCAGCCGCCGTCCGGGTTACGGGCCACCAGCAGGTAGCGCGTGGCCTTTTCGTACACCGCCTCGATGGCGCCGTGCAGCGTGTGGGGACAGCCATCCGGAATTCGTTTCAGGGCGGTCAGCACCCGGGAGATGGCGAAGGTTTCGCTCAGGCTCCAACTGCGCTCGAAGGCACCGCTGGGTTGTTGTGAATGACATAGAAAGCCGATGGCCGCTACCAGCAGGTCGGTATGGCGTTGCCAGTGCGCAATGAAGGCGATGAGCGCATTGGCGGTCATCGTCACTTCCGACGGTTGCTCACGCAGGTAGGTGGGAAAACCGCCGTCCGGGTTGACCCGCGCTGACAGGTAGGCCAGGCCACGCTCGATCACTTGAGCATGGCGCTGCGCCGCGCGGGAAACCAGATAGTCGATGACACAACAGGTGCAATCGACGTCGGTCTGGCGCACGCCCTCGCTGTAGGGCCAGCCGCCGTCGGGTGCCTGCTGCCCGGCGAGATAGTCGGCCATCTGTTCAAGCCGCTGGGGAGCACCCTCGGTTTTCCCCAGGGCGATGCCGGCGAAGGCGCTCAGGTAGACCGTCATGTGGCTGATAAAAGGCAGCCCGCCGTCCGGGTTGCGCTTGTCGAGAAGGATGGCGAGGCCGCTGTCGAGCAAGGGATGCACCGGTTCGAGGGCCTGCAGGGCGAGCAGGGCCCAGAGATGGGCCAGGAGATTGCCCTCCCAGGGCTCTCGTTGGCTGCCATGCTCCAACTGGTCGACCAGGAACTGGCGGTCCTCGGGTTCGAGCAGCACCTGACGTTGCCTGGCACAGGCGTTCACCACCTTGAGCGCACAGAGCATCATGCCGACCCAGGACACCTGGCTTTGATGATGGATGGCGGCAATGTCCGCGTCGGCCAGGTAGGGCGCGGCGCCCGACAGGGCCAGGCAGGTCGAGAGCATCCAGCGTTTGCGCGGCGTGCCGAGGTGCGTGGGCGCCAGGTCCACGAAGGCTTGCGGGGGAATGACCCGGGTTGCCAGGACGGCGTCCAGTAACAGTGTGTCCAGTGGGGTGTTGCCGCCGCCCCGATGGCGCTCCCGCAGAAACGCGAGTAGCCGATCCTGGATTGCCGGATAACGGTCTGATCGAACTAAAAGGCGCAACATCAGGACTGATTCCAGTACCCGGCTGCGACAACGCTGATGGATGGCGCCTCGATCATCGATTTCCGTCTGTAGATGATCACTCACCTGACGAATGCAAAGGTCAATGGATGATATGAGAGCGCCCGGTGCGGCAGGCGTGCTCATGCTCATTTCTCTACATCGTGTTTGTCCGGCGAGCATAGCGTTATTCGTTTGACTTGAATAATCGTCGCGGCTCCCGGCATAGAACTTTTCGAGATAGGCGATGATTTTCAGGCGTCTTTGGTTATTCCTTATATTGCGCAGAAGGATTTGGCGGTTGGCTTATTGCCTTAATAGCGTTGACGAATTATTTGCCCTGGGTGTTTGCTGCTGGCGTTGTTACTTCCGTTGAATGGAGCATCGACGATGCGGCCTATCAGACTTCCCCCCATCTACTGCCCACTTCCCCACGCGCGCCACCCCCATACCGATCTGTTGTTGCCACGCTGCCTGAACTGGCTGGAGCGTTGGGGATTGTTTGTTGATGATCGGCATCGCCAACGCTTGGCCGTCAGTGGTATCGGCGAGTTATGCGGCATGATCTATCCCCAGGGCACGGATGAACTGGTCCAGGTCGGTACCGACTACATGATGTGGACCTTCGCCTACGATGATGAAGTGTGCGACGAAGGTCCCGAGAGCCAGGACCCTCGGGCCTTGATCGATACGACCAGCCGACTCCAGCGCAGCCTGGAGTCTGTCGAGTTGCCAATGGATGCGCAGGACCGCTACGGGATGGCCTTGCGGGACATCCGGCTGCGCCTGCAGGCGCACGGCCTGTCGTGCCATGCGACACGTTTCGCCACGGTCATGCGCACCTACTTCATGGCTGAGATGTGGAAGTCCGTCAGTTTGCAGCCGTCATTGAATGACTACATCATCCAGCGTCTTTTTGGCGGTGGCGGCATGACCTTTCCGCCGTTCTGCTACATGGTTGCCCGTATCGATATCAGTGAGGACGAGTTGGCGAGCCGGCCGGTCGTGGCCTTGACGGAAATGGCCGCGACGTTCGCGACCTGGGACAACGACCTGTTCTCTTTCCCCAAGGAAATGATGCGCAGCCGTGACAAGCGTGGACACAATCTGATCGATGTCATCAGGCGGACACAGGGCTGTTCGGTGGAGGACGCCATCGTCTCGGCGGTTCGCATGCGCGATCGGGTCCAGGGTCTGTTCATGCGCTTGCAGGAACAGCTGATGACGTACGGGACACCGGCGATCAGCGCGTATGCCGAACGCCTGAGTTACTACATCAGTGGTGTGCTCAAGTGGCACTTGAACAATCCGCGTTATGTGTTTCTCAATGGGTTGGACGGTGATATCTGCGTAGAGGGTGCGGAACTGGCAGATCGGCCTCTGGATGAGAGCACCGAGCCGTTGCCGATTGCCTCCATCGCCTGGTGGTGGCACCACGATCCGGCGCGTAGCCGGCGCGTGACGGTGGCCGAAGGCCGTGGCAGGTGACGTCGGGTTGCTGTTTGCGCGACAATGGGTGCTTGGTTTCAGGAGTTAAGCATGACCCAGCCCCACGACCCCAACGTTGATGGCACCCTCGATGCCACCGGCCTCAACTGTCCCGAGCCGGTGATGATGCTGCACCAACATATCCGCGACCTGCCGCCGGGCGGCCTGCTCAAGGTCATCGCCACCGACCCGTCGACCCGCCGCGACATCCCCAAGTTCTGCGTGTTCCTCGACCATGAACTGGTGGAACAGCGCGAAGAGGCGGGCAGCTACCTGTACTGGATCCGCAAGAAGCCCGAATAACCCGGGCCGCTGCGCAGGCTTGAGGCTTGCGCAGAATCCTTGTAGGAGCAGGGCTTGCCCGCGAATAGGCCCTCAAGCCTGGCGTCGCCCATACAAACGCCTTCGCGGGCAAACCCTGCTCCTACAAGGACAGCGCCAGACCGTTGGCTCCCAGCCAGAGATCCTGTAGCGGCCTTGTCATCTACCCCCGGCTCATCCTGATCCGCTTGCGCGCACTGCGGGTCAGGCGGATCGACAGCATCACCGCCGCACACGACAACCCGACGATCAAGCCTTCCCACAACCCGCTCGGGCCGCTCGGGGCGCCGAACCAGTCGGTCAGCCCCAGGGCATAACCCACCGGCAGGCCGATACCCCAATAGGCGAACAGCGTCAGGATCATCGTCACCCGGGTGTCCTGATAACCCCGCAGCGCGCCGGCCGCTGTCACCTGAATCACATCCGAGAACTGGAACAGCGCCGAATACACGATCAGCATGGTCGCCACCTGGATCACCACCGGATCGCTGGTGTAGACGGTCGCCAGGTGTTCGCGAAACAGCAGCATCAGGCTGGCGGACAGGCAGCCATAGGCCAGCGCGGTAGCGACCCCGACCCCGGCGGTGAAACGCGCCTCGCGCGGCTGCTCGCGGCCCAGGGCCTGGCCGACACGGACAGTGATCGCCATACCCAGAGAGTAGGGAACCATGAACACCAGAGAGCTGATGTTCAGGGCAATCTGGTGCCCGGCCACCACATGGGCGCCGAGGCTGCCGATCAGCAGGGCGATCACCGCGAAGATGCTCGACTCGGCGAACACCGAGATGCCGATCGGCAGACCGATGCCCAGCAGGCGCTTGATCACCGGCCACTGCGGCCAGTCGAAACGGCTGAACACCTGGCTCGGCTGATAGACCTTGGCCCAGCGAACCCAGCCGGCCATGCCCAGCAGCATGACCCACATCACGATCGCCGTGGCCCAGCCGCAACCAGGACCGCCCAGCGCCGGCACCCCGAGGTGACCGTAGATGAATACGTAGTTCAGCGGGATGTTCAGCGCCAGTCCGCACAGACCCAGGACCATGCTCGGCCGGGTGCGCCCCATGCCGTCGCTGCAGCAGCGCAGCACATGGTAGAGCGCCACCGTCGGCAGGCCGCTGCCGATACCCCGCAGGTAATCCATGCACGGCCCGATCAGTTCCGGGTCGACCTTCATCAAGTGCAGGATCGGCTCGGCGTTGTACAGGATCAGCCCGGCGCCGAGGCCGACCACCAGCGCCAGCCAGAGGGCCTGGCGCACGACCGGGCCGATCTGCGCCGGGGTCCCGGCACCGTAGTGCTGGGCGACCTTGGGCGTGGTGGCGAGCAGGATGCCGGTCATCAGCAGGAATACCGGCACCCAGATCGAGTTGCCCAGTGCCACGGCAGCCAGGTCCCGCGGGCCGACGCGCCCGGCCATCACCGCATCGACGAAGCCCATGGCGGTATGCGCCAGTTGGGCGATGATGATCGGCAGGGCCAGTCCCAGCAGGTTGCGCATTTCCAGCAGGACGCGCGCCGGCCGGGCGAGGGCAGAGGTGTCAGTAACGGTATTCACCAGTGATGTATCCAGTATTGCGAGGAAAACCGCTGATATTACCTGTTGACGCAGCGGTCAGGAAATTTCCTCTGTAGCGTATTTGTAAGAGGGCAGGCGGTTTACCTGGCTTTTCTGCGTCGGCAAACGATCGTGGCTGGTGGCGGTGGGCGATCTGCGCCACACTGCCGGCCTGCCAAAGGAGCCTGCCATGCTGATTGTTGCCGACGAGAATATTCCCCTGCTGGATGCGTTTTTTGCCGGTTTCGGCGAGATCCGCCGTTTGCCGGGGCGCGCCATCGATCGAGCGGCGGTCGCCGACGCCGATGTGCTGCTGGTGCGCTCGGTGACGCCAGTCAGCCGCGAACTGCTTGAGGGCAGCCGGGTGCGCTTCGTCGGTACCTGCACCATCGGCACCGACCACCTGGACCTGGGGTATTTCCACGAGGCCGGCATCCACTGGTCCAGCGCCCCCGGTTGCAACGCCCGTGGCGTGGTCGACTATGTGCTGGGCAGCCTGCTGACGCTGGCGGAGATCGAGGGTGTCGAGCTGGTCGGGCGCACCTATGGTGTCATCGGCGCCGGCGAAGTCGGTGGGCGTCTGGTCAAGGTGCTGCGAGGCCTGGGCTGGAAGGTTCTGGTCTGTGATCCACCGCGCCAGGCGACCGAAGGGGGCGAGTATGTCGATCTGGAACAGATCATCGAGCAGTGCGACGTGATCAGCCTGCATACCCCGCTGACCCGCTCCGGTGACCTGGCCACCTGGCATCTGCTCGACCGCGAACGCCTGCAGCGGTTGCGTCCGGGGGCTTGGCTGATCAACGCCGCGCGTGGTCCGGTGGTGGACAATGCTGCCCTGCGCGAAGTGCTGCTGGATCGCGACGACCTGCAGGCGGTGCTCGATGTATGGGAAGCCGAGCCGCAGGTCGATGTCGAGCTGGCCGCGTTGTGCCTGCTCGGTTCGCCACATATCGGCGGCTACAGTCTGGATGGCCGGCAACGGGGTACGGCGCAGATCTACCAGGCTTACTGCGCGTTCACTGGCCAGGAGCCCGTGGTGCGTCTGGAGGATTTGCTGCCCGAGCCTGGTCTGGCGCAAATCACCCTCAACGCCAGCTGCGATCTGGCCTCGGCCATGGCGACGATCTGCCGCGCGGTGTACGACCCGCGCCGCGACGATGCAAATTTTCGCCGCAGCCTGGTCGGTAGCGTCGCCGAGCAGCGGGCGGCCTTCGACCTGTTGCGCAAGCACTACCCGCCGCGCCGCGAGATCGAGGGGCTGGCGGTGAAGATCAACGGTGAGTCCGAGGAACTGCGACGGATGGTGCTGGCGCTGGGTGCCGTGCTCGTCTAACCATCCTGCTCCCACAAACCCAGCAGCCCACAGGTTCGATGCTACCCCCCACAGGCAGAAAAAACCCGGCATCAAGGCCGGGTCGGTAAAAAGACTTCGGGCTATCAGTCTTGCTGCGCAGGCTTGACCAATCGCTGTTCCAGCTCACGGCAGGCGTGCTGGATCATTTCCTCGGTGATCGGGACTTCGCGTCCCGCCGCGTCGATAATTGCACAGCCCAGTGTTTCGGGCTTGGGATGACGAATCACCGGAATCTGGTTGGTGTTGTGTTGCAAGTCCATGGCCTGTCTCCTCATCAGGTGCCTATCGAGTTTATAACCGCAGCATGACCAGGCTGTGACAACCTTCTACAGCACAGGAACGCCTGATTGCAGTGCAACAGAAACCACGCGTTCCCGCCAGCCGGGCGTTAGACCGATCCTTTCTAGGGATGGCTACTCGCGGTCATAATTAACCTGACTGATTGCGTTTCACGCAAGTTCACTCGAACTTGGGTGTAGGCTCTGCTCATCGCACAACGGACTCCAACCATGCTTTCTGCTCGTCAACGCCGGGCCATCCGTCTGGCCAGCCAGTTTGTCGCCCCTTATCGCTGGCAGGCGGTCGCGGCGCTGCTGGCCCTGATTGTCACCGCCGGCATCACCCTGTCCATGGGCCAGGGCATCCGCCTGCTGGTGGACAAGGGCTTCATGACCCAGTCGCCGCACCTGCTCAACCAGTCCATCGGGTTGTTTCTGCTCCTGGTGCTGGGCCTGGCGGTCGGTACCTTCTCCCGGTTCTACCTGGTGTCGTGGATCGGCGAGCGAGTGGTGGCCGATATCCGGCGCCAGGTGTTCAACCACCTGATCTACCTGCATCCGGGGTTTTACGAGAACAACCGCAGTTCGGAAATCCAGTCACGGCTGACCACCGACACCACCTTGCTGCAATCGGTGATCGGTTCCTCGCTGTCGCTGTTTCTGCGCAATGCGCTGATGGTGATCGGCGGCGTGGTGCTGTTGTTCATTACCAACCCCAAGCTGACCAGTATCGTGGTGATCGCCCTGCCGCTGGTGCTGGCGCCGATCCTGATCTTCGGCCGGCGAGTGCGCAGTCTGTCGCGCCAGAGCCAGGATCGCATCGCCGATGTCGGCAGCTATGTGTCAGAGACCCTCGGCCAGATCAAGACCGTCCAGGCCTACAATCACCAGGCGCAGGATGAGCAGCGCTTTGCCGCGACCGTCGAACAGGCGTTCCAGACCGCGCGCAAGCGTATCGTCCAGCGCGCCTGGCTGATTACCCTGGTGATTGTGCTGGTGCTGGGGGCCGTGGGCGTGATGCTCTGGGTCGGCGGCATGGACGTGATCGCCGGGCGGATCTCCGGTGGTGAACTGGCGGCCTTCGTGTTCTACAGCCTGATCGTCGGCAGCGCCTTCGGCACCCTCAGCGAGGTCATTGGCGAGCTGCAACGGGCAGCGGGGGCCGCCGAGCGGATTGGCGAGTTATTGCAGTCGAGCAATGCCATCACCGCTCCGGCTGACGGCGCAGTCCGGCTGGCCGAGCGGGTCGCCGGCCACCTGGTGCTGGAGAACCTGTGGTTCAGCTACCCATCGCGCCCCGACAGCCATGCCATCGATGGCCTCGACCTGAGCGTCCGGGCCGGTGAAACCCTGGCGTTGGTCGGCCCTTCGGGGGCGGGCAAGTCGACCCTGTTCGATTTGCTGCTGCGTTTCTACGATCCGCAGCAGGGTCGCCTGCTGCTCGACGGGCAACCGCTGACCCAGCTCGATCCGCTGGACCTGCGGCGCTGCTTTGCCCTGGTGTCGCAGAGCCCGGCGCTGTTTTTCGGCAGCGTCGAGGAAAACATCCGCTACGGCAACCCGACGGCCAGCGACGAGCAGGTCCGTGAGGCGGCGCGAATCGCCCATGCCCACGACTTCATCATGCAGATGCCCCAGGGCTACCAGACCCACCTGGGCGATGCCGGTCTCGGCTTGTCCGGTGGCCAGCGTCAGCGCCTGGCGATTGCCCGGGCATTGCTGGTGGATGCGCCGATCCTGCTGCTGGACGAGGCCACTAGCGCCCTCGACGCCCAGAGCGAGCACCTGATCCAGCAGGCCCTGCCGAGCCTGATGCAGGGCCGCACCACCCTGGTGATCGCCCATCGCCTGGCCACGGTACAGAACGCCGACCGTATCGCGGTGATGGATCAGGGCAAGCTGGTGGCCATCGGCACCCATGCCCAACTGATCGCCAGCAACCCGCTGTATGCGCGGCTGGCGGCTCTGCAGTTCAATGCCCGGGGGCATGAGAATGACGGCTGAGATGCCGCAGTCCAGGGGGATCAGGCATTATGGTGCCCTTGTCAGTCTTCCGGATCAGGCGATGTCCCTTTACCAACCCCCCCTGACGTTGACCCCGCGGATGTTCTCCCTGATCGCCGAGATCAGTGAGCATCTTGGGCAGTTGTCTGCCGTGAGTGGCCTACCTGCCTGGCACCTGCCTTGGCTGCTGGCTGGGTGGAAATGACCGATCCGGCATCACCCCGCAGCCCGGCCAGAGGTATCGCCTGACCGAAAAGGGGGGTGAGGTGCTTGCTCGCCAGTGTTGAGGTCGGATACCCCATGAAAAACGGCGCCTTTGGGCGCCGTTCTGCTGTTGCTCACAGTGCTTGGCTGAACTCAGCGGTATTCGCACAGGTAGGCGGTTTCCACGGCGACCTTCAGTTGGAACTTGCTGTCGGCTGGCACGTTGAACTGGCTGCCACTGGCGAAGGTTTCCCACTCGCTGCTGTCTGGCAGCTTGACGGTCAGCGCGCCGGAGACCACGTGCATGATTTCACGCTGGGCAGTGCCGAACTCGTATTCGCCCGGAGCCATGACGCCGATGGTGGCCGCGCCTTCGGCTTGTGCGAAGGCAATCGACTTGACGGTGCCGTCGAAGTACTCGTTGACTTTAAACATGGGCGATTCCTCGAAATGAGCTGGAAAATTGGGCCGGCCAGTATGCCCAAGCCGTCTGTTCCCGTCACCTGCTGCCGATCCGATTCAAGGCATGCCGCCCACCTGTAGGAGCCGGGCTTGCCCGCGAATGCGGACCTGAAATAGTCAAAAGCTTCGCGGCGGTTCGGCGTCCCGACAAGCCGGGCTCCTACAGGATCAACGGCAACAACCGCGCGGTATTGCGCGCATCCTCCAGCGCCCGATGCTGTTGCCCACTGAATTGCAGCCCCGCCAGTTGCAAGGCGCCATTGAGCCCGAGCGGCTTGTGCAGCTTGCGCGCCTTGGCGAAGCGCTGCTTGAGATTGGCATGGGGCACCTGGCTCAACAGGCTGGTCAATTGCAGTTTTTGCCAGTCCTGTTCCAGTTGTCGGCGATCATAGTCGCCCCAGCTGGCCCAGCCCTCCAGTCGCGCCTGATGCTGGCCGAGCCAGCGCTCGAACGCCCCCCAGACCTCGATCAGGGGCGCAGCCGTATCGATGTTGGCCTGGCTGATATGCGTCAGCTCACGGCAGAAAGGGGTCAGCAGCGGCCTGCGCAACGGCCGTACAAAACGCTGGAAGTGATCCAGCTCCCGGCCTTCGCGGTTGACCAGGGTGGCACCGATTTCGATGATTTCCATCTCTGCCAGCGGCCAGCCCCCGTCGTCCGTCGTGGCTTCCAGATCAATCACCAGCCAGTGGGGCATCTCAAGCTCCGAAGACAGCATCCTAGTCCGCCCCAAGCGTAGCCAATGCCGCACGATCCGCCCAGTGGTCTGTGTGGCTAATTCGTGCGCCTGACTCAGTGGTCAGGGCTTCACAGGCCCCGAATTCCGATGATGTGGTCGACTTGCGCCGTCTGGGCCGGTTTATCCCAAGCGCTTGCCTGGGCGCGCGCGTCGGCTTAAATTGCGCGCGCAACCTCCCGGTTTCCGGGCGTGCACCCGCATTGAGGAGAATGCCGTGAACGAGCAACAAGCCCAGCAGGTCATGGCGGATCTGGTACAGGCCGGGCAATTGACCGATCCGGACAGTGCCCGTGGCAAGTTGCTGCAGACCGCCGCGCACCTCTTTCGCAACAAGGGTTACGAGCGCACCACGGTGCGTGACCTGGCGAGTGCCATCGGTATCCAGTCCGGCAGCATCTTTCACCATTTCAAGAGCAAGGATGAGATCCTGCGGGCCGTCATGGAGGAGACCATCCTCTACAACACCGCCCTGATGCGCGCGTCCCTGGTCGAGGCCGGCAGCGTGCGCGAGCGGGTCCTGGCGCTGATTCGCTGTGAGTTGCAGTCGATCATGGGCGGTACGGGCGAGGCCATGGCGGTGCTGGTCTACGAGTGGCGCTCACTGTCGCCGCAGGCGCAGGCCAAGGTCCTGGCACTGCGTGATCTCTATGAGCAGATCTGGCTGCAGGTGCTCGGCGAGGCGCGCGAAGCCGGCTATATCAAGGGTGATGTGTTCATTGCCCGGCGATTCCTGACCGGCGCGCTGTCCTGGACGACCACCTGGTTCCGCCCCCAGGGTAGCCTGACCCTGGACCAATTGGCCGATGAGGCCCTGGCGTTGATTCTCAAGGACGGCTAAGTGCGTGTTGTGCAAGCGATTAATTCGCTGGCAGAAAGTTGTCTATGTGAACAAAAACGCCTAGCTTAGTGATATAGACGATATTTATTCTGAGGTGTGTGGCCTTGAAGCTTTCGCCAGTGCGCAGGGCATTCCGAATTCCAGGGTTGGTGCTGGGTGTGCTGATGGCTCAAACGGTATGGGCGGCGCAGGAAGTCAGGATTGGTGCCGCGCATTTCCCGCCCTATACCATTCGACCCGAGCAGGGCGCCGATACGGGCTTGCTGCCACAGCTGGCCGAGGCACTCAATGCCTTGCAGGGCGACTATCACTTTGTTCTGGTACCGACCTCGATTCCCCGGCGCTTTCGCGATTTCGAGGAGGGCCGTACCGATATGGCGATCTTCGAGAACCCGCAGTGGGGCTGGAAGGGGATTGCCCATGTGAATGTCGACATGGGCCTGGAAGACGCCGAAGTGTTCGTCGCCCAGCGCAGGCCGGATCGGACCCAGAGTTATTTCGCCGATCTCAAGGGCAAGCGGCTGGCGTTGTTCAGCGGGTATCACTATGAGTTTGCGCACTTCAATGCCGACCCCAAGTACCTGGCCGAAACCCATAACGCCACCTTGACCTACTCCCACGACAGCAACCTGCTGATGGTACTGCGGGGCAGGGCCGACATTGCCCTGGTAACCCGCTCGTACCTGTTCGACTACTTGAGCCGCAACCCGGGGACCGCCAAGGAACTGCTGATTTCCGAGCGGGTTGACCAGGTTTATCACCACTACGCGCTGCTGCGGCCGAAGGCACCGATCAGTGGCGAGGCGTTCAGTCAGTTGCTGGAGCGGTTGCGCAGCAATGGGGAACTGCTGAAGATTTTTCAGCCTTATCGGATCGAAGTGATGCCTACGGCGAATGCGGTGAACAAGCACCTCTGATCAACGCCGAGCCAGATGCTCGCCGCGGTTGGCCGATACCTTGCGGCAATGTACCAGCGCATCACGGATCATGAAGTTCACCAGGGTCGGCGAGACGCCCAGTTCCTTGGCGATGTCCTTTTGTGGCACGCCGTGCAGACGATACATCTCGAACGCATAGCGGGTGCGCTGTGGCAGCTCGGTCAGGGCATCGGCGATATGTTCCAGCGTCGAGAAGTTGATGTGCGAGGTTTCTGGCGAAGCACCGTGAATGACCACATTCAAGCCTTCCTCTTCCGGGCCCGAATACTTCAGCTCCAGAGCCTGTTTGCGGTAGTGGTCGATGGCCAGGTTGCGCACGATCTGGAACAGGTAGCTGAGCTGCGCCTTGAACGACGAGGTGATCTGCGGCGCTGACTGCAAGCGGAAAAACGCGTCCTGTACCACATCTTCGGCCCGCGACCGGCAACCGGTGATACGCGCAGCGATCTTGACCAGGATCAGTCGATTGTCGACAAACGCCTGGAGTAACGGTGAATCACACCTGCTTGTGGATACTTCTTCCGTCATGGAAATCACCTTGTGCGAATAGGTCGTAGGCCGAATGCTTGTCAGCGTCTGGCTACATATCGAGCGACAAATTATTCTTAATGATAATTATTGTCAATTGAGAAATATAACTAATGATTCCTCTCAGTGCGTTACCCGAATATGACAGGCCTTTTCAGGGCCCGCGAACGCGCCGTTCACGCGGTTTACAGGACTAATTATTTGCCAGTGCCATCCGTTCTCAGTTGACAGACCGGGCGAGCGACCCGGTCAAGGATCGAGACCCGTGAGGAGGGCGCAATGGTTAATCGCAACGGTGGCTGGGCATGAGCACCTCCCTGAGCCTTCGTCTGTTCTGCCTTCCCTATTCCGGCGCCAGTGCCATGGTCTACAGCCGTTGGCGCCGGCAGATGCCGCAATGGCTGCAGGTACGACCGCTGGAGCTGCCCGGTCGCGGCATGCGGATGGGCGAGCCGCTGCAGAGCGACATCGTCCGGCTGGCCAATCAGTTGGCCGATGAAATCGCCACCGAACTGGACTGCCCCTATGCATTGTTCGGTCATAGCCTGGGTGGCCTGCTGGCCTTCGAACTGGCGCACGTGCTGCGGGCTCGCGGGCTGCCGGCACCGTTGGCACTGTTCACCTCGGCGACAGCGGGGCCGTCGCGACGCGATGTCAGCGAATACGCCGAGGCCAAGACCGACGAGCAACTGATGGCGCGCCTGCGCAAGCTCAAGGGCACCACCGAAGAGGTGCTGGCCAACCATGACCTGATGCAGTTGATGCTGCCGATCCTGCGCGCCGACTTCCTGCTCTGCGGCAGTTTCCAATACGGCGCGCGTGAGCCGCTGGCGGTGCCGATCCATGTGTTTGGCGGCAAGCAGGACAGCGTGCGCGCCGACGAACTGCTCGACTGGCAGGTGGAGACCAGTACCGGTTTTTCCCTGGACATGTTCGAGGGGCACCACTTCTACCTGATCGATGAGGAAGCGGCCCTGTTGCGTCACCTGCGCCGCTATGCCGATGAGCATCTGATGCGCTGGCACAAGGGCACGGTCCGCCAACTGGCCCAGATCGCCGGCTGAAGCCCAGTGCTGCACCACGGGCGCAGCCTTTTCCCGAATCCAATTTGCTAGCCGACTCCAGGCAGGAATCCCATGATGGACGCGTTCGTACTCCCCAACACTCTGGCCCAGGCCCTTCAACGTCGCGCGCAGCAGACGCCGGACCGATTGGCGCTGCGTTTTCTCGCCGAAGACCAGGAGCAGGGCGCGGTCCTCAGTTACCGGGACCTGGACTTGCGGGCCCGGACCATCGCCGCCGCCCTGCAAGCCACTGCGCAAGTGGGGGATCGGGCGGTCCTGCTGTTTCCCAGCGGCCCGGACTATGTCGCGGCGTTCTTTGGCTGCCTGTACGCCGGGGTGATTGCAGTGCCGGCCTATCCGCCGGAGTCGAGCCGTCGTCATCACCAGGAACGGCTGCTGTCGATCATCGCCGATGCCGAGCCGCGCCTGGTGCTGACCAGCGCTGACCTGCGTGAGCCGCTGTTGCAGATGGACGAACTGTCGGCAACCGATGCACCGCAACTGCTGTGTGTTGACACCCTCGACAGTACGGCGGCCGATAACTGGCAGGATCCCGGTATCGAGCCAGACGACATCGCCTTCCTGCAATACACTTCTGGATCCACTGCTTTACCCAAGGGCGTGCAGGTCAGCCACGGCAACCTGGTCGCCAACGAAGTGCTGATCCGCCATGGCTTCGGCATCGACGTCAATCCTGACGACGTGATCGTCAGCTGGCTGCCGCTGTACCACGACATGGGCCTGATCGGCGGCCTGCTGCAACCGATCTTCAGCGGCGTGCCGTGCGTGCTGATGTCGCCGGCGTACTTCCTTGGCCGGCCACTGCGCTGGCTGGAAGCGATCAGCGAATACGGCGGCACCATCAGCGGCGGTCCCGACTTCGCCTACCGCCTGTGCAGCGAGCGGGTCAGCGAATCCGCCCTGGCACGGCTCGACCTCAGCGGCTGGCGGGTGGCGTATTCCGGTTCCGAGCCGATCCGCCTCGATACCCTGGAGCGCTTCGCCGAGAAATTCGCTGCCTGTGGTTTCAGCGAGCAGAGCTACTTCGCCTCCTACGGCTTGGCCGAGGCCACCCTGTTCGTCGCCGGTGGCCAACGTGGCCAGGGCATTCCCGCGCTGCGTCTCGATGAGGCGGCACTGGCGCAGAATCGCGCGCAGCCGGGCGATGGCAGCCCGGTCATGAGCTGTGGCACCAGCCAGCCCGAACATGCGGTGCTGGTGGTCGAGCCGAGCAGCCTGCAGGTGCTCGGCGACAATCTCGTCGGTGAAGTCTGGGCCGCCGGCCCGAGCATCGCCCATGGTTACTGGCGCAATCCCGAGGCGTCGGCCAAGACCTTCGTCGAGCACGAGGGCCGGACCTGGTTGCGCACCGGCGACCTGGGTTTCCTGCGCGAAGGCGAGCTGTTCATCACTGGCCGCCTGAAAGACATGCTGATCGTGCGCGGGCACAACCTCTACCCGCAGGACATCGAACAGACCATCGAGCGGGAAGTCGACGTGGTGCGCAAGGGCCGTGTCGCCGCCTTTGCCGTCACCCACGACGGCCAGGACGGCATCGGTATCGCGGCGGAAATCAGCCGCAGCGTGCAGAAGATCCTGCCGGCCGAGGCGTTGATCAAACTCATTCGCCAGACGGTGGCCGAGGCTTACCAGGAAGCGCCGAGCGTGGTGGTGCTGCTCAATCCGGGGGCCTTGCCGAAAACCTCCAGCGGCAAGTTGCAGCGTTCGGCCTGCCGCAACCGCCTGGCCGATGGCAGCCTCGACAGCTACGCGCTGTTCCCTGGCCAGGCGACGGCCGCGGACGACGTCGCCGAGACGCTGGTCGATGACTTGCAACTGCTGATCGGCGGGATCTGGCGTGAACAACTGCAGGTGGAAAGCATCGCGGCTGACGACCATTTCTTCCTGCTGGGCGGCAACTCGATCCTCGCGACCCAGGTGGTCGCCCGCCTGCGTGAAGCGTTGGGCATCGAACTGAACCTGCGTTTGCTGTTCGAAGCGCCGACCCTGGGCGCCTTTGCCGCCCAGGTCGCCCGACTGAAACAGGAGGGTGGCGCAGTCCAGGGGGCCATCGCACAACTGTCGCGTAGCCAGGAGTTGCCACAATCGCTGGCACAGAATCGCCTGTGGTTCCTCTGGCAACTGGACCCGCAAAGTAGCGCCTACACCATTCCCGGGGCCCTGCGCCTGCGTGGCGAACTGGATGAAACGGCGCTGCGCCGCAGCTTCGAGCGCCTGATCGAACGCCACGAATCCCTGCGCACCCGCTTCTACGAGCGCGATGGCCAGGCCATGCAGCGCATCGACGCCAGCGCCACGTTCGACCTGCAATTGATCGACCTCAGCGACCTGCCCACCGACCAGCGCGAAGCCCGCGCCCGGCAGGTCCGTGAAGATCAGGCACGTACCCGGGTCGATCTGGAAAAGGGTCCGCTGCTGTGGGTAACTCTGGTCCGCCTGGACGACCAGGAACACCAGTTGCTGGTGACAATGCACCACATCATCGCCGACGGCTGGTCGCTGAATATCCTGATCGACGAGTTTGCCCGCCTGTACGCGGCGGCGGCCCAGGGCCAGGTGGCCGAACTGGCGCCACTGCCGTTGCAGTACGCCGACTACGGCAGTTGGCAACGCCAGTGGCTGGCCCAGGGCGAAAGCCAGCGCCAGTTGGCCTACTGGAAAGCGCAGCTCGGTGGTGAACTGCCGGTTCTCGACCTGGCCACCGACCACCCGCGTTCGGTCCAGCAGCACCACAGCGCCTCGCGCCTGACCCTGCGCCTGGATGCCGGGCTCAGTGCGGCCGTGCGCCAGACCGCCCAGGTCAGTGAATCGACGCCGTTCATGTTGCTGTTGTCGGCGTTCCAGAGCCTGCTGTTCCGCTATAGCGGCCAGCGCGACATCCGTATCGGCGTGCCCAGCGCCAACCGGCCGCGCCTGGAAACCCAGGGCCTGATCGGCTTCTTCATCAACACCCTGGTGCTGCGCGCCGAGTTGGATGCGCGCTTGCCGTTCATCGAGCTGCTGGCGCAGGCCCGCCAGGCCACCCTCGATGCCCAGGCCAACCAGGACCTGCCGTTCGAGCAGTTGCTCGAAGCCTTCCCCGAGGCACGCGAACAGGGCCTGTTCCAGGTCATGTTCAACCACCAGCAGCGCGACCTGGGGGCCTTGCGCCGCCTGCCGGGCCTGCTCGCCGACGAGCTACCTTGGCACAGCCGCGAAGCCAAGTTCGACCTGCAACTGCACAGCGAGGAAGATCGCAGCGGTCGCCTGAGCCTGGCCTTCGACTACGCCGACGAGCTGTTCGACGAGGCGACCATCGCCCGTCTGGCCGAGCATTTTGTCAGCCTGCTGCAACAGGTGACCCGGCAGCCGCAGCAGGCTATCGGTGACCTGGCGCTGTTGACTGCCGGCGAGCTTGAGCAGCAGGCCGAGTGGGGCGTTGCCCCCTGCGCGCCGGCCAGCGAATGGCTGCCGGAGCTACTGAACCGCCAGGCGCAACTGACCCCGGAGCTCACCGCGCTGCTGTGGGACGGTGGCCGCCTCGACTTCGCCGAACTGCATGCCCAGGCCAACCGCCTGGCCCACTACCTGCGGGACAAGGGCGTCGGCCCGGATGTTCGCGTGGCCATCGCCGCCGAGCGTTCGCCGCAATTGCTGATCGGCCTGCTGGCAATCCTCAAGGCCGGTGGCGCCTATGTGCCGCTGGACCCGGATTACCCGAGTGAACGCCTGGCCTACATGCTCGCCGACAGCGGTGTCGAACTGCTGCTGACCCAGAGCCACCTGGTCGACCGCCTGCCATCTGCCGCGGGCGTCTGTGCGGTGGCGATGGACCTGCTCAAGCTCGACACCTGGCCGAGCCAGGCGCCGGGCCTGCACCTGCATGGCGACAACCTCGCCTATGTGATCTACACCTCCGGCTCCACCGGCCAGCCCAAGGGCGTCGGCAATACCCATGCGGCCCTGGCCGAGCGCCTGCAGTGGATGCAGGCGACCTACGCGCTGGATGCCAGCGACGTGCTGATGCAGAAGGCCCCGATCAGTTTCGACGTGTCGGTGTGGGAATGCTTCTGGCCGCTGATCACCGGCTGCCCCCTGGTGCTCGCCGGCCCTGGCGAGCACCGCGATCCCTACCGGATCGCCCAGTTGGTACAGACCTTCGGCGTGACCACGCTGCACTTCGTGCCGCCACTGCTGCAACTGTTCATCAACGAGCCGCTGGTGGCACAGTGCAGCAGCCTGCGCCGGCTGTTCTGCGGTGGCGAGGCGCTGCCAGCCGAACTGCGTAACCGGGTGCTGGAACAGTTGCCACAGGTCCATCTGCACAACCGCTATGGCCCGACCGAAACCGCAATCAACGTCACCCACTGGCACTGCCAGTTGAGCGATGGCGAGCGTTCGCCGATCGGTCGACCGCTGGGCAACGTGATCTGCCGGGTGCTCGATGCCGAACTGAACCCGCTGCCCAACGGTGTGCCGGGTGAGCTGTGCATCGGCGGTATCGGCCTGGCCCGGGGTTACCTGGGCCGCGCCGGACTGACTGCCGAGCGTTTTGTCGCCGACCCGCTGGGCGAAACCGGCGAACGCCTGTATCGCACCGGCGACCGTGCTCGCTGGGCCGCCGATGGTGTGCTGGAATACCTCGGTCGTCTCGACCAGCAGGTCAAGCTGCGCGGTTTCCGTGTCGAGCCCGAGGAAATCGAGGCACGCCTGCTGGCCCTGGAAGGGGTAGCCCAAGCCGTGGTGCTGGTGCGCGAGACCGTGGCCGGTGCACAACTGATCGGCTACTACACCAGCCCCGGTTCGACCGAGACCGAGCAGGCACAGGTTGCCGGGCTGAAGGCGGCCCTGGCGGCGGAACTGCCGGAGTACATGGTGCCGGCACAACTGCTGCGCCTGGATGAAATGCCCCTGAGCCCGAGTGGCAAGCTGGACCGCAAGGTCCTGCCGGAACCGCAATGGCAGGTGCGCGAGCACATCGAGCCGGTGACCCCGTTGCAGCAGCAGATCGCCGCGATCTGGCGCGAAGTGCTCGGTCAGCCGCAGGTCGGCCTGGGCGACGATTTCTTTGCCCTCGGCGGCCATTCGCTGCTGGCCACCCAGATTATTTCCCGTACCCGCCAGGCCTGCGATGTCGAGCTGCCGTTGCGGGTGCTGTTCGAGGCCCCGCAGTTGGGTGCGTTTGCCGAGCAGGTGCAGCAACTCCAGGCATCCGGCCAGCGCAACCAGCAGGCGGCCATCGGCACTGTCGATCGCAGCCAGCCGGTGCCGCTGTCCTACTCCCAGCAGCGCATGTGGTTCCTCTGGCAGATGGAACCGGACAGCCCGGCCTACAACGTCGGCGGTATGGCGCGCTTTACCGGCGTGCTCGATGTGGCCTGCTTCGAAGCCGCGTTGCAGGCGCTGATCCAGCGTCATGAAACCCTGCGCAGCACTTTCCCGAGCCGCAACGGCGTGGCACACCAGCGGGTGTCCAGCGAGACTGGCGTACGCCTGGCCTGGAAGGATTTCTCCGGCCTCGAGCGCGAAGCTCGCGAACAACGCCTGCAACAGTTGGCCGACAGCGAGGCGCACCTGCCGTTCGATCTGGAAACCGGGCCGCTGCTGCGCGCCTGCCTGGTCAAGGCCGCCGAGCAGCAGCATTACTTTGTCCTGACCTTGCACCACATCGTCACCGAAGGCTGGGCGATGGACATTTTCGCCCGTGAGCTGAGCGCGCTCTACGAGGCCTTTATCGAACAACGTGAGTCGCCGTTGCCGCCGCTGCCGGTGCAGTACCTGGACTACAGCGTCTGGCAGCGCCAGTGGCTGGAGTCCGGCGAGCGCCAACGCCAGTTGGACTACTGGACCGCGCAACTGGGCAACGAACATCCGCTGCTCGAACTGCCGGGCGACCGCCCACGACCGCCGGTGCAAAGCCACCGGGGCGAACTGTACCGCTTCGACCTCAGCGACGAGTTGGCGGCCCGGGTACGCGCCTTCAACGCGCAGCATGGCCTGACCCTGTTCATGACCATGACCGCCGCGCTGTCGGTACTGCTCTATCGCTACAGCGGCCAGACCGACCTGCGCATCGGCGCGCCGGTGGCCAACCGCATCCGCCCGGAAAGCGAGGGGTTGATTGGCGCCTTCCTCAATACCCAGGTGCTGCGTTGTCAGCTCGATGGACAGATGACGGTCGGCGAGCTGTTCGAGCAGGTCCGTCACACCGTGATCGAGGGCCAGTCCCATCAGGACCTGCCGTTCGATCATCTGGTGGAAGCCCTGCAACCGCCGCGCAGCGCCGCCTACAACCCGTTGTTCCAGGTGATGTGCAACGTCCAGCGCTGGGAGTTCCAGCAGAGCCGGACCCTGGGTGACATGCGCGTCGAATACCTGGTCAACGACGCCCGGGCGACCAAGTTCGACCTCAACCTGGAAGTCACCGACCTCGACCATCGCCTCGGTTGCTGCCTGACCTACAGCACCGACCTGTTCGACGAGCCGCGCATTGCGCGCATGGCCGCCCACTGGCGCAACCTGCTGGAGGCGCTGATTGGCGATCCGCAGCAGCGCCTGAGCGAATTGCCGCTGCTGCAGGCCGACGAGCAACAGGCGCTATTCGCCAGCCTTGGTGCGCAAGCCGGCGAGCAGCGGCTCGACCAGTGCATTCATCAACTGTTCCGCCAACAGGCCGAAGCCCGGCCGGATGCGCCAGCACTGACCTTTGCCGGCCAGACCCTGAGCTACGCCGAACTGAACGCCCAGGCCAACCGCCTGGCCTGGCGCCTGCGCGAGCAGGGTGTCGGCCCGCAGGTGCGGGTCGGCCTGGCGCTGGAGCGGTCGCTGGAGATGGTGGTCGGCCTGCTGGCGATCCTCAAGGCCGGTGGCGCCTATGTGCCGCTGGACCCGGAATACCCGCTCGATCGCCTGCATTACATGATCGAGGACAGCGGCGTCGGCCTGCTGTTGAGCCATCGGGCGCTGCTCGAAGCCCTGGGGCCATTGCCTGTCGGCGTGGCTCAGTGGTGCCTGGAGCAGGACGGCCCGGCGTTGGCCGGTTACCCGACCGAGGAACTGCCGTTCATCAGCCTGCCGCAACACCAGGCATACCTGATCTACACCTCCGGCTCCACCGGCAAGCCCAAGGGCGTGGTGGTGTCCCACGGTGAAATCGCCATGCATTGCCAGGCGGTGATCCGGCGTTTCGACATGCGTGCGGACGATTGCGAACTGCACTTCTATTCGATCAACTTCGATGCCGCCACCGAGCGCTTGCTGGTGCCGCTGCTCAGCGGCGCTCGCGTGGTGCTGCGGGCCCAGGGCCAGTGGGACGCCGAGGAAATCTGCCAACTGATCCGTCAGCAGCAGGTCAACATCCTCGGATTCACCCCCAGTTACGGCAGCCAGTTGGCCCAGTGGCTGGCCACCCAGGGGCAGAGCCTGCCGGTGCGCATGTGCATCACCGGCGGCGAGGCACTGACCGGCGAGCACCTGCAGCGTATTCGTGCGGCGTTCCAGCCGAGCCTGTTCTTCAACGCCTACGGCCCGACCGAGACCGTGGTCATGCCGCTGGCCAGCCTGGCGCCGGAGCAGTTGGAGGAGGGCGCGGGCAGTGTGCCGATCGGTACGGTGATCGGTGCGCGGCTGGCGTATATCCTCGATGCCGACCTGGCGCTGGTGCCGCAAGGCGCCACCGGGGAACTGTATGTTGGCGGTGCCGGCCTGGCCGTGGGTTATCACCAGCGTCCGGGGATTACCGCCGAGCGCTTTGTCGCCGATCCGTTCGGAGCCGAAGGCGCGCGTCTGTATCGCACCGGTGACCTGGTGCGCCAGCGCGCCGACGGGCTGGTGGAATACATGGGCCGGATCGACCATCAGGTGAAGATTCGTGGGTTCCGTATCGAGCTGGGGGAAATCGAGAACCGCCTGCTGGAGCACGAGGCGATTCGCGAGGCTGTGGTGCTGGCGCTGGACGCGCCGGGTGGCAAGCAACTGGCCGCCTATCTGGTCAGTGATGTCGTGGCCCAGGCTGAAGCCGAGCAACTGCAACTGCGCGAAGCGCTCAAGGCGCACCTGAAGAGTCAGCTCCCGGACTACATGGTGCCCACTCACCTGATCCTGCTGGAAAGCATGCCGCTGACCGCCAACGGCAAGCTCGACCGCCGCGCGCTGCCGGCGCCGGACCCGGAGCTCAACCGCCAGCAATACGTGGCGCCGAGCAACGAGCTGGAGCAGCACCTGGCCGGCATCTGGCGCGACGTGTTGAACGTGGCTCAGGTCGGCCTGAATGACAACTTCTTCGAACTCGGTGGCGACTCGATCCTGTCGATCCAGGTGGTCAGCCGTGCGCGGCAGTTGGGCATTCACTTCAGCCCCCGCGACCTGTTCCAGCACCAGACCGTGCAGAGCCTGGCGGCGGTGGCGACCCGCAGTGAGCGCATTACTGCCGAGCAGGGCCTGCTCAGCGGCACGTCGAGCCTGACGCCGATCCAGCACTGGTTCCTCGACAGCGACATTCCCGAGCGCCAGCACTGGAACCAGGCGCTGGTCCTTGAGCCGGTTCGCGCCCTCGAACCCCATGCCCTGGAACAGGCCCTGGCGGCCCTGCTGGAGCATCACGATGCGCTGCGCCTGGGCTTCAGCCGTGAGGAGGGCCAGTGGCGCGCCGAGTATCGCGTGCCGGATGAGGCGACCCTGCTGCAACAGGTACAGGTCACGGCGATGAGCCAGTGCCCGGCGCTGTTCACCGAGGCGCAACGCAGCCTCGACCTGCAACACGGTCCGCTGCTGCGTGCCTTGCTGGTGGATGGCCCGCATGGCGAGCAACGCCTGCTGCTGGCGATTCACCACCTGGTGGTCGACGGCGTGTCCTGGCGGGTGCTGCTGGAAGACCTGCAGAACGCCTACCGTCAGATACTGGCCGCCGAGCCGGTGCAACTGCCGGCGAAAACCAGCTCCCTGCGCGACTGGGCGAACCGCCTGCAGGCCTATGCCGGCAGCGAGTCGCTGCGTGAGGAACTGGCGCTGTGGCAGGCACAACTGGCCGGACCGAACCTTGAGCTGCCGTGCGAACACCCTGAAGGCGGTCGGCAGAACCGCCATGCCGAAACCGTCAGCGTGCGCCTTGATGCAACGCGTACCCGAGCCTTGTTGCAACAGGCACCGAGCGCCTACCGCACCCAGGTCAACGATTTGCTGCTGACCGCCCTGGCACGGGTGGTCTGCCGCTGGACCGGCCAGCCGTCAGCGTTGGTACAGCTGGAAGGCCACGGCCGCGAGACCCTGTTCGATGAGATCGACCTGACCCGTACCGTTGGCTGGTTCACCAGCGCCTACCCGGTACGGCTGACCCCGCTGAACATCGAGGAAGCCGCGGGGCAGGGCGGCTCGATCAAGGCGATCAAGGAGCAGTTGCGCGGCGTGCCGCACAAGGGCCTGGGCTACGGCGTGCTGCGCTACCTGGCCGAGCCGTCGCTGCGCGAGGCGATGCTGGCGCTGCCGGTGGCGCCGATTACCTTCAACTACCTGGGGCAGTTCGATCAGAGTTTCGGTGACGCGGCGCTGTTCCGACCGCTGGAAGAGTCGGCGGGTGAAGCCCACGGTGCCGAGGCACCGCTGCCCAACGAATTGAGTATCGACAGCCAGGTCTATGGCGGCGAGCTGGTGCTGCGCTGGACCTTCAGCCGCGAACGCTTCGACAACGCGACCATCGCCGAACTGGCCGAGGCCTACCTGGGCGAGTTGAGCAGCCTGGTCGAACACTGCCTGCGCGCCGATGCCGGTGGCCTGACGCCTTCGGATTTCCCGCTGGCGCGTCTGACCCAGGCACAACTGGATGCACTGCCGGTGCCGGCCGGGCAGATCGAGGATGTCTACCCGCTGACGCCGATGCAGGAAGGCATGCTGCTACACACCCTGCTGGAGCCGGGGACCGGCCTGTATTACATGCAGGATCGCTACCGGATCAACAGCGCACTCGATCCGCAGCGTTTCGCTCAGGCCTGGCAGGCGGTGATCGGCCGTCACGAAGCCTTGCGTGCCTCGTTCTGCTGGAACGTTGGCGAAGACATGCTGCAGGTTATCCACAAGCCGGGCGGCACACCGTTCGAATACCTGGACTGGAGCGCCGAGGTCGAGGAACAGCAGGAGCCCCGTCTGCAGCAGTTGCTCAAGAGCGAACGCGAGGCCGGCTTCGACCTGTTGAACGAGGCGCCGTTCCACCTGCGCCTGATCAAGGTCGGGGAGGCGCGCTACTGGTTCATGATGAGCAACCACCACATCCTGATCGATGCCTGGTGCCGTTCGCTGCTGATGAACGACTTCTTCGAGATCTACACCGCCCTCGGTGAAGGTCGCGATGCACAACTGGCGCTACCGCCGCGCTACCGTGACTACATCGGCTGGTTGCAACGCCGCGACCTGGCCGAGGCCCGGCGCTGGTGGCAGGGCAACCTGCGGGGCTTCGAGCGCGCCACCCATATCCCCAGCGACCGGCCGTTCCTGCGTGAACACGCCGGCGACAGCGGCGGCATGGTGGTGGGCGACCGCTACACCCGTCTCGACCCACGTGACGGCGTGCGCCTGCGGGAACTGGCGCAGCAGCACCAGTTGACCGTCAACACCTTCGCTCAGGCGGCCTGGGCCCTGGTCCTGCGTCGTTTCAGTGGCGAGCGTGACGTGCTGTTCGGCGTCACCGTGGCTGGACGCCCAGTGGAAATGCCACAGATGCAACGCACCGTCGGCCTGTTCATCAACAGCATCGCGCTGCGGGTGAAACTGCCGGAAGACGGCACCCGCTGCAGCGTGCGTGACTGGCTTGGCGGCCTGCTGGAACGCAACATGGAGCTGCGCGAGTACGAATACCTGCCCCTGGTGACCATCCAGGAGCAGAGCGAGCTGCCCAAGGGCCAGCCGCTGTTCGACAGTCTGTTCGTGTTCGAGAACGCGCCGGTGGAAGTCTCGGTGCTGGATCGGGCGCAGAGCCTCAACGCCACCTCGGACTCGGGTCGTACCCATACCAACTTCCCGTTGACTGCGGTCTGCTACCCGGGCGATGACCTGGGGTTGCACCTGTCCTACGACCAGCGTTACTTCGAGGCGGAAAGCGTCGAGCGCCTGCTGGGCGAATTCAAGCGCCTGCTGCTGGCGCTGGTGGACGGTTTCCATGGTGATATGGACCAGTTGCCGCTGCTGGGTGCCGAGGAGCGCGAGTTCCTGCTCGACGGCTGCAACCAGAGTGCCCATGACTATCCGCTGGAACAGAGCTATGTGGCGCTGTTCGAGGCTCAGGTCGCCGCCCATCCACAGCGTATCGTCGCCACGTGCCAGGACCTGCAGCTCAGCTACGAGCAGTTGAACCACTCCAGCAACCGTTTGGGGCATGCCCTGGTGGCGGCCGGGGTGGCGATCGACCAGCCGGTGGCGCTGCTGGCCGAACGCAGCCTCGACCTGTTGGGCATGATCGTCGGCAGCTTCAAGGCCGGTGCCGGCTATCTGCCGTTGGATCCGGGCCTGCCGAGCCAGCGCCTGAGTCGGATCATCGAACTGAGCCGCACACCGTTGCTGGTCTGCACGGCGGCCTGCCGGGCCCAGGCCGAAGCACTGCTCGGCGAACTGAGCGGCGAGCGGCCTCGGCTGCTGGTCTGGGAAACCGTGCAGCAGGGCGCGTATCCGCTGGTCAATCCGGGTATCCACAGCGGCCCGGACAACCTCGCCTACGTGATCTACACCTCCGGTTCGACCGGGCTGCCCAAGGGCGTGATGGTCGAGCAGCGCGGCATGCTCAACAACCAGTTGAGCAAGGTGCCGTACCTGCAACTGGACGAGAACGACGTGATTGCCCAGACCGCCTCGCAGAGCTTCGACATTTCGGTCTGGCAGTTCCTCGCCGCGCCGCTGTTCGGTGCGCGGGTGGACATCGTGCCGAATGCCATTGCCCATGATCCGCAGGGCCTGCTCGAGCATGTTCGGCTGCAACGTATCAGCGTGTTGGAAAGCGTGCCGTCGCTGATCCAGGGCATGCTGGCGCAGGAGCACATCAGCCTTGATGGCCTGCGCTGGATGCTGCCCACCGGCGAAGCGATGCCGCCGGAGTTGGCGCAGCAGTGGTTGCTGCGTTATCCACAGGTCGGGCTGGTCAATGCCTACGGCCCGGCAGAATGTTCGGACGACGTGGCGTTCTTCCGCGTCGACCTGGCCTCGACCCGTGGCAGCTACCTGCCGATCGGTACGCCGACCGACAACAACCGCCTGTACCTGCTCGACGGCGCCGATGAGCTGGTACCGCTGGGGGCGGTGGGTGAGTTGTGCGTGGCCGGTACCGGGGTCGGTCGTGGTTATGTCAGCGATCCGCTGCGCACGGCCCAGGCGTTTGTTCCGCACCCGTTCGGGGCGGCGGGCGAGCGGCTCTACCGCACCGGCGATCTGGCGCGGCGGCGCAGCGATGGTGTGCTTGAATACGTCGGCCGGATCGACCATCAGGTGAAGATCCGCGGTTACCGGATCGAACTGGGGGAAATCGAGGCGCGCCTGCACGAGCAACCGGAAGTCCGCGAGGCGGCGGTGGGCGTGCAGGAGGGCGTCAACGGCAAGCACCTGGTCGGTTACCTGGTGGCCAGCGACTCGGCGCTGAGCCAGGCCGAGAGCCTGGACCGGATCAAGCAGCGCCTGCGTGCCGAACTGCCGGAGTACATGGTGCCGTTGCACTGGCTGTGGCTGGAGCGCCTGCCACTCAACGCCAACGGCAAGCTCGACCGCAAGGCCCTGCCGGCCCTGGAGATCGGCCAGTTGCAGAGCCAGGACTACCTGGCCCCGCGTAACTCACTGGAAGAAACCCTGGCGCTCATCTGGGCCGAGGTGCTGAAGGTCGAGCGGGTCGGTGTACGGGACAACTTCTTTGAACTGGGCGGGCATTCGCTGTTGGCCACGCAGATCGCGTCACGGGTGCAAAAGACCCTGCAACGCAATGTACCGTTGCGGGCGATGTTCGAGTGCAGCACGGTGGAGGAACTGGCCGGCTATATTGACGGGCTGCAGGCCAGTGAAATCAGTGAGGAGAAGGTCGATCGCCTGAGCGACCTGATGGCCGAGCTGGAAGGCTTGTAAGGCAGGTTCTTCGGGTTGCTCGTGTCCCTTGGATGTGAGCAACCCGAAGCCGAATGTTACGCAGCGCCCCTGTAGGACCATGTAATGTGTTCGGTGGGGATGCCCAGTGCCTTGAATTTCTCCTCGACCGAGCCGAGGCAGGCTCCTCCATCGGGTTTGTAGTGACCCGACGCATCGTTCACCATGGCGATGACATCGACGACGCCGTCGATATCCTCTCTTCTCTCTATTCTGAATTCGCCCGCGCAGATCACCGATCTGCCACTGCCCAGTTGGCTGTGTCGGATATAGCCCGCGCTGTCGTCATGGTTCCAGAGACGATAGATGATCGCGCCATCCGGGGTGAACACCCAGGTGTAACTGTTGTTGCCCTCATTGGGTTTGAGTGCCTCACAGTCCCGGGTCTTGAGGATTTCGCCGATGAGCCGACCATGGTTCATGCCGATCAATTGGCCGACCCCGTCAATGCTGGACGGATCGTAGTTGCGCCAGGCTTTCAGGTCGCCGATGTAGGGCATCAGCGTCACCGGGTAGGTCTGGCCGTTGAAGTCGATGTGCCGGTTGTGGCGGATGTCCCGCCAGTTGCACCAGGAGATCGTACTGCCCCAGGAAATATGTGCGGAACGGAAGGGCGGCGAGACCCAACGATTGATGTTGCGCAGCGAGTCGTTGAGGTAGCGGTCGTTGGCCTTGAGGACGATCGATTCCAGTTTCCATTGGTCGTTGCCACCCGATACGGCGCGTGACTCCTGGTAGAACAGGATCGTATGGACATCGCGCATGGGGATGCTCGGTTTGCCGAACATCGCCTGGATATCGATATCGAGGGTGACCGAGTCGCCGGCATGGGGTGCATCGAACAGGCGCACGGCCTTGTCGAGGGAAGTCAGGGTCAGCATGATCTTGTCCGAGGTCCCGCCCCAGAAAACATTGGCGATGGTGACGGTGATCGACAGTTTGCTGATGTAGCCCAACGGTTGGGGTTCGAAGACCGCCATGCTGGCCCGGCGCTGGCGGAAGTGGCGGATCTGCCAGTGTGCGTGGGCGGGGCGCAGCAGGTCGTAGTCCATGAGCCGGACTTGCCCGTCCTCGAATTCGAGCACTTTTGCGTTGAAGGGCTGAATCAGGCAACCGTCACTGCTCATGTACCACTGCTGATGGGCGTCCTCATCCCGAGGCGTTGCGAGCAGGATCTGTTCCGACTGTGAGGTCAGCGCCAGGCCGCTGGCGCTATCGATCAGCTTGCCCTGTGCGTAGCGCCAGGCACCGTGTTGCGCCTCGGTATCGGTTGCCGGCAGCCATTGCGCCTGCGCAGCCGTCAATGCCCACCTGAACCCCGGGTGTTGGTCGCACTCGAGAAAGAACGGTTGTTCGGGCAGCAACTGCGCCAGCGGGTTCTCCCGGGTGAACGGCGACACGAGGTAAGGCTTGAAGCGCCAGCGTTGATGTTCGGCCAGCGTCGCCGTGTGCTCGGCGAGCTCCACGCTGTGTTCGCCGGTTTGTGTCCAGGCCAGGTCATTGCCGAACGAGCGGATAAGGCCCTGGTGGTCGATGTTCCATTGGTCATGACCGGTTTCGTCACTGTCCATCAGGTGCAGGGAGGACAGGGCCAGATCGCCTTTCGGGGCTGACAGGCGGCGGTTGCCGCGGCCGGTGAAGATGGCGCCAATGGTGTCGACGACCCAGATCTGCTGGCGGGTCGCCGCGAGCGGTTGCAGGGTCACGTCCGGGCTGTCGCTGTCCCAGCTCAGGGCGGCGCCGCTGTGGCTGTTGATGATCCAGAAGTACTGGTGAGTATCGTGCGCGGTCTCGTCCAGGAGCGTGCGGTTGCGGGTATGACGTGCGTGCTGTTCATCAAGGAAGACCAACCGTTCCGACTGCTCGATCTGTACCGACACCAGCTTGCGGTCGCCCAGCTTCAGCACCTTGTGTCCCAGCAGCTCGCGGGCCGGCCCGTAGGCCAGCAGATGCAGTTCACCCGGGTTGCCGAGGTTGTTGAGTGGCCAGTAGTCGATGCAGCCCTGGCTGATGACGAGCAGCGGGCTATTGGACTCCATGGTCGGCACTTGGCCGGCCTGGGCCCAGATCGGTTCCAGGTGCTCGGGAAACGGCAGGGCGCGCGAGCGTGGGACAGGGCGTATCTGTGCCAGGTAGATATTGAGCGACATGACTGACCTTCAGCGGGATGACGAGTGAAGTCAGCAGCTTAGGGAGTCGTGCCCTTGCCTGTCGTTTGTGCTTTGCCGACAGCCCTCGCCGGACAATCGGCAGGCAATCGGTAGGAGGAGCGCCGCGCAGGGGAATTTCCCGAATGCTCCCACAGGCGCGAAGGAGCGTTCATCCGGCAGGCGGGCCTATTACTTGGGGCCGAGAATCTTCACCAGCAGGTCCGCTGACGGCGCGCCCTGCTGCTGTTGCAGTTCGCCGTTGGCGTCGAGGTAGAAGATCGCCGGCGTGGCCGACACCTCCAACTCGTCCATCAGCTTGGTGTTGGCATCGAGCTTGGCCTGCAGGTCCGCCGGGATCTTCGCCAGGGGCTTGAGCGAGCTGGCCTTGCCGGCCTTTTCATGGTCGTGCAGGGCCTGTTGCGGATCCTTGGCGGCGAACAGGGCGGCCGCCTTGGCCGGGCTGTCCTCGCGGATGATCCCGACCATGATATGCCGCAACTGCACCTTGCCGGACTCGACCCAGGGCCGGGCCTGTTCCCAGAACATGTTGCAGTACGGGCAGTTGGGGTCGCTGAACAGATAGACGATGCGTGGCGCATCCTGTTTGCCGTCCTCGATCCAGTTGCTCTTTTCCATCTCGCCCCAGACCTGCCTGGACATCGGCGCATAGACCAGCTTTTGCAGTGGCGCCTGGCTCAGGTCCTTGCCCTCGGCGTCATACAGGTTGCCGGCGATCACATGCTTGCCGTCGGGCGTCAGGTACAGGGCCATGCCGCGATTCTGATACTGGGCGGCGTAGCCGCGCAGGCCATCGGGGGCATCGAAACTCCCGACGATCTTCGCCCCCTTGGCTTCGATGCTCCTGATCGGTGCGGGCAGCTCTTCGGCCCGTGACGCTGGCGCCTGTATCAGCAACGCGCCGAAAGCGGTGCTCAGACTCAGGTTCAGCAGGCGGCGGTGGACGGACATAGCGGTTTCCTTGCAGTGGCCGAAGCGGCCTTGGCGGGGTGTGGAGGGCCGAAGTTTTCCAAGACGCGGGCCAGGCTGGCCTCGGACAATTCACCCAGGTGACTGTCGAGCAGATGACCTTCGGCGTTGTACAACAGAGTGGTGGGCAAGGCCATCGAGCCCACGTTTTGTGCCAGCTGGCCGCGGCCGTCGAACAGGACGTTGTCCAGATTCAAGCCCTGGGTCATCAGGAAGGTGGTCACGCTTTGCATGCTTTCGGCCTGGTTGACGAACAGGAAGGTCACGTCCTGGCGTTCCCGCTGGGCCTTCTGCAGTACGGGCATTTCCCGGCGGCAGGGTGGGCACCAGGTGGCCCAGAGGTTGATCACCAGCGGCCCGCCCTGATAGTCGCTCAGTTGCACCGCCTGGCCCTCGGCGTTGAGCAGGGTGATGGCCGGCAGGCGCGAGCCTTGCTCATAGAGGGTCGTGGAAAAGCTTGCCAACAGCCAGAACGCCAACCCGCTGCCCAGCCCGAAACCCAGCGGCTTGCGCAGCGCCGGCCGGCGCCAGGTCCAGGCCAGGGCGCCGAGCAGTATCGCCAGCAGGCCGGGCCAGGGCAGGAAACCCCCGTCGCGAATATCGAGGATCTGTAGCGGGTCGTTGCGAAAGTAGCTCCAGTAGGCGATCACGAAGCTGCCCCGGGCGGCGACCAGTGCCAGGATGAACAGGCTGAACAGCACCGACTCCGGGTTCTCGCCACCGCGCTTGGCCACCCACCAGCCGACCAGCGTCGCCAGGGCGAGGGCCAGCAGCAACAGCAGGTGGTTGATCGACAGGGCGAAGGTTCCGAGGGTCAGGGTCAGCATTTAGCGGGCACCTCGTGTGTTGTTCCAGTTCTGCAGGAAACCTGCGGCATCGACTTCGCCGGTGATACGGCTGGCCCGGCGCTCGTCGCCTTCGGGGGCGATCCACAGCAGCGTCGGGGGCCCGGGGACTTCGAAGCGGCTCAGCAACTGGTGGCTGGCGGCATTGTCGGTGGTCACATCCAGGCGTACCAGGTGCACATCGCGCAGGGCATCGATCACCTCGGGCTGGGTGAACACCTGTTTCTCCATGACCTTGCACGAGGTACACCAGTCGGCGTAGTAATCCACCAGGACCCACTGGCCGCTGGCCTTGGCGCGGTCCAGCTCGCGCTGCAGCGCGGCGGGGTCGTTGACGGTGACAAAATTTGCGTGGTTCACCACGTTGCTGCCGGCACCGCCGCTGTAGATCTGCAGCGGGCGCCACAGGTCACTGCCGCCACCCGCGCCGCCGATCACCAGCAGGCTGCCCCACAAGCCCAGCAGCAGGCTGATGCCGGCGGCAGGCAGGGCGCCGCGACCGGGTTGGCGCGACAGCGACCAGAGCGCGCGAGCCACCAGCAGCGCCAGTGCGCCCCAGAGGATCATCCACAGCGATTCGTCGACTACCGGGCGAATCATCAATATCGCGGTGCCAAGGAACAGGAAACCGAACAACGCCTTGACCCGGTCCATCCACGGCCCAGGCTTGGGCAGGAACCGATTGCCCACGGTCACCAGCAGCAACAACGGCAGGCCCATGCCGATGCCGAGGCTGAACAGCACCAGGCCGCCGAGCAGTACGTTGCCGCTCTGGGCGATGTACAGCAGGGCGCCGGCCAGCGGCGCGGTCATGCACGGGCCGACCAGCAACGCCGACAGCGCGCCGATAATCCCGGCGCCGACCAGGCTGCCGCCACGGCGATTTTGCCCGGCGCGTTCCAGACGATCGCGCAGGGCGCTGGGCAGTTGCAGTTCGAAGAAACCGAACATCGGCAGCGCCAGCACGATGAACAGGGCGGCGAAGCTGCCCAGCAGCCAGGGTTGTTGCAGGAAGGCCTGCAGATTGCCGCCCAGCAGCGCGGCGAGCATGCCCAGCCCTGCGTAGACCAGCGCCATGCTCAACACATAGCTGCCCGCCAGGGCGAAACCGCGCCGTGGACTGGCGCCGCTGCCGACCACGATACCGGCGAGAATCGGCAGCATGGGCAGGGTGCAGGGGGTAAACGCCAGCAGCAGGCCGAGGCCGAAGAAGGCCAGCAGGCTCCAGCCCAGCGTCTGTTCGCTCAGGCTGCTGGCCAGGGACTGGTCGCGGGCTTGCGCCGGTTGGCTGGCTGTCGTCGCAGGGCCGGCCTGCTTCCCAGGCGTCGGGTTACCCAGGTCGACCACCTGGGTCTGCGGTGGATAACACAGCCCGGCATCGGCGCAACCCTGCCAGCCGACGCTGACCTTGCCGCTGGCATCGGCCGGAATCAGCACTTCCAGTTCGGTGCGATAGACCGGCTGATCGCCAAAGAACTCGTCGTTGTGGGCCAGCGCTGCGGGCAGCGAGGGGCGATGCGCCGGATCCAGGCCATCGAACTTCAGGCGTTTCTGATAAAGGTAATAACCGTCGCTGATCTGCCAGTACAGGCGGGTCTGGCCCGAGGCCAGCTTTTCCGAACTGAAGACGAAAACCTGATGGGCAGGCGGGAACTCCGGCTTTTTCACCGCGAACGGGTCATTACCGGCTTGGGCCAGGCTGGCGAAGATCAGGAAAAAAAAGGTCAACACCCAACGCATAAAAAGTCCTTGGTGCACAAGCTTGTCCGGTCAAGAGTGCTGGGCAGCGATTAACCGATCATTAACCCGCACCAGCGGTCGCCGACGCGAACGTTACTATCCTTACGGAGTCACGGCATAATCGCCGCTTAATCCGTCCGGGTTTCAATGGACATATTTGCACAGGTAATCCCATGCACGTACTGGTTTGCGAAGACGATGAGTTGATCGCCAGCGGCATCGTTGCCGGCCTGACCGCCCAGGGCATGACGGTGGAGCACGTCGCCACGGCGTCCGCCGCGCGGGCCATGCTGCGTGCGGCGCAATTCGACGTGATGGTCCTGGACCTTGGCCTGCCCGACGAAGATGGCCTGAAACTGCTGACCCAACTGCGCAGCAAGGGTCTGGAACTGCCAGTGCTGATCCTCACGGCCCGTGATTCGGTGACTGATCGGGTTGACGGCTTGCAGGCCGGTGCCGACGACTACCTGCTCAAGCCGTTCGACCTGCGCGAACTCTTCGCCCGCCTGCAGACCCTGTTGCGCCGGGTCGCCGGGCGCAGCGTCAACCTGATCGAGCATGGCCCGCTCAGCTACGACCCGAGCAGCCGCGTGACGACCCTGAATGGCCAGTCGGTGGACCTCTCGCGCCGCGAGCAGGCGCTGTTGCAGGCACTGCTGCACAACCGTGGCCGGGTGCTGTCGAGCGAGCAGCTCAAGGACAGCGTCTACGGGTTCAGCGACGAGCTGGAAAGCAACGCGCTCAACGTGCATATCCACCACCTGCGCCGCAAGCTGGGCAATGGCATTGTCGAGACCGTGCGCGGCCTGGGCTATCGCCTCGGTCCTGCGGGTGACGTAGACGCATGATGAGCCTGCGCCTGCGCCTGAGCCTGACCATCGGCTCGGCATTCATCCTGATCTGGGCCCTGGCCGCGACCTGGATGCTCAGCGACCTGCGTCACCAGATGATGTTCTCTCTCGACCAGCGGCTGGTGGCGTCGGCACGGATGGTGGCCGGTTTGCTGGAGCAGTTGCCGGCGATGTCGGGCAAGGGCGAGGTCACGCATTTCAGTTCCGAGCAGCTCAATATCACCGGCGGCATGGCCTGCCAGGTCAGCTCCCTGCGCGGGGAAGTGCTGGCCCGCAGCCATAACAATCCCGAGCAGGCCCTGGAGGCTCATAGCGTCGGCTTCCACGATCAGATGATCGACGGCGCGCCCTGGCGCACCTTTACCCTGGTGCGGGGTGACATCCATATCACCACCGCCGACCGCCAGGTCGAGCGTGAGGCGTTGAACCTCTCGGTGCTGCTCGCGGCCTCGGTGCCGGTCGGGGTGGCGCTGCTGGTCTGCCTGATCCTGCTCTGGCTGGGCCTCGGTCAGGGCCTGGCACCGCTCAAGCGCATGCGTGACGCGCTGAAGCGGCGCAGCCCCGACTCTCTCGAACCGTTGCAGATCCATCCGTTGCCCAGCGAATTGAAGCCCCTGCTCGAAACCCAGAACCAGTTGCTGCAACGCATCGGCAAGGCCATCGAGCGTGAGCGCCGCCTGACCGGTGATGCCGCCCACGAATTGCGCAGCCCGCTGACGGCGATCAAGACCCACCTGCAAGTGGCGCGCATGACCGACGGCGCCGCCCGCGACCAGTCCCTGGCCCATGCCGAGGCCGGTGCCGACCGCCTGCATCGAACCCTGGAACAGTTGCTGTTGCTGGCTCGGGTCGAAGGCAGCCTGTCGTTCGACGATGGCGTGCAATGCACTGCCGAACAGGTGGCGCGCCTGGCGATCCAGGACGCGGCCAATGGTGACCGGCGGCGGATCGAGCTGCATTTGTCGGAGCCATGTTCTGCGGCGCCGCTGGAAATGCCTTCGACGCTGTCCATCGCCGCCTTGCGCAATCTGCTGGACAACGCCCTGCGCCACACGCCGGGCGACGCGCCGGTGGAGTTGAATGTGCGCACCAGCGGCAATCGCGTGTGTTTCCAGGTCCGCGACCATGGGCCGGGCATCGCCGAAGACGACCTGCAGCACCTGACCCAACGCTTCTGGCGCAACGGCAAGAGCACCGGTTGCGGCCTGGGCCTGGCGATTGTCCAGGCGATCGTCCAGCGCTGTGGCTGCGAGCTGCATTTCGACAGCCGGCCGGATGGGCTGCGGGTCGAGTTGAGCATGCCGCTACAGGCCATTGAGAGCTGAAAAATCCTGTCACCGCGTCCGGCTCGCCCGGGCGTATCCCCAGGCAGTATCGTCTGGCGCTTGTCACTCAACGGATTGAGGTCATGCACCATGGACACCGCCATCGACATTCGCCCGGCCGTAGCCGCCGATGCTGGCATCATCAGCCGGATACTCCTGCGCTCGATCAGGGTTGGCTGCTCGCTCGACCACCGCAACGAGCCGTTGCGACTTGAGGCCTGGACCCGCACCCGCAGTCTCGAGCATGTCTTGCCCTGGCTGGCCGACCCGCGCCTGTGCCTGAACCTGGCGCACCTGCGGGGCAAGCCGGCGGGTGTGGGCATGGCCCGCGACGATGGCCGCATCCTGTTGTGCTACGTACAGCCGGAGTGGTTTCGGCACGGCGTCGGCCGGGCGCTGGTGGCCGGGCTCGAAGCCTGGCTGGTGAAGACGGGGCACGGCACGGCTTGGCTCAACAGCACGCTGACCGGCGAGGGTTTCTACCGGCATCTGGGGTATCGCCAGACGGACGGTGCGTTCAGCGTGCTGGGGTTGACCGCGATCCCGATGCACAAGCGACTGCTGTGAGCGAGGCCTTGGCGGATAAATCCCCTGGCGGGTGTAAATCCCGACTTGGCTGGTGCGTTTCCTGAACATGAAATTCGCGTGCACGCACCCGCGCGCGGATGGAAGGTCTTGGCCATCACACCTGCGTATTGAGGGATAGAGAGATGTCAGTCGCTACCAGCCTTATCGAAAAGCCGTCGGTCCACTCCGACCAGCCTGCGGCGGAAACGCTCTACCAGTTCGACGAGTCGCCGCTGTTGGCCCGGCAGAATCGCCAGGAGTCCAACGCCCGCAGCTACCCTCGGCGTATCCCGCTGGCGCTCAAGCGGGCCAAGGGACTGTATGTCGAGGACGTCGAGGGCCGCCGGTTCATCGATTGCCTGGCCGGTGCTGGCACCCTGGCGCTGGGCCACAACCATCCGGTGGTGATCGAGGCGATCCAGCAGGTGCTGGCCGACGAGTTGCCGCTGCATACGCTGGACCTGACCACGCCGGTCAAGGACCAGTTCGTCCAGGACTTGTTCGGCCTGCTGCCCGAGGTGCTGGCCCAGCAAGCGAAAATCCAGTTCTGCGGCCCGACCGGCACCGATGCGGTGGAGGCGGCCCTCAAGCTGGTGCGCACTGCCACCGGGCGTAGCACCGTGTTGTCGTTCCAGGGCGCCTACCACGGCATGAGCCAGGGCGCCTTGAGCCTGATGGGTAGCCTGGGGCCGAAGAAACCGCTCGGCGCGCTGCTGGGTAACGGCGTGCAGTTCCTGCCGTATCCCTACGACTACCGTTGCCCGTTCGGCCTCGGTGGTGAGGCCGGGGTGAAGGTCAACCTGCATTACCTGGAAAACCTGCTGAACGACCCTGAAGGTGGCGTGCAATTGCCAGCGGCGATCATCGTCGAGGCGGTGCAGGGTGAGGGCGGCATGATCCCGGCGGATCTCGACTGGTTGCGCGGTTTGCGCCGAATCACCGAAAAGGCCGGTGTAGCGCTGATCGTCGATGAGATCCAGAGCGGTTTCGGCCGCACCGGAAAGATGTTCGCCTTCGAACATGCCGGCATCATCCCGGATGTGGTGGTGATGTCCAAAGCCATTGGCGGTAGCCTGCCGCTGGCGGTGATGGTCTATCGTGACTGGCTCGATACCTGGGCGCCGGGTGCCCATGCTGGCACCTTCCGTGGCAACCAGATGGCCATGGCCGCTGGTTCTGCGGTGATGCGCTATCTCAAGGAGCACGATCTGCCGGCCCATGCAGCGGCCATGGGCGAGCGCCTGGGCGAACACCTGCGGTTATTGCAGCGCGATTTCCCGCACCTGGGGGATATCCGTGGGCGCGGGCTGATGATGGGCGTCGAGCTGGTCGACCCGAACGGCACCCCGGATGCCCAGGGCCATCCACCGGCCTTGCCGCGCCTGGCGCCGCTGGTCCAGCGCGAATGCCTCAAGCGCGGGTTGATCCTCGAACTCGGCGGTCGTCACGGCGGGGTGGTGCGTTTCCTGCCGCCACTGGTGATCACTGCGGCTCAGGTTGACGAAGTGGCACGGATTTTCGCCAAGGCCCTGGCGGCGGCCGTGGCTGCCCTCTAATTTTTCGGCGGGGCCGAACGTTTTCATCTACACGGGTGCCGCGCGATTGACGCGGCCTCATTCCACGCTTAGGGAGAACCGCAATGACTTCAGTATTCGACCGCGACGACATCGTCTTTCAGGTAGTGGTCAACCACGAGGAACAATATTCCATCTGGCCGGACTACAAGGCGATCCCCAACGGCTGGCGCACCGTCGGCAAGAGCGGTTTCAAGAAAGAGTGCCTGGAATACATCGAAGAGGTCTGGACCGACATGCGTCCCTTGAGCCTGCGCCAGAAAATGGATGCCCAGACCCTGGCCGGTTGAGGGGTGGCCCCCGTGCCAGCAGGCTGGTCGGGGGCGGTGCTCAGAGGTCCGTGGGCACGCTGTAGGGCACCAGGCCCGTTCGCCGGGCCAGCTCGCGGCTGAGATCCTCCCGGCTGGCAAACAGCTGGGTGTCGTCGTAACCCCAACGTCTGTGCTGAATGTACAGCTTGCCGGACGGAGTACGCCGGATCGGCGTCACGCTCAACGAGCGGTCCCTTGAGCGGTTGATCAGCACCGGACCGTTCGCCGACTCATCGATGATGAACATCCCTGGCCGATTGAGCTGCGGATGGGTGTCGAGCCTGGGCACGGCGGGGATCGGAATCACGCCGGGAATCTCGGCAACCTGTACCTTGCCCTCGCCCTTGAGCCCCCAGACCAGATCCGCGATGCTGGCGTATTGCACACCGTTGGACAGCGGGGTGCCGGGGGCGATGGAATATTTGCCATCCTGTACTTCGATCACGGTCTCGCGGTAGTGATCTTGCCCCGTGCGATAGATTCTCTGCACCAGTATGAAGTGGTCGCCCTGTCGTTCAATCAGGAAACTTGGCTCAACCTCCAGCCAGCCCAGGCAACTCCTGGGATCCTGCGAGGCCCGTGGCATGGGCCCGGAGTCGGTGTTGACCTCCAGCACCAGATCCGCACGGACATACTCATTGCGCCCATAGACACGTTCCACGTAACCCGGATCGGGGCTTACCCGCGCCGCAGCTTGCGGCCCGATGGCGACCGTTCGCAGGGCCGCGGCGCCTTGCAGTTGCGCCAGGCCGGGTATACCCCTGACAGGGCCGGCGTTGACGTTCAACACCAGGGCCAGCCATTTGTGTGCCCCGTGCTGTTGTTGATCGCTGGCGATGATCTTGTGGGCGACGTAGTTGAAGGCTGGCACATTGTGCTTCTGCCGCTGTTTCCTGTAGCTGGCGGCCGTGTCGAGGGCCTGGATGACGATGCCATGCTCACGGGCGCTCAGCAGCAGGCGCTGCAGGGAATATTCATTGGCCAGACCAAATGACTGCCGTAGATCCTCGGAGGCCAGGGCCTGTTGAAAACGCTCGGGCAGGTTGCCCGTTGCCTGGAAACCGTCAATGAACGGCTGGTCGAGATCCGTCAGCAGGTTTTGCACATAGAGTTTCCTGACGTTGAGCGTCGCCAATGCCGGCAGGTTTTCGAGCAGCAGTTTGCGAGCGGTCAGCGAGCCCTGCTCAGCGGCCAATACCACGCCCTGATTGTTTTCATAGAGCATTTCAAACACTCGTGCAGGCGTGCTGTCAGCGGGCACTTCGGGGATGTACGGCTGGGCATGGCGTCTGCCGTCGGCCCCTGAAAAAAACTTCTCGCTGGTATTTCCCAGGTGTTCTTCGCGATCGAGAAAGTCAGTGATGGCAGCCTCGTCGTGCGCCCGTTCACCCAGTTTGAAGTGGGTCCTGCGCGCAATCTCTTCCGGGTTTCGAATACGCTCCTGCAGCACCTTGCGGTAGGGCAGGGGGATTTCAAGCGACTCTAGCCAGGGGACCTTCACGGTCAATTTGAGGTCAGGGCTGACGAGGCGCATGGGATCCTTGATGTCCGGTTTCGCCACCGTCATCACGCGTATTGCCGGTCCGCTCATGGCGTTCTTGATCTCCAGCCCGATCACGCCCCGCAGGCGGATCAGTCCGGGGGTGCTTTTCGGCGCGTAGCCACTGGCGTGATACAGATTGACCAGGGCCAGCCACTTACCCTTGCGTCCACCCACCTGATCGGCCTGGATGACCCGGTCGGCGTGGTAGTTCAGTGCCGTTGCCCGAGTGAACATTTGCGCATCGGGTCCGCGCCGGGAGTCGCTGGCGGCGCAATCGAGGGCCTGCACCCGAATACCGTGGGCGCGTGCGCTGATGATCAGGCTACGGTAGCTGTGAGGCCCCGCTGGCGCATCCGCGTAATCGCCATCGAGTGTGCGCAGGTGACTGTCCAGCGCGGCGCTCAGATTTCCGCTGTGGTGGAAGTCATCCAGGTGAACCTGGTCGACGTCGGTTCTCAGGCGCTCCACATAGAGCGTCATGACGCCGTTTTCCGCGAGTGTCGCCATATTGCTGATCAGGAACAGCTTGCTGCCAGAGTCGGTATATCTTTCGCCGATGACCACGCCTTGGCCGTGTCGGTAGAGGATTTCGATCAGCGTCCGCTCGCCGACATCGGCGGGCAGCTCGGGCACGGGCGGGCGAGCGGGCAGCCGGTGCTGCTTGAAGAAGTTCTCGGCGTCGGCCAGCAATCGCGTGCGGATTTGCTGGAGTATCAGGTCGTGGGCGGCCTCGTCGGGGTGCCGGCCATCCACTGTGGGGCTTCTGCCCGGTTGCGGCGTGACGGCGGGCCGCGCTGGCAGTTGATAGGAGCGCAAGGCGCTGGCTACAGGGTTTTCTTTCCAGATATCCGTGCCTGCGAGCCGGTACAAGGCCGGGCCCGAAGGCAGGTGTTCCTCCCTGGCCTGGGCGCAGTAGGCGCGTACGCTCTCGTCGTAGCGGACCATGACGATCCGGCCATCCTCGAGATTGACGAACCGACGCTGCTGGGCGATGCGCAAGCCGTCGCTGTCGGGGGGTGGCAGGCCTCTCGGCGCCGGCCTGGCGTAAGCGCTCAAGGCGCGGCCTGGTGCCAGGCGGTTGGCCACGGTGCTGGTGATACTGCTGATCGCCAGCGCTGCCGCTCCAGTCGTCGGCACGCTGGGCGGCGGCGTGTCGGCCGACAGGTGGGCGGCAGGGATGCCGGGCAGTAGCGGCTGGCCTGTACCGGGAAGGCGGGGAGGGAGTGCCGGGCTGAGCTCGGTTGGCCTGATTGTCGGTGTATCGGCTGATCCCGCGCCAGGCATGCCTGGGCGAATGGGTGCTTTCGGGGACATGGTGCATTCTCTAGCGGGGGGTGTGGATAAAAAGATCCCTGGGGTCGACGACCGCCGAATCGTCACTGTCCGTGGTCCACTGCCGGGTCAAAGTGTCGTAGTTGATCGCGCCGTAGACCGCTTCGGTCCGGGGGCCGTAGGCCGATGGGGTGGTCACCCGGAGGCTCTTGACCCTGACGCGATGACTGGCCAGTTCGTTGGCGGCCTGGTGCCGCTCGATGGCGTGTTGCAGGGCGTCGATATCGGGGTAGGCGCGGGCGTCCAGCTCATGCAGCAGAAGCTGGTTGAACAGCCGATCGACCTCATAGGTTTCGCCGGACGCCAGCACGATGTAGATCAGGTCCAGGGGTTGCTGCGGATCGTCGTCCGCCGGCAGCACGACGCGAACATTGTCGATCCAGAATTGCCGAGGGCTGATCCTGATGTCGCTGCGCGCCACCCCCCGAGCGTTTTCCGGGGCATGGATGTACCAGGTCGAGGCGTTGGCGACCTTTGCCAGCGCGCCCGGTGTCGACAGATGAAGGGTCGCTCCGGCGCGGGGGTGCAGTTCATAGATGGAGCTCATGCCCTGCAGGTTGTAGATCGTCGAGTCGCTGCCGGTGTGGAAGTCGACGCGTTGCGGATGCTCGCGCAGCAGGGTGTCGCGGTTTTCCGGGGTACGGAACAGACGTCGGCCACGACAGCGCTGCAAGGCATCGCGGCCATCAAGGGTCCTGAGGCCCGGGTTGTGCTGGTCTTCGAGATAGCGGGCGGGCAGCGCGCCGACCTTGTACGAGCTGCCATCGCGCAGCACCAGGACAATCGGATGGCTCGGGTCCAGGCCGGTGGTATGCAAGGCAGCGCCGACATCGCTCGGCTTGCCGGCACCCTTGACCATCCAGTCCTTCAGCGTCAGTTGGGTCTGGTCGCTGAAGCGCAGGGTCAGGCTGGCATCGCTGTAGTGCAGGTAGTTGAAGGCGCCGACGCGGGTCATGGCCACCTCGTAGCGTGCACTGACCTGTTCGATCTCGGCGCTGTCGTAGTCGAGGAACAAGGTGGTGGCGGGTCGTGTGTCGTCGGCCGTGACCTGGAACGTGGTGTCCGGGGTGTTCCGGGCGAAGCAGTAGCTGCCCGTCGAGCCTCCCGGCAGCCGGTATTCGCCACCATTCACCGGCTGCGGGGCTGGCGGGAGCTGGCCGAGGGTGAGGGTCGTGACCTGGATGTCCCGGTCTTCCGTGCCCTCCAGTGTGGCGGGCAGATTGGGCTTGAACAGGTAGCCGTCCTGGGTGGCGAACAGCAACAGATCGTTTTGCAAGCGCCGACCGTTGTCATCCCGGTAGACACCCCGCAGCGTCAGCTGATGAGCGGGCTGTTCGCCATGCTCGTCACGCAACGAGGTCACGATCAGGTTGGTGTCGACGATACGCCAGCGCTGGATACGCTCCATGGGCCAGGCCAGCTCGACGATGCTCGGCTCGCGTCCATCCTCGTCAATGATCACGCGCCGGCGGCTGCGGCCGCGCCGAGTGCGACGGACAACGCCGCGCTGGCAACGCTGAAACCGGCCGTGACGTAGTGGTCCATGGCCTCCTTGCCGTGGCTGTTGGCGGCACTGCGAAAGGCGGTCACGGCACTGTGGATATCGAACGGCAGGGTCAGCACGTTGCCCAGCAGGCCGGCGCTGCGGCTGATCAGCAGACCGGCGGAGGTGGCGCGAAAACCGAGGAAAACTCGGCCGCCCTGGCCAAGCAGGGTTTCCCCGGTCTTGCGCAGGCCGCGTTCGAGCAATATCGAGGTCAGTTCGGTGGCAATTCTGGCGCTGTTCACCACGGCATCGCTGACGTTGCCGGTTTTCAGCGCCTCGCGGATACCCACCAGGCCGCTGTAGATCCCGTAGGCCTGCATGCCGGCGCCAGAGGTGAGCATGCCCCGGCTCTTGGCAGCATCGACCCAGCCGGGAAGGCTAAAGGTGACATATTTGTGCGCGAGGATTTGCAAGCTCTGTAGCCGGGCGAGCAACTGTTCGAACTGCCGCATCAGATTATGGGCCAGTGGCTGTCGGCCTGTTCCGAGTATGGGCGGGGCCTTTGAGGAGCGCCGAGAGGCTATTTCAAAAAGCACATCGATCGGGCGCGCGTCGCCAGCGTCGCCGGTCAGCAGATGCTGTTGCAGTTGCTCTGGTTCGAACTGCAGGCCATCGAGCAGGGGCTGGCCATTGTCCTGCAAGGGTGGGTCGCGATCGAGCGTGCGACCGTTGAGGCGGGCGCCCATGTCGTAAAGTTCCACCCGACTGAGGGTGAAGGTATCCAGGGTGATGGGCCCCAGGCGTGTGTCCAGTTCGGCGAGGTCGGCCCGCGTCCGGGGTGGCGTAAGCGGATGAGCTGGCGCTGCCGGGCGGGCAGGGCCTTGCGGGGTCGGGTTTGAAACGCTGTCCGAGATGACGATGCCGTCGAGGGGCTCGGTGCCCCCTTCATGCCGGCTGCGAGTGTTTGCCATGGATAAATCCTTTTATCGTGCACGTTGAAGAAAGGCACGAAGGAGTATCGCCAGCAGGGTCGCGAGGGATGGGGTAGTTGTTTATGGAGGCGTCGGCGCCAAAAGGGCGGCGCCGACAGGCCGGAGACGATTTGCCGTATACCGGGGGTGCCTCTGTCACGAAGCCTTTATAACGGTGCCAGCGTCGCCAGCACCTGTTTGACCGAGTTCTCCAGCCCGGTCACGGGGTCGCTGCCTTCGTTGTCGAGCACCAGCAGGGTGCTGCCGGCCTGGGCGATTGCCGCCTTCACCGCTTCCGGCGGCTGGCGATGGTCGAGCACCAGCTTCACATCGGCAGTCTTGAGGGTTTCGCCGAGCTTCGCCAGGGCCTCGGGCGTCCACTGTTCATCGCTGCGCGCATCGACCTGGACCAGGTCGAGGTTGAGCCCGCCGACCAGGTAGTTGAAGCGCTCGGACAGGCTCAACACGCTGAGGTTGTCGGCCTTGGCCAGGCGCGTCTCGCTGTCGGCGCTGAGCTTGAGCAGGCGCTGCTTGAGGGCCGCCAGGTTGCTCTCGATCTTCGGCTTGGCTGCGGGCGCCAGGCGTACCAGGTCGGCGGCGGTCACATCGGCCATGCGCCCGAGGTTGTTGCTCGACAGCCATGGCTGGCTGTTCAGGCCATCGGTGCCCTGGCCCGGTTGCACCGCGATGCCTGGCAGGGCTCCGTCCACCGGGCGCGCGGCGTCGACTTCGACGATACGCACATTGCTGCGCCGGGCCATGATGTAGAGCGGATCGTCGGGCCACAGCGAGCGCAGGCCGATCACCGCGTCGGCATCGTTCGCCAACTTCTGCAGGGCCGGCGCGCCTCGACCGCTGAAGTAGGCGCTCTGGCGGCTGCCGGGCAGATTGGCGTCGGCGGCGCGTTGCAGTTGCACGCCGCTGTTCTTGAGCAGGATTTCGCCCAGGCCGTAGGTGACCGGCAGGCTGGCCAGAATAAGCACCGGCTTGTTCTCGGTGCTGGCGTGCAACGCGAGAGTCCCCAGGCCGTGATTGGCCGTGATCGGCATCTGCGCCTGGCCGGATAACGATGCACTGCTGTACAGGCCGCTCAGCAGCAGGACGAGGGCGAGAGGGCGAAGGTTCGGCATTTATCCAATATTCCCTTTGAGGCTGGGCACGGTGCCACGGGCAATCGCTGCCAGGGCGAAGGCAGTACCGGCCATCAGAATGATCGCCGCACCGGACGGCACGGGCAGGTCGAACAGGATCGGCAGCAGGATGCCGCTCAGGGTGCTGACGGTGGCGATCGCCACGGATATCCAGAAGAAGCCCTTGAGCGACTGGCTGAGCAGGCGTGCGGCGGCCGCCGGAATCACCAGCAGGGCGCCGACCAGGATAGCGCCAATGACCTTCACCGCAGCCACGGTGATCAGCGTCACCAGCACCACGAACAGGTAGTCGAGGGTTTTCACCGCGACCCCGCGCACGGCGGCCAGTTGCGGGTTGAAGCTGGCGAGCATGATGCGGTTGTACAGCGGCAGGCTCAGGCCCAGCACCAGCGCACCGACCACCAGCAATACCAGCAGGTCGTTGCCGTTGACCGTCAGCACCGAACCGAACAGCACGTTTTCCAGAATGTGCACGTTGATCTTGCCGGCCAGCACCAGCAGCAGGCTGGCGCCGAGGGCCAGGGACACCGAGAGGAACACCCCTATCAAGGTGTCGGGGGCCAGCCCGGTGCGGTTGCGCAGGTAGTTGAGCAGCACGCCGAACAGCAGGCAGTAGCCGAACAGGCTGCCATAGGGGCCGGTGTAGGGCTCGCCGAGCAGGATGCCGATGGCCACACCTGTCAATGCTGCGTGGCCCACCGATTCGGAAAAGAACGCAAAGCGCTTGACCACCACCAGGGTACCGAGACCGCCCAGTACCGGACCGATCAGCAGGCCGGCAAGCAGTGCGTTGATCACGAACCCGTAGGCCAGCGCCGCTGGCAGCAAACCGTCGGCGGCCCAGCCCTGGATCAGCAGACGAAAGGCTTCATAACTCATGCTCGGTTGCCCTCGCCGCGTGGGTGGGTGGAGAACAGCGTCAGCAGGCGCTCCGGGGTCAGTGCCTCGGCAGGGGAGGCATCGAACAGGATTCGTCGGTTGAGACCGGTGACCCGGTCGGCCAGGCGCTTGACCGCTTCCAGGTCGTGTTCGATCCACAGCACGGTGATGCCGGCGCGGCGCCAATCGCCGAGCAGGCGTTCGAACACCTGGATGCCGGCCTCGTCCAGCGCCGACATCGGTTCGTCGAGCACCAGCAGTTGTGGTGGCGGGATCAAACCCTGGGCCAGCAGCACCCGTTGGCGTTCGCCGCCGGACAGGGCGCCCATGCGCCGCTTGCGCTTGTCCTGCATGCCGACCCGTTCCAGCGCTTCGCCGATCGCCCCGGCGAAATGCCGGGACAGGCCGAGGAACGCCGGACGGCGTTGGCACATGGCGGCCATGAAATCGTCGACGGTCATCGGCAGGCCGCGATCGAATTCCAGGGCCTGCGGGACATAGCCGATGACCCCGGGCGGGCCCGGCCATTGCAGGCTCAGGCGACCCTGGTGCGGCATCTGCCCGAGCAGGGTCTTGATCAGCGAACTCTTGCCGCCGCCGTTGGGGCCGACCAGCGCATGCACATGGCCGGGGCGGACCTGGAAACCGACATTGTCGAGAATGGTGGTGCGACCCAGGGTCAGGCTGATCGCGTCGAACTGCAGGGTCGGCCCGATGGCAACCCGGTCGATGCTCTCGGCGGCGGTCATGCTCCGGCCTCCTGAATCGCCCGCACCACCGTATTGAGGTTATTGGTCATTTCCTTCTCGTACTTGTCGGCGGTGTAGTCGCCATAGGAAATGTGCGACAGCGGGTAGAGCTTCACCCCGGACTCACGCTGGATGGTTTCGACATAGGTCGACGGGAAGTCCAGTTCCGAGAAGATCACCTTCACATCCAGCTCGCGCAGTTGGTCGATGGTCTTTTTCAACTGGCTCGGGCTTGGTTCGATCCCATGAGCCGGCTCGACCACGGCGGTAACCTCCAGGCCAAACTCGCGCAGCAGGTAGTCATACGCCGCATGCACCGTGGCCACGCGCAGGTCGGCGTTGGGTGCCTGGGTCAGCCGGGCCAGGGCATCGGCGCGTATCTGCCGCAGGCGCTTGCCATAGGCGCGGGCGTTGGTGGTGTAGAGCCTGGCATTGTCCGGGTCGAGCTTGCCCAGTTCGCGGGCGATGTTGTTGACCTGGGCGATGGACGCGCTGATGGACAGGAAGGTGTGCGGGTTGACCACCTTGCCGGCGCCGCGGGCGGCGATTCCGGTGGCGGCCAGCAGCGGCACGTTCTCGTTGGCTTCGATCAGCGCAATCTGTGGTTTTTCACTGGCCTCGATCATGCGGTCGGCGAAGTCGTCATGGCCGACGCCGTTGAGCACGATCACGTCCAGCGTGCCGATGCGCTTGATGTCCTCGGCCCGTGGCTCATAGGCATGGGGATTGAAACCGGCCGGGATCAATGGCACCACGTCGGCCTTGTCGCCGACGATATTGGCCACGTAGCTGTAGTAGGGGTGCAGGGTGATGCCGATACGCAGGCGCTTGGCCGTGTCGGCGTGGGCCTGGGCGGTCAGCAGGAGCGGCGAGAGCAACAGGGCCAGGAGCAGGCGACGGCGGCTGAACAGGGCTGAAATGGACATGGGTAAAGGGCTTCTCCGGGTGGAACGGTCTGCTTCGAGAATCTCGCAAGGACTCGGAAGGTTCAGTGCCGATGCTGGCGGGTCACGCCGGCGTCGAATTGCGCGACGACCTGTTGCCAGCCTTCCGCGATCAGGGCGCTGTCGTCCAGATCGCTGGGGACGGCCAGGTTGGCGCGGCGATTGAGCCAGATATCCGGCTCGGTCTTCGGGTCGCTGCCGACTCGCATCAGGAACGAACCGGCGGTCGTCGTGGCCTGGCTCAAGCCGAGATAGGCGTGCTGCGCCAGTCCTTGCCAGGCATGGCCGCCGCGACTGACCGAACTGGCGTCCCGGGCAAAGGGGGCGAAACCTTCCTCGGCGAGTTGCTCGGGAGTGGGCAGCGCCTGCTGTTCCTGTTGCAGCAGGCGGATCTCGTCGAGGGTGACCCGCAGGTCGGCGTAGATGCCCTGTTCGCCAGGCGTCAGGTCGCGGCGGGCGTCCAGTTGATGGGCCGCGACCGCAGCGACGTCCTGTTTCTCGCCGTGCAGCGCCACCACGGAACCGGCGACCAGCAGCACGATCAGGCAGAACAGCAGCACATAGAGGGTTTCATGGCCGGCGCCAGCCGGGCGTACGATCTGGGTGGTGGAGGTGCTCATGGGGCTTCGATGTCCGCTTTGTCGACTTCCACGACGTGACCGGGGCCAGCGTCGAACAGGACGTAGAAATCGGCGTCGGGTTTTTTGAAGGTCAGCGTCGAGTCGCTGCCCAACTTGCCCGGCAGCAGGATGGTTTCGTCGTAACCGATCACATCCAGGGTCACACCCGGTGCGCCGCTGCCGTCGGAAAAACCGCCTTTGCATTGAATCTGCTGGGCGTCGATCTGCTTGCATTCGCACATCGGGTTATGTGCCTGGGCGGTCAGGCTCAGGCCACTGGCGGCCAGCAGCACGGTGCGGGTCAGCAGGCTGCGGGTTGTTCGGGAACGGGTCAGGCGATGCAGTGGGCTCATGGGCGGGCACCTCGTTTTTTCAGCCAGGCGACGGTCAGCGGCGAGGCCTGGCTCAGGGGAATGGAGGCCTGGTGCACCGAGCCGTCCCAGCCTTCCAGGGTGACCCAGAGCTCGGCATCGGTACCGTTGTTTTCCGGAATCGGGACCACGGCGCCCATGCGATAGGGCGTGCCGAAGAAAATCACGCCGGCGGCCCGCAGGCTGCGAGGCTTGCCGATGCGCAGGTAAGTGGCCTTGACCTGGCTGACGCAGGCGGCGCACAGGCTGGCGTTGAAACTCTTGAAATAGCCCGCGGGGCCGTCGCGTCGCGGCGCCTCGTCCCACAGTTCAGCCAACTGCAGGCTCCAGGGCCCGGCCTGCAGTTCGTTGACATGCTGGCCCAGGCCGGTATCGCCACGGAACAGTGCCGCATCGGAAAAATACCGTGGCATATAGCCCAGCGGTATCAGCACCAACAGGATGTTCAGGTGGAAGCGCCATTTATGCCAGAAACGGCCCAGGGCAGAAGTGGTGGGTGCCACGGCTGTCTTGCTCACAGGCTACCCTCCGGGGTCTCGGCGCCCAGGACGGCGCGGGGCTTGGTAGGGGGAGGGGTAGGGGCGGTGCGTTCAGCCCTGGTCGTGCGCTTCAGGGCATTGACGGTGGCCAGGGCGGTGCGCTTGCTCCAGATCAGCAGGCCGCTGAGGACCATCATGCTCAGCACCAGGCCAAAGAAAAACCAGATCAACTTGATCCACAGGCCACCGAAGTCGCCGGTATGCAACGGGCGCATCGACTCGGTGACGAACTCCAGGCCGGTGCGATCGGAAAGCAGGCGGGACTTTTCGATCTTGCCTGTGTAAGGGTTCAGTTCCAGGGTCTGGTACATCAGCGGGTACCAACTGCGACCGCCGACCTCGAATGGGCTGAAGGCATTGCCGGGCAGGCTGATGAAGCTGGCGTCGAGTCCGGGGACCTGTTCCCTGGCGATGCGCAGGGCCTCGTCGGCAGGGAGCATCGGTGCCGGTCGGCCGTCCGGCATCAGGGGGGCGCTGTCGTGGGAGATGATCGCCGGGATGGGCCGGGTAGCAATGCTGATCTGGTTGTCGGCGAGGATCGCCTGGATCAGGAACCAGATGCCGGTGATGGAGATCACGGCGATGAACCAGATCGACCAGATGCCGCTCAGGCGATGGAAGTCGCCCCAGAATATTCGAGCGCCGTGGTTGAAGCGCAAGGTGGGTTTGAAGAAGCCTTTCCAGAAGCGCTTGTACACCACCAACCCGGTGACCAGGGACGCGAGCATGGGGATGCCCAGCAGCGATACCAGGTACCAGCCCCAACTGTAGCCATCGGTGAACGGCACCAGCCACCAGCCGTGCAGGGCACGGGTGAAGTTCTTGAAGTTGAACTGCGGGCTGATGCCCTGGATGACGCCGGTGTAGGGATTGACGTAGACCGTGACCGAACGACCGTCTGGATAACTGATATCGGCCAGCAGGGCGAAATGGCTTTCGTCCGGGCGCTGGATCAACTGCACGATCAGCTCGGGTTCATGCTGCTTGATGGCCGCCAGCACCTGGTCATAGCTCAGCAGCGGGGCGTCACCCGAAGGCTTGTTGGCGCGGATTTCCGGGTTGGCCAGCCAGACGATCTCCTGGCTGACCACCGCCAGGGTGCCGGTTACGCAGACGATCAGCACAAAGAACCAGATCGGTAGCGCCAGCCAACTATGAACCAGGAACCAGATTTTCGAACGGGACTTCTTGGACATGGAAAGCGGATTCTCGACATCGGAGGAGGGGGCAGGGCCTGAGAAGGGACCTTGCACCCGAAAAAACCGCTCGTGGCTTTTGCCTACGCGAACGGCTGCATCTTGATGAGACGAATGAGCGGGCAAAAAACGTAAGGCTTTATGAAAGTAAATGTTTCAGCGGCTGGCAGCCGACAGCCGCTAATTTTCCCCTTCGACCATCCGTCCCTCCTGTGAAACCCGCTATATCTCACGCTTGGGTGTGGGTGCCGGCGGCCGAGGATCAAGGGAGTAAAGTCGTCATGAACAATGCGTTGAGTTTGGATATCCGGCCGCTGCTGACCGGTTCGGGCACCTTGCCCATGCTGATCCAGGCGCCTGAACCCGGGCTTGATCTGCGCGAGGCGTTTGCCGAGTGCAAGGTGTTGATCGATCAACACCTGTACCGGGCTGGCGGCGTCCTGATGCGCGGTTTCGATGTCGGTGGTGCCGAAGCCTTTCGCGAATTCGCTGCGGCTTTTGGTCACCCGCTGCTCAACTACGAGTTCGGTTCGACCCCGCGCAGCAACGTGACCCAGGGGGTATACACCTCCACCGAATACCCGGCGCACCAGAGCATTCCACTGCACAACGAGCAGGCCTATACCCTCGAATGGCCGATGAAAATCTGGTTCTACAGCATGATTGCCGCGCAGACCGGTGGTGAAACGCCGATCTGCGACAGTCGGGAAGTCTATCGGCGGGTCCCGGCGAAGATTCGCGAGCGTTTTATCAGCAAGGGGCTGATGTACGTGCGCAACTACGGTAACGGCCTGGACGTGGACTGGAGCCAGGTGTTCAACACCGAGGACGAGGCGGTGGTCGAGGCCTACTGCCGGGCCCATGCCATCGAATGCGAGTGGAAGGAGGATGGCGAGCTGCGCACCCGCCAGCGTTGTCAGGTGGTGGCGCATCATCCGGTGACCCGGGAAATGGTCTGGTTCAACCAGGCGCACCTGTTCCACGTTTCCAATCTGCAGCCCGAGATACGCGAGACCCTGCTCGATGTGGTGGACGAGGAGGACCTGCCGCGCAACGTCTACTACGGTGACGGTTCGGCCATCGAGGTCGACCTGCTCGATGAGGTGCGCGGGGTGCTGGATGAATGCACCATCAGTTTCCCCTGGCAGGAAAACGATGTGCTGATGCTCGACAACATGCTCGCCGCCCATGCCCGTTCGCCGTTCACCGGCAAACGCAAGGTGGTGGTGGCGATGGCCGAAGGTTATTCGCAGCCCGTCGTCTGACCACCCGGGGCCGCCACTCGCCCCTTGTCCGCAGATTTTCACCGCTCTGCTTCGCCATACCCGAGACACCGCCCGTCGGTACGCTAAATCCTCGGGTTGGCGGTTCGTCCTTGTTGATACGACCAGGCCCCCCGGCCGTGCCGCCGATCAGCAAGGACCCCCTCACATGAAGCCCCAAGACGCACAGAAACTCGCTCGCCGTTTCATCGAGTTGCCCCAGGAGAAGCGCAGTATCTTCCTGGCGGCCATGGATCGGGAGGGTGTCGATTTCTCGCTGTTGCCCATCGTTGCCTGCGATGGCGTCGCCGAACGGGACGGCCTGTCCTATGCACAGCAGCGCATGTGGTTCCTCTGGCAACTCGATCCCCAAAGCTCGGCATACAATCTGCCGATGGCCGTGCGTCTGGACGGTCGATTGGACCTGGCGGCGCTCGAACAGGCCTTCAGTGCCCTGGTTGCCCGGCATGAGTGTCTGCGCACCACCTTCGGCCAGGATGGCGAACGGGCCTTCCAGCGTGTCGCCCCGTCGACGGCAGCGTCGGTGCGGGTCGATGATCTGCAGGCCCTGGCCGAGCCGCAGCGTCGGTCGCGTCTGCGGCAGGTCATGGCCGAGGAGGCCGGGCAGGCATTTGACCTGCAGCAGGGGCCGCTGCTGAGTATTCGTCTCGTCCGTCTGGCCGAGCAGGAGCACGTGCTGCTGTTGACCCTGCACCACATCATCGCCGACGGCTGGTCGATGAATATCCTGATCGAGGAATTCAGCCGTTGCTATGACGCCTGTGTGGCGGGCATCACGGCTGAGTTACCGACGCTGAGCGTACACTACCGCGACTACGCGCTCTGGCAGCGCAGTTGGCTCGAGGCCGGCGAACAGGCGCGGCAACTGACCTACTGGCGTGAGCACCTGGGGGAAGAACACCCGGTACTTGAACTGCCTACCGATCGACCGCATCCAGCCCAGGCCAGCCATCGGGGGGCGCGCCTGGAAGTACAGGTGGACAGCGAGCTGCGTCAGCAACTCAAGACCCTGGCTCAGCGCCAGGGTGTGTCGCTGTTCGTGGTACTGCTGGCCTCGTTCAAGAGCCTGCTGCATCGCTACAGCGGCCAGAGCGATATCCGCGTCGGCGGTCTGATCGCCAACCGGACCCGCAGCGAGACCGAAGGCCTGATCGGTTTTTTCGTCAATACCCAGGTGCTGCGCAGTGAAGTGCACGGCCAGACCCCGTTCACCGAACTGCTGCAGAGCCTGCGTCAGGCGTCCCTGGGCGCGCAGGCGCATCAGGAGTTGCCGTTTGACGCCTTGATCGAAGCCCTGCAGCCAGCTCGCAGCCAGAGCCACAATCCGCTGTTCCAGGTGATGTTCAACCATCAGCCACTGGTTACCGATGTGCAGGGCCGGCAGTTGGCAAGCGGGCTGCGGGTGGCGCATCTGGATGAGGAACAGGGCGTCGGGCAGACGCGCCAGCATGCGGCCGCCAGTGACCTGATGCTGGAAACCCGCGAGGAAGGCGAGCAGCTTTTCGCGGCCTTCACCTATGCCACCGATATATTCGACGGGGGGACCATCGAGCGCCTGGCCGGGCACTGGCGCAACCTGTTGGTCGCCGTGTGCAGCGATCCGCAACGACCGATCAGCCAACTGCCCATGCTCGCGGCAGAGGAAGTCGACAACCTCCTGAGCCAGGTTGATGAAACGGTGGCAACGGCAGGCAACCCAGTGTCGATGGTGCATTTGTTCGAGGCGCAGGCCCGGCGCACCCCGGAGTCCACCGCATTGATCCTCGCCGATGCGGCCCGGGCACCGAGCCTGAGTTATGCCCAATTGAACCGCCGGGCCAATCGCCTGGCGCATCTGCTGCGCGGCCATGGTGTCGGTCCTGAGGTGCTGGTGGGGCTGGCGATCGGCCGCACGTTGGACCTGGCGGTGGCTATATTGGCGGTACTCAAGGCCGGGGGTGCCTATGTGCCGCTGGATCCGCAGACACCACCAGCACGCCTGGCCCATGTGCTGCAGGACAGCGGCCTGAAGCTGCTGCTCACCCACAGTCAGTGGCTGGAAGGCCTGCCGCGGCTGGAGGAGGTCGAGGCTCTGTGTCTGGATCGAATCAACGACAGCGGTTATGCCGAAACCGATCTGGAATGGACGCCGGCTGCGCAGTCGCTGGCTTATGTGATTTACACCTCGGGCTCCACCGGACGACCCAAGGGGGTCGCTATCACTCACTATGCCCTGGCCGAGTTCGTCGCCCGGGCCACGCAGTACAGCCTGCTGGAGGAAACCGATCGGGTCCTGCAGTTCGCCACCAGCAGCTTCGACGGTTTCGTCGAGCAGTTTTTCCCGCCATTGAGCCTGGGTGCCTGCGTGGTGCTGCGTGACGAGCGGTTGTGGGACAGTGCCACGCTGCACGACGCGATCCTGCGGTATGGCATCACCCTGGCCGATCTGCCGGCGGCCTACTGGCATCTGCTGGTACAGGACTGGGCGGCCCGCCCACCCGCCGGTTATGGCGCCCTGCGCCAGATCCACATCGGCGGCGAAGCGATGGCCGTCGACGGTCTGCGCCTGTGGCAGCAGGCCGGACTGGGCGGCGTGCGCCTGATCAATACCTATGGCCCGACCGAGGCGACGGTGGTTTCGAGCACCTACGATTGCACCACGCTATCGGTCGAGGCGGTGTCCTGGCGTGGCGTACCTATCGGTTTCGGCCTGGAGCAGCGGCGCTTGCTGGTGCTCGACGGCGATCTTGAGCTGCTGCCCCAGGGTGCCGTGGGCGAACTGTACATCGGCGGTCCGGGACTGGCCCGTGGTTATCAGGGCCAGCCGGGCCTGAGCGCCGAACGGTTCATTGCCGATCCGTTCACCCCTGGCGAGCGCCTGTATCGCACCGGCGACCGCGCCCGCCTGCGCGAAGACGGCGCGGTGGAGTACATCGGCCGGGTCGATCACCAGGTCAAGATCCGCGGTTTCCGCATCGAGTTGGGTGAAGTCGAGTCACGGCTGTTGCAAGGCCCCGGCGTACGCGAGGCGGCAGTGCTCGCGTTGCCCTTGGCCGGCGGCACGCAACTGGTTGGCTATCTGGTTGCCGACCAGCCCCTGGAACCGGCGCAACAGAGCGTCTGGCGCCTTGAGGTCAAGGCATCCCTGCAAGGCCGGCTGCCGGACTACATGGTGCCCTCGCACCTGTTGATCCTGCCGCGCCTGCCCCTGACCCCAAGCGGCAAGCTCGATCGCAAGGCCCTGCCGGTTCCCGATCCGAGTCAGTTGCAGGCCCGTTACCGCGAACCGCAGACCGAAACCGAACGCTGCCTGGCGACGATCTGGGAAGAGGTGCTGCGGGTGCCGAGGGTCGGCCTTGATGACCATTTCTTCGAGTTGGGCGGGCACTCGCTGCTCGCCGCCCAGGTGATCGCCCGGGTCAAGACGCGCCTGGCGGTCAGCCTGCCGCTGCGCAGCCTGTTCGAGAAACCCCTGCTGAGCGAACTGGCTGCCGAGCTGGCGACGCTGGGGCAGGGCACTGCAGATAACGACTGGGCCGATATGGAACAGTTCATGAGTTCGTTGGAGGAGTTGGGAGCATGAGTGGCAACCCTGCGGTACGTATTGCCAAGCGATTCATCGGTCTGCCCCTGGAACAGCGCCGCCAGTTCCTGGCGAAGCTGAGCGAGGAGGGCAAGGACTTCAGCCTGCTGCCGATGCCGGTCAGTCGCCATGACGTGACACCGATTCCCCTGTCCTATGCCCAGCAGCGCCTGCTGTTCCTCTGGCAACTCGACCCCGCCAGCGCCGCCTATAATATGGCCGCCGGTCTGCGTTTGCGTGGTCAGCTCGACGAGCCGGCCCTGCAGCGCGCCTTCGAACATATCGTCGAACGTCACGAAGTGCTGCGCACGGTGTTCCAGGTGGACGCTGAGCAACCGTATCAACGGATCCTCGATAACCTGTCTGTACCGTTGTTCCGGCTCGATCTGTCGGCTTGCAGTGCCGAGGTGCGTGAAGTCGAACTGGCCGAGCGGGTGCAGGCGTTTACCGGGCAAGCCTTCGATCTCGTCAACGGCCCCTTGCTGCGTGCCAAGCTGATCCGCCTGGCTGCGGACGAGTGGGTGCTGGTGGTGAGCATGCACCATATCGTTTCCGACGGCTGGTCGATGGATGTGATGGTCAGGGAGTTTGTCCAGGCCTATCAGGCATTTACCCAAGGGCATGAGCCGGTTCTGGTACCGCTGCCGTTGCAGTATGCCGACTATGCGATCTGGCAACGCAGCTGGCTGGAGGCCGGCGAGGGCGAACGACAACTCGATTACTGGCGTCGGCAGTTGGGCGAGGAACAACCGCTGCTGGATGTCGCTGCAGATTTCCCGCGCCCGCCGGTACAGAGCTTCGAAGGCCGAACCCTGGGCTTCGACTTTGGTGTAGAGCGCTCGCGGCAACTGAATGCCTTCGCCCGCAGCCAGGGCATCAGCCTGTTCATGCTGGTCCTGGGCGGCTATTCGCTGTTCCTGTCGCGCCAGTCCGGTTTGCGCGATATCCGCGTCGGCGTGCCGAACGCCAACCGCAGCCGTGCGGAAGTCGAAGGCCTGATCGGCTTCTTCGTCAACACCCAGGTACTGCGTTGCGAAGTCGACGAGCGCCAGAGTTTCCTCGACCTGCTGGGCCGTCTGCGTGAGAGCAGCTTCGGTGCCCAGGCGCACCAGGAGTTGCCGTTCGAGCAACTGGTGGATGCCCTGGCGCCCGAGCGTAACCTGGACCACAACCCCTTGTTCCAGGCAAAGTTCAACCAGAACGTCGGCATGCAGAAACAGCGTTCGATGCAGTTGCCGGGCCTGAGCGTCGCGGAATACCCGCTGCACAAGGACGGTACGCATTTCGACCTGGCACTGGATATCACCGACGACGGTACGCTGATCCATGGCGAGCTGACCTATGCCAGCGATCTCTACCAGCACTCGACGGTCGAGGGCTTCATTACGACGTTGCTGACACTTTTCGATGCGTTGTTGCAGGCACCGCAGGCACCGCTGTTCAGCCTGTCCCCACCTGCGCCGCAACTGCCGGCAGCTCGCCTGGAGAACGCGCCGCTGGTGTTGCAGCACTGGGATGCCCAAGTGCTTCGCCAGCCCGAGGCGTTGGCTGCCCGTTGCCTGGACAAGACCCTGAGCTTTATTGCCTTGGATCAGGCTGCCAACCGCCTGGCTCATCATCTGCAGACTCTGGGCGTGGGCACCGGCGAGCCGGTGGCGCTGCTTATGGAGCGTTCGCTGGACTGGCTGACCAGCCTGCTGGCGATTCTCAAGGCCGGTGCGGTGTACATGCCGCTCGACACCAAGGCTCCGGATGCACGCCTGCGGCAGATGCTCGAGCGGGCCGGTGCGCGCCTGCTGCTGTGCGCCGCAGGGGATGCGCGGCTCGATGGCCTGGTGCCGTCCGGGTGCGTCGCGCAGGCCTTCATCCCGGCGGATTGGGATGAACAGCCAGCCCGCGCACCGTCGCTCGATCTTTCGGCGCAGTCTGCGGCCTATGTGATTCATACCTCCGGTTCCACCGGCCAGCCCAAGGGCGTGCTGGTCAGCCATGGCGCGCTGGCCAGCTACGTTCAGGGCCTGACGCAACGCCTGGCCCTGGCGCCTGGCGCCAGCATGGCGCTGGTCTCGACCATCGCCGCCGACCTGGGACACACCATGCTGTTCGGCGCGCTCTGCGGCGGTCGTACCCTGCATGTGCTGCCCGAAGCCCTGGGTTTCGATCCGGACGGTTTTGCCCGGTACATGAGCGAACATCGCGTCGGCATCCTGAAAATCGTTCCCGGTCATCTGTCGGCCCTGTTGCAGGCTACCCGGGCGGCGGATGTCCTGCCGGAACAGGCGTTGATCGTCGGTGGTGAGGCCTGCTCGCCAGCGTTGCTGCGCCAGGTGCGCGAACTGAAGCCGGCCTGCCGCTTCATCAACCACTACGGCCCCAGTGAAACCACCGTTGGCGTGCTGACCCACGAAGTGCTCGCCGACGCGCCACTGGAGCGCGGTATCGCCATTGGCCAGCCGTTGCCCGGTGCCCGGACCCTGGTACTGGACGACGTGCTCAACATCGCTGCGGCACAGGTGCCGGGTGAACTGTACATCGGGGGTGCCAGCGTTGCCCTGGGCTACCTCGGGCAGCCGGGGCTGACTGCCGAACGCTTCCTGCCGGACCCTTATGGCGAGCCGGGCAGCCGGGCCTATCGCAGCGGTGACCGGATACGCTGCAACCGCCAGGGCCTGCTGGAGTTCATGGGCCGTAACGACGACCAGGTGAAGATCCGTGGTTATCGTGTCGAACCCGCGGAAATCGCCCGCTTGCTGCAGGGCTTCGATTCGGTCGCCCAGGCGGCGGTGCTGGCGCTGCCGATGGACGACGACACCACGCGCCTGCAACTGGTGGCCTACTGCGTGCCGGCGGCCGGTGCGACGTTGCAGGTCGAGGACCTGCGCCAGCGTCTGCAGGCGTCCCTCAGTGACTACATGGTCCCTGCGCAGATCCTGCTGCTGGAACAGCTGCCGCTGACTGCCAACGGCAAGCTGGACAAGCGGGCGCTGCCCAAGCCGGGCCTGATCAAGCAGCACTACACCGCCCCGGTGGGCGAGATCGAAGAGAAGCTGGCGGCGGTCTGGGCCGATGTGCTCAAGCTGGAGCGGGTGGGTAGCAGCGACAACTTCTTCGAACTGGGTGGCGACTCGATCCTCAGCCTGCAGATCATCGCCCGGGCCAAGCGCCAGGGGATCAAGCTTAGTCCCAAGCAGTTGTTCGAGAAGCAGACCATCGCGCAACTGGCGACGGTGGCGAGGCTGATCGAGAAAAAGGTGACGGTCGAAGCGCCGCAGCAGATCAGCGGCGAGCAGCTGTTACTGCCGATCCAGGCCCGCTTCTTCGACATGGATATTCCCCAGCGTCAGCACTGGAACCAGTCGGTGATGCTCAAGCCGCTGCAGGCCGTGGATGCCACCCACCTGGAGGCGGCGTTGGCCAGCCTGCTGGCGCATCACGATGCCTTGCGTCTGAGCTTCGTCGAGCAACAGGGACAGTGGCAGGCGCGTTATCAGTCCGACAGTGCCAGCGTCCTGTGGTCGCGGGAACTGGATGATATCGCCGGGCTCGGCGCCTTGGCCGAGGAAGCCCAGCGCAGTCTCGATCTCAAGGACGGCCCGCTGTTGCGGGCACTGCTGGTGCACTTGCCCGAGGGTGAACAACGCCTGCTGCTGGTGATCCATCACCTGGTGGTCGATGGCGTGTCCTGGCGGGTGCTGCTCGAGGATCTGCAGAGCGCCTACACCGCCATTGCTGCCGGTCGCGCCGTGCAACTGCCGGCCAAGAGCAGTGCGCTCAAGCTGTGGGGCGAGCGCCTGCAGGCCCATGCGCGCAGCGAGGCCCTGGCGGCCGAGCGCGACTACTGGCTGGGCAGCCTCGACGGTGCCACCGCGCAACTGCCCCACGACGACCTGGAACAGCCGCTCCCTGGCGTCGGCCACGCCACCTCGCGGTTGAACAAGGCACTGACCCGGCAACTGCTCAGCGTTGCCCCGGCGGCCTACCGGACCCAGATCAACGACCTGTTGCTGGCCGCCCTGAGCCGGGTCCTGTGCGACTGGAGCCGGCAGCCGTCGGTACTGATCCAGCTGGAAGGCCATGGTCGCGAGGAGCTGTTCGACGACCTTGACCTGAGTCGTACGGTCGGCTGGTTCAGCAGCCTGTTCCCGGTGCGCCTGACCCCCGGGGCTGACCTGGGCGGTTCGATCCGGGCGATCAAGGAACAACTGCGGGCGGTGCCGAACAAGGGGATCGGCTACGGCATCCTGCGTTACCTGGCGGACGCGGAGGTCGCCCACCCACTGCTGGCCCTGCCCGAAGCCCGGGTGACCTTCAACTACCTCGGCCAGTTCGACGGCAGCTTCGACCGGGCCGAGGGCGCGCTGTTCGTACCCAGCGGCGAAAGCAGCGGCGCCAACCAGGCCGAAGAACGCCCGGCCAATGGGCTGAGTCTCAACGGCCAGGTGTTCGATGGCGAGCTGGAACTGGATTGGGGCTTCAGCCGTGCGCTGTACCTGCCTGCGACCATCGAGGCCCTGGCCCGGGCCTATGAGCAGGAGCTGAGCCGCCTGGTCGAGCATTGCAGCCAGGGCGGCCAGTTGGGCGTGACACCGTCCGACTTCCCGCTGGCGACGCTGACTGCGGCGCAACTGGAGCGTCTGCCGGTGGTCATGGCGGATATCGAGGACATCTACCCGCTTTCACCGATGCAGCAGGGCATCCTGTTCCATGCGGTCGACGAGCCGGATGGTGCGGCCTATACCAACCAGCTACGGGCCGATGTGCGGCAGCTGGACGTCGAACGGTTCCGCGCCGCCTGGCAGCAGGCGCTGGATAGCCATGAGGTCCTGCGCTCGGTGTTCGTCTGGCCACAGGACCTGGCCGCACCGCTGCAGATCGTGCGGCGCCGGGTGGACATCCCGCTGGTGGTGCATGACTGGCGCGAGCACAGCGACCTGCCGGCGGCCCTCGAACAACTGGCGCGGGACGACCTGGCGGCAGGTTTCGCGCTGGACCAGGCGCCGCTGTTGCGCTTGACCCTGGTGCGGACCACGGCCAGCGATTACCACCTGATCCATACCAGCCACCATATCCTGATGGACGGTTGGAGTACGTCGCAGTTGTTCGCTGAAGTACTCCAGCGCTATGCCGGTGCCGCCGTGCCCCAGGGGGCTGGCCGTTACCGCGATTACATCGAATGGCTCGGCCAGCGTGATGCCCAGGCCAGCCGGGCGTTCTGGGCCGCGGCCCTGGCCGACCTGCAGGAACCGACCCGCCTGGCCAATGCCGTGGGCAAGCGGCAGGCCCTGGCGGTCGGGCATGGCGAGCATGAGCAGGCGTTTGGCGCGGCCCTGACCGCCGACCTGAACCGCTTCGCCCGCGAGTACAAGGTCACCCTCAACACCCTGGTGCAGGCGGCCTGGCTGGTGCTTCTGCAACGCTACACCGGGCAGGATTGCGTGGCCTTCGGTGCCACCGTGGCCGGTCGGCCGACCGACCTGGCCGGCGTGGAGCAGCAGATCGGCCTGTTCATCAACACCCTGCCGGTGGCGGCTGCACCTTCGCCACAGTTGCCGGTGGCGGCCTGGTTACAACAGGTGCAGGACCTCAACCTGGCGTTGCGCGAGCACGAACACACGCCGCTGTACGATATCCAGCGCTGGGCCGGGCTGGGGACGGGCGGGCTGTTCGACAGCCTGCTGGTGTTCGAGAACTACCCGATGGCCGAAGCGCTCGGCCAGGCGGCCGGCAGTGCCCTGGAATTCTCGGCCATCAGCCGTCAGGAGCAGACCAACTATCCGCTGACGCTGGTGGCGGTCACCGGTGCCGAACTGAGCCTGGGGCTGAGTTATGACCGGGCCTGCTTCGACGCGCCGACCGTGGCGCGCCTGGGGCGTGAGCTCGAGCACCTGCTGCGGGCCTTCATGGCCGCGCCGCAACAGGCGCTGGGCAACCTCGAACTGCTTGCCGGCGAGCCGCGCCAGGCGGCGCTGGACTGGGGCAAGGGCACCGTCACGCCGCTCGACTCGGGCGACGTGCTCACCCGGATCGATGCCCAGGTACGGGCTCAGCCACAGGCGCCGGCGATCCTGTTTGCCGAGCATGAAGTGGATTACGCCAGCCTGGATCGCAGCGCCAATCGCCTGGCCCACAAGCTGCGCGAGCTGGGGGTAGGTCCGGAAGTGCGAGTCGGCGTCTGCCTGAGCCGCACCCCGCGGATGATCGTCAGCCTGCTGGCGATCCTCAAGGCCGGCGGCGCCTATGTGCCACTGGACCCCGAGTATCCGCAGGAGCGCCTGCTGCACATGCTCGAAGACAGCCGAGCAACCGTGCTGCTGAGCGAGTCGCGCCTGTTGCAATACCTGCCACAGGAGCTGTCGTCCCGGGTACTGCTGGTGGAGGAAGGCGAAGACTGGCTGCAGGCCTATCCGGCCCAGGCTCCTGCGGTTTCGATTCAGCCGCAGAACCTGGCCTATGTCATCTACACCTCCGGCTCCACCGGCAAGCCCAAGGGCGTGGCGATCAGTCACGACAACCTGGCGGCGCTGATCCACTGGTCCCTGGGGGTCTATGGTATCGAGCAGCTGCGCGGGGTGCTGGCCTCGACGTCGATCTGCTTCGACCTGTCGGTGTGGGAAATCTTCGTCACCCTCGCCGCGGGCGGCTACCTGGTGCTGGCGGACAACGCCCTGGCCCTGGCCGAGCTGCCGCAGCGCGAGCGGGTCAGGCTGATCAACACCGTGCCGTCGGCGATTGCCGCCCTGCAGCGGGCCGGGCAGATTCCGGCGTCGGTGAGCACCATCAACCTGGCCGGTGAGCCCCTGAAGCAGACGCTGGTGGATACGCTCTATGCCAGCACGTCGGTCAACCAGGTCTATGACCTCTATGGCCCTTCGGAGGACACCACCTATTCGACCTTCACCCTGCGCACCGCCCAGGGTTCGGCGAATATCGGCCGGCCGCTGGACAACACCGATGCCTACCTGCTCGACAGCCAGCTGTTGCCGGTGCCGGAAGGGCTGGCGGGGGAGTTGTACCTGGCCGGCGCCGGGGTGTCCCGTGGCTACCTGATGCGGCCGGCGCTGACCGCCGAACGCTATGTGCCGAACCCGTTCGGGGCCGCAGGCGAACGCCTGTACCGCACTGGCGACCTGGTGCGCCAGGGCGGGCAGGCGCAGATCGAGTACATCGGACGGGCCGACCACCAGGTGAAGATCCGTGGCTTCCGTATCGAACTGAGCGAAGTCGAGGCCTGCCTGCTGCAACAGCCGGCGGTGCGTGAGGTGGTGGTATTGGCCCAGGACGGCGCGGCGGGCAAGCACCTGCACGGCTATGTGGTGGCAGTACCAGGCGCTGGCGATGCGCGGGCCTTGGTCGACGGCCTGCGGACGGCGCTGGCCGGGCAGTTGCCGGCGCACATGGTGCCGAGCCACCTGCACCTGATCGATGCCTTGCCGCTGACCCCCAACGGCAAACTCGATCGCAAGGCCCTGATCGCGCTCAGCGGTAATCCGTTGCAGACGCTCTACCAGGCGCCGCAGACGGACCTGCAGCGCGAGGTCGCCAGCCTCTGGGAGGAAGTGCTGGAGGTCGAACGGGTGGGCCTGGGCGACAACTTCTTCCAGTTGGGCGGTCACTCGCTGCTGGCGACCCTGGTGGTGACGCGGATTGCCGAGCGCCTGGGTGACAAGGTTGCCCTCAAGGAGTTGTTCGCGGCGCAGACGCTGCAGGCGTTCTGTGAACGCATCGAGACCCTGCGCGGTGGTTTGTCGCCTGCCCAGGATGAATTGGCTAAATCGCTGGAGGCCCTCAAACGTCTATCCCTCGACGATCTGGAAAAACTGGTTTCCTGACCGGTTTCTTGACTGATTTTTTGAGAGGGAACAACGCGTGCAGGAGTTAATCGAGTCGGTAGGGCAACTCTCGGCGATGCAGCGAAAGGGGTTGGCCACTCTGCTCCGGCAGAAGGGCATCAACCTGTTCGAGATCGCGCCGGTGTTCAAGCGGGCGGCTGATGAGCCGCTGCGCCTGTCCTATGCTCAGCAGCGTCAGTGGTTCCTCTGGCAATGGGCGCCGCAGAGTGCGGCGTACAACATTGCCATGGCCCTGCGGCTGCAGGGCCGGCTCGATGTGACGGCGTTGCAGGGCAGTCTGCAGGCCCTGCTGGCGCGTCACGAGCCCCTGCGCACGGTATTCACCGAGACCGACGGGCAACCCCTGCAAGTGGTGTTGCCCGCCGGGACCATTGAACTGCAGATTGAAAGCCTGGCTGCCGACGAAGGTGACGCGCGGATCCAGGCCTTCGTTCTCGAGCACGGACAGGCGCCCTTCGACCTGCGCCACGGGCCACTGATGCGGGCGGCGCTGCTGCGGGTGGCGGACGAGGAGCACGTACTGGTGCTGGCGTTGCACCACATCGTCGCTGATGGCTGGTCGCTGCAGGTGATGATCGAGGAACTGCTGCAGGGCTACCAGAGCCTCAGTCAGGGGCTGGCGGTGACGCTCCCGGACTTGCCGATCCAGTATGCCGACTATGCGTTGTGGCAACGCCACTGGATGGAAGCCGGAGAGCAGGAGCGCCAGTTGGCCTACTGGCAGCAGCAACTCGGTGGCGAACAGCCGGTGCTGGAGCTGCCGACCGATCATCCACGGCCCGTGTCCCGCAGTTTTGCCGGGGCCAGTTGCAACCTGACCCTTGATCCTCTGCTCAGTGAAGGCCTCAAGGCCCTGGCCCGGCGCGAGAGCGTCAGCCTGTTCAGCGTGCTGCTCGCTTCATTCCAGGCGCTGTTGCATCGCTACAGCGGCCAGGCCGATATCCGGGTCGGCGTGCCGGTGGCCAACCGCGAGCGGCCGGAAATCGAACGCCTGATCGGCTTTTTCGTCAACACCCAGGTGCTCAGGGCCGAGGTCGACGGCCAACAGACCTTCGAGCAGTTGCTGCGCCAGGTCTGGCAGACCGTGCAGGAGGCGCAGGCCCATCAGGACCTGCCCTTCGAGCAACTGGTCGAGGCCCTGGAGCCGGGCCGTAACCTGAGCCACAGCCCATTGTTCCAGGTGATGTTCAATCACCAGGCGCAGAGCCGGGTCAAATCAGCCAGCGCCCTGGACGGCCTGCGCATCGAACCGTTGCCATGGCAGAGCCAGACCGCCCAGTTCGACCTGGTGCTGGACACCAGCGAGCAGGCCCATGGCATCGAAGCGGTGTTCAAGTACGCCACCGACCTGTTCGAGGGCGCTACCGTCGAAGCCCTGTTGCAGCACTGGGCGAGCCTGCTGCGGGCGATCGTCAGCGATCCGCGCCAGCGCATCGCCGAGTTGCCGCTGCTCGACGCGGCGCAACAGCGGCAGGTGCTGGCGCGCTGGAACCCGGCGCCGCAGGTGCATCCGGTCGGGCGTTGCCTGCACCAGTTGATCGAGGAGCAGGCCGAGCGGCGTCCAGACGCTGTCGCCGTGGTCTGTGCCGGTGAGCGGCTGACCTATGCCGAACTCAATGCCCGGGCCAACCGCTGGGCCCATCGGCTGATCGCCCGCGGGGTGAAAGCCGATGTGCTGGTGGGGGTGGCGGCCGAACGGTCGCTGGAGATGATCGTCGCCCTGCTCGCGGTGCTCAAGGCTGGCGGTGCCTATGTGCCGCTGGACCCGGCCTATCCGGAAGAGCGCCTGCGCTACATGATCGACGACAGCGGCCTGAAGCTGCTGCTGGGCCAGGGGCACCTGCTGGAGCGCCTGCCGGTGCCGGCGGAGGTCGAATGCCTGGACCTGGGGAGCGCCGGCGCGGACGGTCACCAGGACAACCCGGTGTGCCAGGTCGATGTCGATAACCTCGCCTATGTGATCTACACCTCCGGTTCCACCGGCAAACCCAAGGGCGCGCTGCTGCCCCACGGCAATGTGCTGCGCCTGTTCGACGCCAGCCGGCACTGGTTCGGCTTCGACAGCCAGGACAGCTGGACGCTGTTCCATTCCTACGCCTTCGACTTCTCGGTCTGGGAAATCTTCGGTGCCTTGCTCCATGGCGGCCGGCTGGTGGTGGTGCCCCACGAGGTCAGCCGCTCGCCCGAGGCCTTCCATGCGCTGTTGTGCGACGAACGGGTGACGGTGCTCAACCAGACCCCCTCGGCCTTCAAATCGCTGATGGCGGTGGCCTTGGAGTCGCCACGCGAGTTGGCACTGCGCCAGGTGATCTTCGGTGGCGAAGCCTTGGAAGTGCAGAGCCTGCGCCCCTGGTTCGAGCGCTTTGGCGAGCGTTCGCCGACCCTGGTCAACATGTACGGCATCACCGAAACCACTGTGCACGTGACCTACCGGCCCTTGTCGCGGGCAGACCTCGAACAGTCGGCGGGCAGCCCGATCGGCGAGCCGATCGTCGACCTGTCCTGGTACCTGCTGGACGATGCGCTGAACCTGACACCGCCGGGTTGCATTGGCGAGTTGTACGTCGCCGGTGCCGGCCTGGCCCGCGGTTACCTGAACCAGGCGGGACTGACGGCCACGCGCTTTGTCGCCAATCCTTTCGACCCGCAGGGTGGGCGGCTGTATCGCACCGGCGACCTGGCGCGCATGCGCAGCGATGGCGTGATCGACTACATCGGTCGCCGCGACCAGCAGGTCAAGATCCGCGGCTTCCGGATCGAGTTGGGCGAAATCGAGTCGCGCTTGCAGTGCCATGCCCAGGTCCGTGAGGCCGTGGTGCTGGCCCTGGATGGACAACTGGTGGCCTACCTGGTGGCGATGGATCCGACGCTGCTGGGCGATACCGCGCGCCAGGCCGCGCTGCGCCTGGAACTGCGCGATTACCTGAAACGGCACCTGGCCGACTACATGGTGCCGGCTCACCTCATGTTGTTGTCGGCCCTGCCGTTGACCGCCAACGGCAAGCTCGACCGCAAGGCCTTGCCAGCTCCCGATACGGCGCTGTTGCAGCAAGCCTATGTCGCGCCGCGCAGCACCCTCGAACAACAACTGGCGGCGATCTGGAGTGAAGTGCTCAAGGTCGAGCGGGTAGGGCTGAGCGATAATTTCTTCGAGCTGGGCGGCCACTCGCTGCTGGCAACCCAGGCGATCGCCCGTGCACGCCAGGTCCTGGGCATCGACGTGGAGCTGCGCAGCCTGTTCGAAACCCCTGACCTGGCGGCCTTCGCCGCCAGCGCCGGGCAGGGCGTTGGCACGTCTGCGCCGGCCTTCGTCGCCGCCGATCGCCAGGCGCCGCTGCGCCTGTCCCATGCCCAGCAGCGCCAGTGGTTCCTCTGGCAGTTGGAGCCGGACAACAGCGCCTATCACATTCCAGCCGCCCTGGCCCTGAACGGCCATCTTGACCCGCAGGCGCTGCGCCGCAGCTTCGTGGCGCTGATCGAACGTCACGAGAGCCTGCGCACCACCTTCGCCGAGCGCGATGGCGAGGTGCTGCAGGTGGTGCATCCGACAGCGACCTTCGAACTGCCGGTCGAGGTGCTGGACAGCACCGATAGCGAATCCCTGATGACGCGCATCGATCGTGAAGTGCTGGCGCCTTTCGACCTGCGGCAGGGGCCGCTGCTGCGGGCGCGCTTGTTGCGCCTCGGCGAGGAACGTCATGTGCTGGTGGTGACCCTGCACCATATCGTCTCCGATGGCTGGTCGATGCCGATCATGGTCGATGAGCTGATCGAGGCCTATGTCGCCTTCAGCCAGGACCGCTTGCCGCAACCCAAGCCGTTGCCCTTCCAGTACGCCGACTATGCGCAATGGCAGCGCGGCTGGATGGAGGCCGGCGAGCAGGCCCGGCAGTTGGCCTACTGGAGCGCCCAACTGGGCAGCGACCAGCCGGTGCTGGAATTGCCGGCCGACCGGCCACGGCCGTCGCTGCAGAGCCATGCCGGCGCCCGTACCCAGGTCGAACTGGAGCGTGCCCTGGTACAGGGTCTCAAGGTCCTGGCGCGGCAGCAGGGTGTGACCCTGTTCATGCTGTTGCTGGCCTCGTTCCAGGCCCTGCTGCATCGCCATTCGGGACAGAACGATATCCGCGTCGGCGTGCCGGTGGCCAACCGCAGCCGGGTGGAAACCGAAGGGCTGATCGGCTTCTTCGTCAACACCCTGGTGCTGCGTGCCGAGTTCGACCTGCACACCCGCTTCGACCAGTTGCTGCAGCAGGTCAAGCAGGCGGTGCTGGGCGCCCAGGCTCATCAGGACCTGCCTTTCGAACACCTGGTGCAGGCTCTGCAACCGGAACGCAGCCTGAGCCACAGCCCGTTGTTCCAGGTGATGTACAACCACCAGACCGAACTCAAGGGGGCGGTGCGGCCGCTGCCGGGGCTCGAGGTCGAGGCGCTGGACAGTGGCAGCCATACCGCCCAGTTCGACCTGACCCTGGACACTTTCGAAAGCGAAGACGGCCTGCGCGCGGCACTGACCTACGCCACCGCGCTGTTCGAGCCGGACACGATCGAGCGCCTGGCCGGCCATTGGCGCAACCTGCTGCAGGCCCTGGTCAATGCGGGTGTGGAGCAGGCGGTCGCCGAACTGCCGCTGCTCGATGCCCTGGAAACGCAGCGGGTGTTGCAGGACTGGAGCCGGATCGAAGGCCATTACCCAGCCGAGCAGTGTGTTCATCAACTGATCGAGGCCCAGGCGCAGCGCACCCCCGACGCGGTGGCGCTGGTATTCGGCGAGCAGCAGTTGAGCTATCGCGAACTGGAGCACCAGACCAACCGCCTGGCCCACACGCTGCGGGACATGGGCGTCGGCCCGGAAGTGGCGGTGGGTATCGCGGTCGATCGCGGGCTGGACATGGTGGTCGGGCTGCTGGCGATCCTCAAGGCCGGCGGTGCCTATGTGCCGCTGGACCCGGAGTTCCCCGAGGACCGCCTGGCCTACATGATGGAGGACAGCGGCATTCGCCTGTTGCTCAGCCAGCGTCCCTTGCTGGCGCATCTGCCAGTGCCGGCGGCGCTGCCGGTGCTGTGCCTGGACCAGGCCGAAGACTGGCTGCCGGGTTACGACGGGCAAGCGCTGTCGAGCCCGGCCCAGCTGCACAACCTGGCCTATGTCATCTACACCTCCGGTTCCACCGGCAAGCCCAAGGGCGTGGCCATCGAACACCATGCCCTGAGCGCCCATTGCCAGGTGGCCATCGAGTACTTCCGCCTGGTGCCAGAGGACCGTGTGCTGCTGTTCTCGACTCTGAACTTCGACGGTTTCGTCGAGCAGCTGTTCCCGGCCCTGTGCCGTGGGGCGGGCGTGGTGATACGTGGCAACGAGGTCTGGGACAGCAGCACTTTCCAGCGCGAGGTGCTGCGTTCGGGGATCACCGTGGCGGACCTGAGTACCGCCTACTGGTACCTGCTGGCCCAGGACTTCTGCCGTCTGGGGCTGCGCGACTTCGGCGCGCTGCGCCAGGTCAGCGCCACCGGCGAGGCGATGCCGGCCGAGGGCATCAGCCTGTGGAAGCAGGCCGGGCTCGAACATATCCGCCTGCTCAACACCTATGGTCCGACCGAAACCACCATCACGGCGAGCTACCTGGAATGCGCGCCCTATGTGCGCGGCGAACTGCCCCGGCCGGCGCTGATGCCGATCGGCCGGCCCCTTGGCGCGCGACGCATGTACATCCTCGACGCCGCGTTCAACCCGGCGGTGCAGGGCGGCAGTGGCGAACTGCTGATCGGCGGCGCGCTGCTGGCCCGAGGTTATCACCAGCGTCCGGGCCTGACCGCCGAGCGTTTCATCCCGGACCCGTTCGACGAACAGGGCGGTGGCCGGTTGTACCGCACCGGCGATGTCACCCGTTATCGCGACGAAGGCCTGATCGAGTACGTGGGGCGCCTCGACCACCAGGTGAAAATCCGTGGCTTCCGTATCGAACTGGGCGAGATCGAGGCGCGCCTGCAGGAGCATGCCCTGGTCCGCGAAGCCCTGGTGATCGACATCGACGGGCCTTCCGGCAAGCAGTTGGCGGCCTACCTGGTGCCGAACGATCCGGCGCTGGCCCTGGCCGATGCCGCCACCCAGCAGGCGCTGCGGGGGCAACTGCGTGACTACCTCAAGGTCGGCCTGCCGGACTACATGGTCCCGGCACACCTGCTGGTGCTGGCACAGATGCCCATGACGCCCAACGGCAAGCTGGACCGCAAGGCATTGCCCAAGCCGGACCCGAGTCTCTGGCAACAGGACTATGTGGCGCCGCGCAACGAGCGCGAGCAGCAGTTGGCGGCGATCTGGGCCGAGGTGCTGCAGGTGGAACGGGTTGGCCTGCACGACAACTTCTTCGAGCTGGGCGGCCATTCACTGCTGGCGGCCCAGGTGATCTCCAGGATTCATTCGAGTCTTGGCATCGACATTCCTCTGCGACTTATTTTCGAGAAACCGCAATTGAACGAATTTTCCCAAGCATTTGAAGACGCGGGTCTGGCCTTGACCGATGACGGGCTGTCCGACATCGAACGCATGATGAACGAAATGGCGGAGGCCTGAGATGGACAAGACCACAGCACAACGGATTGCCCAGCGCTTCGTCGGCCTGCCGCTGGAACAGCGCCGCCAGATCCTGCAGAAAATGAGCGAGACCGGGCAGAGTTTCAGGCTGCTGCCGATCGCCGAAACCCGCCATGACGTCGCTCGTATCCCGCTGTCCTACGCCCAGCAGCAGATGCTGATCCTCTGGCAGTTGGACCCGGACAACAGTGCCTACAACGTGCCCATGGCGGTGCGCCTGACGGGCACCCTGGATGAGCAGGCGATGAGCCGGGCCCTGGTCCTGCTGGTGCACCGCCACGAGGCCTTGCGTACCCGTTTCGTCTCGGTCGAAGGCGAGTTCCACCAGGAAATTCTCGACGAGTCGCTGGTGGCCCTGCAGCGGGTGGACATTGCCGCCGAACCCGGCGAGGACCGCGAGGTGCGTCTGCAGGACCTGGTGGCCGCCGAACTGGCCGCACCGTTCGACCTGTTGCAGGGGCCGTTGCTGAGGGTCCGGCTCTGGCGCCTGGACGAGCATGAGCACGTACTGACCCTGTGCATGCACCACAGCGTCTCGGACGGTTGGTCGAGCGAGTTGCTGGTGCAGGAGTTCATTCGCTTCTACCTGGCCGAGGTGAACGGCAGCCCGGCCGGGCTGGCACCGCTGCCGATCCAGTATGCCGACTATGCGATCTGGCAGCGTGCCTGGCTGGAAGCCAGCGAGGGCGAGCGCCAGTTGGCCTACTGGAAGCAGCAATTGGGTGAGGAACAGCCGCTGCTGGAACTGCCGCTGGACCATGAGCGTCCGGCGGTGGCCAGTCATCGTGGGGCCGTCGTCCACGCCAACCTGTCGCCTGGGCTCTCGGCGCAACTCAAGGCCCGGGCCCGGCAGAACGGCCAGACCGTGTTCATGCAGGCACTGGCGGCGCTGGCCGTGGTACTGGCGCGCAGCAGCGGCCAGGCGGATATCCGCATCGGTGCACCGAACGCCGGGCGCAACCGCGAGGAGTTGGAAGGGCTGATCGGTTTCTTCATCAATACCCAGGTGCTGCGCATCCAGGTGGATGAGCGCGACAGCCTCGAACAGTTGCTGGAACAGGTCAAGCAGGTTGTCAGCGGCGCGCAGTCCCATCAGGAACTGCCCTTCGAACAACTGGTGGATGCCCTGGCACCGGAACGCAACCTGAGCCACAACCCGCTGTTCCAGGTCAAGATCAACCAGAACGTGCTCGCGGCGCGCAGCAGCAGTGCCCCGGTGCAGTCGGCCCTGAGCGTCGAGGCCTTCGCCATTGGCGTGGCCGATGCGCGGTTCGACCTGGCCCTGGACTTCACCGACACCCCGGAGGGGATCGAGGCCGAGTTCACCTACGCCACCGACCTGTTCGAGGCCGCGACCATCGAGCGGCTGGCCCAGGCCTGGCAGCAGGTGCTGGAGCAGATGGTCAGCGCCGCCGGGACGAGCCTGCTAGAGCAGCCGGGCCTGCCTGCCGATTCCCCGGCAGCAGCCCAGGCGCAGTTCCCTTGCAGTGATTTTCTCGCACTCTGGCAGCAGGGCCTGCACGCCGGGCGGGGCAAGCCGGCGCTGCGTTGCGCCGCAGAGTTGATCGACTACGACGAGCTGGAGCGCCGTTCCAACCAACTGGCGCGCCTGCTGCAAGCCGAAGGCATGGGCCCCGGTGATGTCGTCGCATTGTGTCAGGAGCGCTCCATCGACTGGGTGGTGGCAGTGCTCGCCGTGCTCAAGGTCGGAGCGGTGTACCTGCCCCTGGATAACCGCCAGCCGGCCGAGCGTCTGCAGCAACTGCTCAGGGACAGTGCCGCAGCTTTGCTGATCCACACCCCGGGCGATAACGTCTCGGCCAACCTGGGAGTGTGTCCGGCGCTGGCCGCCGAGGCGCAGCAATGGGCCGATCTGGACAGCTCGGCGCTGACGCTGCAGGTCGATCCCGAGCAGCCGGCCTACCTCATCTACACCTCCGGTTCCACCGGGCAGCCCAAGGGCGTGCTGATCAGTCACCGTAGCCTGGCCAACTACGTACAGGCGGTGCTGCAACGTTTGCAACTGGCGACCGATGCAAGCCTGGCGCTGGTCTCGACCATTGCCGCAGACCTGGGGCACACCCAGCTGTTCGGTGCTCTGGCCAGTGGCCGGCTGCTGCACCTGATGACCCATGAACATGCCTTTGACCCGGACAGCTTCGCCTCCTACATGCACGAGCATCAGGTCGATGTGCTGAAGATTGTCCCCAGTCATCTGCAAGGCCTGCTGCAGGCTGGCCGTGCGGCGCAGGTGCTGCCGCGACAACTGCTGATCCTCGGCGGCGAGGCCAGCAGCTGGGCGCTGATCGAACAGGTCCGCCAGTTGGTGCCGGACTGCCGGATCATCAACCACTACGGCCCGACGGAGACCACCGTGGGGATCCTGACCCACGAAGTGCATGAGCGCCTGGAGGGTTGCCGCACGGTGCCGGTTGGCCTGCCGTTGACCAACGACCAGGCACGGGTGCTGGATGCCTACCTGAACCCGGTGGCCGAGCGTGTGCCGGGCGAGCTGTACCTGGGCGGCGCCGGCCTGGCCCAGGGCTACCTGGGACGTGCGGCAATGACCGCCGAGCGTTTCGTGCCTGATCCTGCTGCGCAGCAGGGTGAACGCCTGTATCGGGCTGGCGACCGTGCACGTTGGGTCGATGGCCGAGTGGAATATCTGGGACGTGCCGACGATCAGGTGAAGATTCGTGGTTATCGGGTCGAACCGGGAGAAGTCGCCCAGTTGCTGCTGGGGCTTGATGGCGTGGCTGAAGCGGTGGTGCTGGCACTGCCTTTGGAAAGCGATGCCACCCGCCTGCAACTGGTGGCGTATTGCGTGGCGGCCAACGACGTCACCCTGCAGGGAGACGCCTTGCGTCAGCAACTGCAGGCGGGTCTGCCGGAATACCTGGTGCCGGCGCATATTCTGATACTGGAGCGCCTGCCGCTGACTGCCAATGGCAAGCTGGACAAGCGTGCCTTGCCCGTACCGGGCGTGGCTCGGCAGCGCTACATCGCGCCGGTGGGCGAGATCGAAGAGAAGCTGGCGGCGGTCTGGGCCGATGTGCTCAAGCTGGAGCGGGTGGGCAGCAGCGACAACTTCTTCGAGCTGGGTGGCGACTCGATCCTCAGCCTGCAGATCATTGCCCGGGCCAAGCGCCAGGGGATCAAGCTCAGTCCCAAGCAGTTGTTCGAGAAGCAGACCATCGCGCAACTGGCGACGGTGGCGAGGCTGATCGAGAAAAAGGTGGCGGTCGAAGCGCCGCAGCAGATCAGCGGCGAGCAGCTGTTACTGCCGATTCAGGCCCGCTTCTTCGACATGGATATTCCCCAGCGTCACCATTGGAACCAGTCGGTGTTGCTCAAGGCGCGCGATACCCTGGACGCCGCTCATGTCGAGCGGGCGCTGGCGATTCTGATCGAGCAGCATGATGGCCTGCGCCTGAGCTTCGAAGCACTGGGCGATGGCTGGCGGGCCAGCTACCGGGAAACTCAGCCCGCCGACATGTTGTGGGTTCGCGATCTGTCGTCAGTGGCGCAACTGGCTGGGCTGTTGGACGAGGCCCAGCGCAGCCTGAACCTGGCACAGGGGCCGTTGTTGCGTGCCGTGCTGGTGAATCTGCCCGCCGGTGAGCAACGCCTGTTGCTGGTGATCCACCATCTGGTGGTCGATGGCGTGTCCTGGCGGGTGCTGCTGGAGGATCTGCAGTCGGCCTACAGTGCGATCGCCCAAGGGCAATCGCCAGCATTGGCGGCTCGCAGCAGTTCGCTGAAAAGTTGGACCGAACACTTGCACCGCCATGCGCAGAGCCCACTGATGGAGCAGGAACTGGCTTACTGGCAGGAGCAGTTGCGCGGTGCCAGCGACGCCTTGCCCTGTGATCATCCTGAAGGCGGGCAGCAGCGCCTGCATGCTGCCTCCGTGCAAACCCGGCTGGGGGCCGAACTGACCCGTCAATTGCTCCAGCAGGCGCCCGCCGCCTATCGGACGCAGATCAACGACCTGCTGCTCACTGCCCTGGCGCGGGTCATCAGTCGCTGGACCCGGCAGCCCGACGTGCTGATCCGTCTCGAAGGACATGGTCGTGAAGACCTGTTCGAAGGGCTTGACCTGAGTCGTACCAGTGGCTGGTTCAGCACCCTCTATCCGGTCCGCCTGAGCCCCGAGGATTCGCTGGGTGGCTCGATCATGACCATCAAGGAGCAACTGCGCGCGGTGCCGAACAAGGGCATCGGCTACGGCCTGCTGCGCTACCTCGGTACGCCGTCGGCGCGGCAGACCTTGCAGGCCCTGCCCGAGGGCAGCATCGTTTTCAACTACCTGGGGCAGGTCGAGCAGGGTGTCGACAGCGGCACTGGCTTGTTCCAGCTCGCCGGCGAGGACAGCGGCCAGGGCCAGGACGAATCGGCGCCGCTGGGCAGCCTGGTCAGCATCAATGGTCAGGTGCAGGGCGGCGAACTGCAATTGCACTGGGAGTTCAGTCGCGAGGTGTTCGACACCGCGACGCTGCAGCACCTGGCCGACGAGTATGCCCGGGAACTGGAGGCCCTGGTCGTCCACTGCGCCGCAGGCGCCGGCCAGGGCGTAACGCCCTCGGACTTCCCGCTGGTACGCCTGAGCCGTGAGCAACTGCAGCGCCTGCCGGTGGCGGCGCGGGACATTGCCGATATCTATCCACTGTCGCCGATGCAGGAAGGGTTGCTGCTGCATACCTTGCGTGAAGCCGGGTCCGGTATCTACCTGATGCAGTACTGCTACCTGATCGACCATGCTATCGATCAGGCAGCCTTTACCCGTGCCTGGCGCTCGGTGGTCGAACGGCATGAGGTACTGCGTACCTCGTTCTGCTGGGATATTGGCGACACCATCGTGCAGATCGTCCGTCGCCCTGTCGCTCCGGACATCCGTTACATGGACTGGCAAACGGTGGAGGCCGCCGATTACGAGGCCCGCCTGGAGGCCGAACTGAGCGCCGAATTGCAGCAGGGCTTCGACCTGGCCGGCGAAGTGCCGTTCCGTCTGCGGCTGATCCAGCTGGGCCCGCAGCGCTACGGTTTTGTCCTGAGCAATCACCATATTCTGCTCGATGCCTGGTGCCGCATGGGGATCGTCGCGGAGTTCTTCGAGCTTTACGCTGCCGAGGTCGAAGGTCGCTCCACACAACTGCCGTTGCCACCGCGCTACCGGGATTTCATCGCCTGGTTGCAGGGGCACGATGAGCAGGTGTCGAGGGCTTTCTGGGAGCGTGAGCTGGCCGGTTTCGAGCAGCCGACCGCGTTGCCGTTCGACCGGTTGATCAGTCGTGATGCCGGTACTTCGTCGACCGGCGACTGCCTGGCTCGCCTCAGCAATGAACAGACGCAGCAACTGTCGCGGATCGCCCAGTCCAGCCAACTGACCCTCAACACGCTGGTGCAGGCGGCCTGGTCGGTGGTCCTGCACCGCTACAGCGGCGAGCGCGACGTGCTGTTCGGGGTCACGGTTTCCGGGCGTCCCGTCGAGTTCCCCGAAATGCAGGCCACGGTGGGACTGTTCATCAACAGTATCCCGCTGCGTGTGGGGATTCCGGGTGCGCACAACCCGCAGACGGTCAAGGCCTGGCTGCAGGGGCTGCAGGAGCACAACCTCGAATTGCGCGAGCATGAGCATCTGCACCTGGTGACCATCCAGGGCGGTAGCGAGGTCGGCAAGGGCCAGGCGCTGTTCGACAGCCTGTTCGTCTTCGAGAATGCGCCGATCGAGGACAGCATCGGTGAGCAGGCCGATAGCCTGAAAATCGAGTCCGGTTCCTCGCGGACCCACACCAACTACCCGATCACCGTGGTGATCTATCCGGGCTCCAGCCTGGGCCTGCACCTGTCTTATGACCAGCGCCTGTTCGAGGTGGCAACGGTCGAGCGCTTGTTGGGTGATCTGCGTGAGGTGCTTGAGGCGTTTGCCACAGGGATCGAGCTGGACTTCCAGGACCTGGTGGCGACCTTGCAGGCGCCGATGGCCTTGGGTATCGATACCGTCAGCGCGGTCGATGGTGACCTCGAGCAGGGTTACGCATCGCTGTTCCAGCGTACCGTGCAGCGCGTTCCGGATCGTTTGGCGGCTACCTGTCAGGGCCAGAGCTGGAAATACGCCGAGCTTGATCAATACAGCGCACGCATGGCGCAGGCGCTGCGAGCCGCCGGAGTGATGGACGATGATCTGGTGGCCGTTCTCGGTGAGCGCGGCCTGCCGCTGCTGGGCATGGTGGTCGCCGGATTCAAGGCCGGCGCCGGCTACCTGGGGCTTGACCCCGCGCTGCCGGCCCAGCGGTTGGCGGAGATTCTCTCCCTCAGCGGCAGCGGTGTACTGGTCTGCAGTGCCGGTTGCCAGGCGCTGGCCGAGCAATTGCTGGCGCCTATTGCTGCACAGGCCCGTCCGCGGTTGCTGGTCTGGGAGCAGGTACTGGAACAGGGCGGGGCCGACGGGTTGTCGCTTGACCTGCCTGTGAGCAGTGCCCGGCACCTGGCCTATGTGATCTTCACCTCGGGTTCCACCGGCCTGCCCAAGGGCGTGATGGTGGAGCAGGGCGGGATGCTCAACAACCAGTTGAGCAAGGTGCCCTACCTGGGGCTGACCGAGCACGATGTGATCGCCCAGACCGCCTCGCAGAGTTTCGACATTTCCGTCTGGCAACTGCTGACCGCCGGCCTCTGCGGAGCCCGCGTCGAGATCGTGCCTTCGGCCATCGTCCAGGACCCGGCCGCGCTGCTCAGGCATGTGGAGCAGACGGGCATCACCGTGCTCGAGGTGGTCCCGGCGCTGATCCAGGGGCTGCTCGACCAGCCCGTGGCCCGCCTGGCAAGCCTGCGCTATCTGCTGACCACCGGCGAGGCGATGGCCCCGGCGCTGGCCGAACGCTGGTTGCGCCAGTACCCGGCAATTCCGTTGATCAACGCCTACGGTCCGGCCGAATGTTCCGATGACGTTGCCCTGCACCGGGTGCAGTTGCAGGACCGTGAGCGTGCCTATCTGCCGATTGGCCTGGATACCGATCACAATCGTCTGAGCGTTCTCAATGATCTGCTCGAACCGATGCCGGCACGCGCCACCGGGGAACTGCATGTTGCCGGCCTGGGGGTCGGCCGCGGCTACCTGGGCGACCCGAAACGCACGGCGCTGAGTTTCGTGCCGAATCCGTTCGGCGATACGCCGGGGGAGCGCCTTTACCGCACCGGCGACCTGGTTCGGCGCCGGGCCGGCGATGGCGTGCTGGAGTACGTCGGGCGCACGGACTACCAGGTGAAGATTCGCGGCTTCCGCATCGAACTGGGCGAGATCGAGGTCCGGCTGCAGCAGCACGAGGCGGTGCGCGAGGCAGTGGTAGTCGACATCGATGGCCCGGGTGGCCGGCAACTGGCGGCCTACCTGGTGCCAAGGGACAGCGACTGGACGGCGGACGATGTCCCGGCCTTGCGCGATGGGCTCAAGGCGCACCTCAGGGAGCATCTGCCGGAGTACATGGTCCCGACGCACCTGGTGGTGCTGGAGCGGATGCCGTTGACCGCCAACGGCAAGCTTGATCGCCGGGCCTTGCCCAAGCCGGATGTCAGCCTGTTGCAGCACCACTATGTGGCGCCGCAGACCGAGCAGGAACAGCAATTGGCAGATATCTGGGCCGATGTGCTGAAGGTCGAGCGGGTGGGCATGGACGACAACTTCTTCGAGCTGGGTGGGCATTCGCTGTTGGTCATGCAGGTGATGGTACGCCTGCGTGACCAGTTGCATATCGACGTGTCGCTCAACGAGTTGTTCGAGTTGCCGGTGTTGGCCGACTTCAGTCGCACGATCCGGCAGAAAACCGGCCAAAGTGGCCAGGCACAGGATGAATTGGCTAAATCGCTGGCCGCCCTCAAACGTCTTACTGCGGAGGAAATCGATAATTTGATCGCATAGCGGGAGAACATCAAAGTGCAAGAGCTGCTCGACTCCGTAAAATCGCTGTCCATCCGGGAGCGCAAGGCGCTCTCGGCGTTGCTCAAGCGACAAGGGGTGAACCTCTATGGGGTGACCCCGATTTTCAGACGGGAGTCAGAGTCGTCTTCGGCGCTGTCCTATGCCCAACAGCGCCAGTGGATCCTCTGGCAACTGGAGCCGGGCAGTGCCGCCTACAACATCCCCACGGCCTTGCGCCTGAAGGGCAGCCTGGACACCGAAGCGCTGCGGCGCAGTTTCGAGGCGCTGATCCGGCGTCACGAAACCTTGCGCACGACCTTGCGCCAGGACGCCGGGCATGTCCTGCAGGTGATCCATCCGGCCGATGTGTTCTCGCTGGCGCCGGAGCGCCTGGCGCCCCCCGTTGCCGAAGACCTCGATGAACAGATCCGCGCCTGCGTGGAGGCTGAGGTGCAGCGACCCTTCGACCTGGAACACGAGCCCTTGCTGCGGGTTCGGCTGCTGCAGATCAGCGAAGACGATCATGTCCTGATCCTCACCTTGCACCACATCGTCTGCGATGGCTGGTCGATGCCGATCATGGTCGATGAACTGGTCCGTCTGTACGATGGTTTCCGCCAGGGCCGCGAGGTCGAACTGGCGGCCTTGCCGATCCAGTATGCCGACTACGCCCAGTGGCAGCGTGACTGGATGGAGGCGGGCGAACAGGAACGCCAGCTCGGCTACTGGAAGGGCCAGCTGGGGGGCGAGCAGCCGGTGCTTGAGTTGCCCATCGATCGACCTCGTCCGACCCACCAGAGCCTGGCCGGACACAGCCTGGCCATCGACCTGCCGGCGCCACTGGCCCAGTCCCTGAAGGTAGTTGCCCGGCAACAGGGCGTCACCCTGTTCATGCTGTTGCTGGCCTCCTTCCAGACCCTGTTGCACCGCTATTGCGGCCAGACCGATATCCGCGTCGGGGTGGCCATCGCCAACCGCAGCCGGGTGGAAACGGAAGGGCTGATCGGTTTCTTCGTCAACACCCAGGTCCTGCGGGCCGAGATCGATGCCCAGGCGCCCTTTGCCCAGTTGCTGCAGCAGGTGAAGAGAACGGCGCTCGACGCCCAGGCCCACCAGGACCTGCCCTTCGAGCAACTGGTGGAAGCCCTGCAACCGGAGCGCAGCCTCAACCGCACCCCGTTGTTCCAGGTGATGTACAACCACCAGACCCAGGTTCGTGGCGAGGTGCGCGAGCTGGCCGGCTTGCGTGTCGAGGGGCTGCCGTGGGAAAAGCGCACCGCGCAGTTCGACCTGGCCCTGGACACCTTCGAAAGCGACGCGGGCCTCGGAGCGTCGTTCACCTACGCCAGTGACCTGTTCGAACAGGCCACCATCGAGCGCCTGGCCGGGCATTGGCGGCGCCTGCTGGAAGCCATTGGCTCGGACCCGCAACAACGTATCGCCGCCTTGCCGATGCTGGACCGGGTGGAGCGGCAACACACCCTCCGGGCCTGGAACCCGGCGCCCGCGGCGTACCCCGCCACAGCCTGTGCCCACGAACTGATCGAGGCCCAGGCCCTGAAGGCGCCGGATGCGCTGGCGGTGACCCATGGCTCCCGCAGCCTGACCTATGGCGAGTTGAACCGCCGGGCCAATCAACTGGCGCACCATCTGCGCGCCTGCGGAGTCGGCCCGGATGGGCTGGTGGGGCTGGCGGTGGACCGGGGCCTGGAGATGCTGGTCGGCCTGCTGGCGATCCTCAAGGCCGGCGGTGCCTACGTACCGCTGGACCCGGACTATCCCGAGGACCGCCTGGCGTACATGATCGAGGACAGCCGCATTCGCCTGCTGCTGACGCAGAGCCACCTGCTCGGCCGGTTGCCGATTCCCGACGGCGTGCACAGCCTGTGCCTGGACCAGGAAGGCGACTGGCTGGAGGGTTACCCACAGCACAACCTGCCGACGCTGACCGACCCCGACAACCTCGCCTATGTAATCTACACCTCGGGCTCCACCGGCAAGCCCAAGGGCACGCTGCTGCCGCACCGCAATATCCTCCGGCTGTTCCAGGCCACTGAAGAATGGTTCGGGTTCGGGCCGCAGGACGTCTGGACGATGTTCCATTCCTATGCGTTCGACTTCTCGGTCTGGGAGATCTTCGGTGCGCTGATGCACGGCGGTCGCCTGGTCATCGTGCCGCGTGATATCAGCCGTTCGCCGCAGGATTTCTACCCGCTGCTGCTCAGCGAAGGAGTCACGGTACTGAACCAGACTCCTTCAGCGTTCAAGCAACTGGCACGGGTCGCCTGCGAGGCGCCGCCGTCGTCCTCGCCGCTGCCACTGCGCTACGTGGTGTTCGGGGGCGAAGCCCTGGATGTCGGCAGCCTGCAACCCTGGTTCGAGCGTTTTGGCGATCGTTCGCCACAGCTGGTCAACATGTACGGCATCACCGAAACCACGGTGCACGTGACCTACCGGCCGATCGGGCGTGAGGATCTGTTGCAGGCGGGCGTCAGCCCGATTGGCGAGGTCATCCCCGACCTGTCGTGGTACGTGCTGGATGCCGACTTCAACCCCGTCGCCCAGGGTTGCAGCGGTGAGCTGCATGTGGGGCGCGCGGGCCTGGCGCGAGGTTACCACCAGCGTCCGGCGCTGACCGCCGAGCGTTTCGTCCCCGATCCGTTCGATGAGCAGGGTGGTGGTCGTCTGTACCGGGCGGGCGACCTGGCCCGTTATCGGGCCGAAGGCTGCATCGAATACATCGGGCGCCTGGACCATCAGGTGAAGATCCGTGGTTTCCGCATCGAGCTGGGCGAAATCGATGCCCGGCTGCGCGAACATGCCGCGGTCCGGGAGGTCAGTGTCATCGATATCGACGGGCCGGGCGGCAAGCAACTGGCAGCCTACCTGGTACCGTCCGATCCGCTGCTGCTGGATGCCGATCCAGAGGTCCAGGGACAATGGCGGCGTGAGCTGAGGGAACACCTCAAGTCCGTACTGCCCGACTATATGGTGCCAGCACACTGGATTCTCCTGCGGCAGATGCCGCTGACCGCCAATGGCAAGCTGGACCGTCGAGCCTTGCCCGCACCGGATGTTGCCCAGGCGCAGAAAAACCATGTGGCCCCGGTGACCGCTGTGCAGCAGCAGGTGGCGCAGATCTGGGCCGAGGTGCTCAAGATCGAGCGGGTGGGGCTGGACGACAACTTCTTTGAACTGGGTGGGCATTCGCTGCTGGCGACTCAGGTCATCTCGCGGATTCGCCAGAGCCTTGCGCTGGAACTGTCGTTGCGTGACCTCTTCGAGGCTCAGGACCTGGCGGCGTTCGTGCGCAAGGCCGAAGGCGGCTCCGCTGTCCCGACCCTGATCGCGACGATCGAACGGGCCGACCGGACGCAACCGCTGCTGCTTTCCCATGCCCAGCAGCGCCAGTGGTTTCTCTGGCAGTTGGACCCGGACAGTGCGGCCTACAATATCCCGGCTGCGCTGCAGCTCAGCGGCACCCTCGACGTCGAGGCCCTGCGGCGCAGCTTTGAAACACTGATCGCCCGCCACGAAACCCTGCGTAGCACTTTCCGCGAGGAGGGTGAGCAGACCGTACAGGTGATTCATCCGCTCACGCCATTCGATTTGCCCGTGGAGCGCCTCTCGGATATTTCCGGGCCTGAGCGCGCAGCGGCCATCCGCGAGTACGTCGAGCGCGAGGCCGGGCAGGCTTTCGACCTGATACAGGGCCCCCTGTTGCGGGTTCGCCTGCTCAGGGTGGAAGACACCGAGCACGTATTGGTGCTGACGGTCCACCATATCGTCTCCGATGGGTGGTCCACGCCGATCATGGTTGATGAACTGGTGCGTCTGTACAGTGCCTATCATCAGGGCTCTGCCGCCGACCTGGCTGACTTGCCGGTGCAGTATGCCGACTACGCCCAGTGGCAACGGCGCTGGATGGCCGAGGGTGAGCAGGCCCGTCAGTTGGACTACTGGACTGGACAATTGGGCGGTGAGCAACCGGTGCTCGAGTTGCCCATCGACCGACCGCGCCCGACCCTGCGCAGTCATGTCGGTGAACGGCTGGCCATCGACCTGCCGCCGGAGCTGGTCGATGCCCTCAAGGCCGTGGCCCGGCAGCAGGGGGTTACCCTTTTCGTGTTGCTGCTGGCCTCGTTCCAGACCCTGCTGCACCGTTACAGCGGGCAGGCCGATATCCGTGTCGGGGTGCCGATCGCCAACCGCAACCGGGTCGAGACCGAACGCCTGATCGGCTTCTTCGTCAACACCCAGGTGCTGCGCGCCGGGTTCACCTCGAACATGACCTTCAGCGAACTGCTGCAACAGGTCCGGCAGGCCGCCCTGGAGGCCCAGGCGCATCAGGACCTGCCGTTCGAACAATTGGTGGAGGCGCTGCAGCCGGAGCGCAGTCTGAGTCACAGCCCGTTGTTCCAGGTGGTCTACAACCATCAGACCGAAGGACCTGGCGAGCTGCACAGGTTACCGGGCCTGACTGTTCAGGGACTGTCCTGGGACAGCCATGTCGCCCAGTTCGACCTGGCCCTGGACACCCATGAAAACACTGACGGCCTGAGCGCCGCCCTGACGTATTCCAGCGCGCTGTTCGACTCCTCGACCATCGAGCGCATGGCCGCCCACTGGCGCAATCTGTTGGGTGCCATTGCCGTCGGTGCTCATCGTCGTGTCGTCGAGTTGCCGATGCTGAGCGACGACGAGCGCCAGCGGATCGTCGTGGATTGGAACCAGAGCGAAGCCAGCTACCCGACGGATCGTTGCATTCACCAACTGATTGCCGAACAGAGTCGTGAAACGCCGCAAGCTGCGGCCTTGCTGTTCGATGATGGGCAGATGAGCTATCAGCAACTGGACCTGCAATCCAATCGCCTGGCGCGCAAGCTGCGTGAGCTGGGCGTCGGGCCGGATGTGCTGGTGGGCGTTGCTCTGGAACGTGGCCCGCAGATGCTGGTGGGTCTGCTGGCGATCCTCAAGGCCGGTGGCGCTTACGTGCCGCTGGACCCGGACTTCCCGGCGGATCGCCTGGCGTACATGGTGCAGGACAGTGGGCTGGCGTTGCTGCTGACCCAGCGTCACCTGAGTATCCACCAGGCCGTTGGTGCTGAGGTGCGCAGCCTGTTTCTCGACCAGTCGCAGGACTGGCTGGGCGAGGTCAGCGATGCACCGCTGGGCAATCTGGCACAGCCGGACAATCTGGCGTACGTGATCTACACCTCCGGGTCCACCGGCAAGCCCAAGGGCGTTGCGGTGTCCCATGGCGCGCTGGTGAACTTCCTGTTCAGCATGGCCGAGCAGCCGGGGGTGGAGTCTTCGGATCGGGTGCTGTCGTTGACCTCGCTGTCCTTCGACATCGCCGGGCTGGAGCTGTACCTGACCCTGATGCGCGGTGCGGCGGTCGTTCTGCTGCGCCAGCAACAGAACAAGGACCCGCAGGCGTTGCTGGAGGTTATCGGCAAGCACCAGGTCACGGTGATCCAGGCGACGCCGTCGACCTGGCGCATGCTGCTCGACAGCGCGCCGCCAGGATGGCTGGCGGGTTGCAAGGTCCTCTGCGGTGGCGAAGCCCTGAGTGCCGAACTGGCGCAGCGGCTGATCGAGCAGGCCGGACACGTCTGGAACGTCTATGGCCCGACCGAAACCACCATCTGGTCGGCGCGACACTACCTGACGTCGAGCGATGACATCTGGCTCGGCCGGCCGATCGCCAATACCCGCCTGCATATCCTCAGCGACGATTTCGACGTGTTGCCGCCGGGCGCCCGCGGCGAGCTGCTGATCGGCGGCGACGGCCTGGCGCGCGGTTATCACCAGCGTCCGGGGCTGACCGCCGAACGCTTCATTCCGGATCCGTTCGACCCGCAGGGCGGGGGCCGCCTGTACCGTACCGGTGACCTGACCCTCTACCATGACGACGGCGTGATCGAGTACGCCGGGCGCCTGGACCATCAGGTGAAGATCCGTGGTTTCCGCATCGAACTGGGAGAAATCGAGGCGCGGCTGCAAGAGCATGCCGCGGTCCGCGAGGCCGTCGTCATCGATATCGACGGCCCGGCGGGCAAGCAGCTGGCCGCGTACCTGGTGGCCGAGGACGTGAGTCTTCTCCAGGCCACTGAGGCGTCGCAGGAAGCGTTCCGGCGCGAGCTCAAGGAACTGTTGAAGGCGGGCCTGCCGGACTACATGGTGCCGTCTCACCTGATCCTGCTGGAGCGACTGCCGTTGACCCCGAACGGCAAGGTCGATCGCAAGGCCCTGCCGGCCCCGCAGGCAGACCTTTCGCAGTCCCGCTACCTGGCCCCGCAGACTCCGCTGGAGCAAGCGCTGGCGCAGATCTGGCAGGCGGTGTTGAAGGTCGAGCGGGTGGGCTTGGGCGACAATTTCTTCGAGCTGGGCGGGCATTCGCTGATCGCCACCCAGGTCATATCCCGGGTGCGCCAGGGGCTGGAGGTCGAGCTGCCGCTGCGTGCGTTGTTCGAGGCCGACAACCTGGCCGAGTTCGCCGAACGGGTTGCGCAGGGTACGCTCGACAAGGCGCCCGCCCTGCTGCCGATCGGGCGTGACCGGCCGTTGGCGCTGTCCTATGCCCAGCAACGCCAGTGGTTCCTCTGGCAACTCGACCCGCAAAGTGCCGCCTACAATATTCCGGCCGCTCTGCGGCTGGATGGCGCACTGGATATCGAGGCGTTGCGGCGCAGCTTCGAGGCATTGTGCACACGCCATGAAATACTGCGTACGACTTTCCGTCAGGAGGGTGAGCGGGCGGTGCAGGTCACTCATCCGGCCGCGGCGTTCACACTTTCTGTCGATGTCGCCGCGCAGCCAACTGTCGAGGCGGACATCACCCGATATGTCGATGAGGAAATCCGCCGTCCGTTCGACCTGGAACAGGGACCGCTGTTGCGGGTGAAACTGCTGCGCCTGGCGCCGGATGCCCATGTGCTGGTCCTGACCGTGCACCATATTGTTGCCGATGGCTGGTCGATGCCGGTCATGGTCGACGAACTGGTGCAGTTGTATGAAGCCAGCAGCCAGGGGCGTGAACTCGAGTTGCCGGTACTGCCGATTCAATATGCCGACTATGCCCTGTGGCAAAGAGAGTGGATGGAGGCGGGCGAACAGCGTCGGCAACTGGAATACTGGCAAGCTCAACTGGGTGGCGAGCAGCCGGTACTCGAACTGCCCCTGGACCGTCCACGTCCGACCCAGCAGAGCCATGCCGGCGATCGGCTGTCGGTCGAGCTGGACACGCACCTGGTGCAGGCCCTGAAAGCCAAGGCCCGCGAGCAGGGTGTCACCTTGTTCATGCTGCTGTTGGCCTCGTTCCAGACCCTGTTGCAGCGCTACTCGGGGCAGGCCGACATCCGTGTCGGTGTCCCCGTCGCCAACCGCACACGTGTCGAGACCGAGCGCCTGATCGGTTTCTTCGTCAACACCCAGGTGCTCAAGGCCGAGTTCACGCCGGCGCTGACCTTTACCGAGCTGTTGCAGCAGGTGAAAAGAACTGCCCTGCAAGCCCAGGGGCATCAGGATCTGCCGTTCGAGCAACTCGTCGAGGCCCTGCAGCCGGAACGCAGCCTGAGCCATAGCCCGTTGTTCCAGGTGATGTACAACCACCAGAGCCAGGTGAGTGGTGAAGGGCATCAATTGTCCGGGCTGAGTGTGCAAGGGCTGGCGTTGGACAGTCACACCGCACAGTTCGACCTGACCCTGGATACCAGCGAGCATGAGCAGGGGGTGGGCGCCACCCTGACCTATGCCACCGCCTTGTTCGAGCGCAGCACGGTCGAGCGCATGGCGCGTCATTGGCGCAGGTTGCTGGCAGCGATCAGCACCGATGCCACGCAACGGGTCGCTGACCTGCCGTTGCTGAGCGAGGCCGAACGGCAGCAGATCGAACGGGAGTGGAACCAGACCGCAGCGGCTTACCCTGCCCAGGCCTTCGTGCAGGGTTTGATCGAGGCCCAGGTTGCTCGTACGCCCGAGGACACGGCGCTGATCTGGCGCGAGGGACGCATGAGCTACCGGCAGTTGGACCAGCGTTCCAACCAGTTGGCGCATACCTTGCGCCAGGCGGGCGTGGGGCCGGATGTGCTGGTGGGGATTGCGGTAGAGCGTGGTCCGGACATGCTGGTGGGCCTGTTGGCGATTCTCAAGGTCGGTGGCGCCTATGTGCCGTTGGACCCGGACTTCCCCCAGGATCGGCTGGCCTACATGATGCAGGACAGTGGCCTGCAACTGCTGCTGACCCAGAGCCCGCTGCTGGAGCACCTGCCGCTCCCCGAGGGCGTGCGCAGCCTCTGCCTGGACCTTGAAGCGCAATGGCGCCATGGCGTGGACGATGCGCCGCTGGCGAATCTGGCTATGCCGGATAACCTGGCCTATGTGATCTACACCTCGGGCTCCACTGGCAAGCCCAAGGGCGTCGAGGTCCGCCACGAGGGGTTGAGCAACTTCCTCTTCAGCATGGCCCGGCAGCCGGGGATCGATGCCCGCGACCGGGTGTTGTCGCTGACCTCGCTGTCGTTCGATATCGCCGGGCTGGAACTGTTCCTGCCGTTGATGTGCGGCGCTTCGGTGGTGTTGCTGGACAACGGTGGCAACAAGGATCCGCAGGCGCTGGTCGAGTTGATCGAGCATCACGCGGTCACCCTGATCCAGGCGACGCCATCGACCTGGCGCATGCTGCTCGACCAGGCCCCGGCCGGCTTCCTGGCCGGGCGCAAGATCCTCTGTGGTGGCGAGGCGCTGAGTGCGGAACTGGCGCAGCGGCTGATCGAGCAGGCCGGGCATGTCTGGAACGTCTATGGCCCGACCGAGACGACGATCTGGTCCGCCGCCCATTACCTGACGGCCAGCGACGATGTCTGGCTGGGGCGGCCGATCGCCAATACCCACCTGCATATTCTTGGGGAGGACTTCGACACCCTGCCACTGGGCGCGCGTGGCGAGCTGCTGATTGGCGGCCACGGCCTGGCCCGCGGCTATCATCAGCGTCCGGGATTGACGGCCGAACGTTTTGTCCCCGATCCGTTCGACGAGCAGGGAGGGGGGCGCCTGTACCGCACGGGTGACCTGACCCGTTATCGCGAGCAGGGGGTGATCGAGTACGTCAGCCGTCTCGACCACCAGGTGAAGATCCGTGGCTTCCGCATCGAGCTGGGCGAAATCGAAGCCCGCCTGCAGGAACATGCCGCGGTCCGCGAAAGCAGTGTCATCGATCTCGATGGGCCGACCGGCAAGCAACTGGCCGCCTACCTGGTGCTCAGTGACGCGGGCGCCGGGCAACCCTGGGAGGCATTGCACGCGCAGCTCAAGGCGCACCTGAAGGCCGGCCTGCCGGACTATATGGTGCCCACGCACCTGGTGCTGCTGGAGCGGATGCCGCTGACCCCGAACGGCAAGCTTGACCGCAAGGCGCTGCCGCTGCCGGATGCCCGCGCGGTACAGCGCCGCCATGTCGCCCCGCGGACCGAACTGGAACAGCGCCTGGCCGATATCTGGGCGCAGTTGCTGAAGGTCGAAACGGTCGGTCTGAACGATAACTTCTTCGAGCTGGGCGGGCATTCGTTGCTGGTGATTTCCCTGGTCGGCCGGCTGCGCGAAGTCTTCGGTGTGACGATCAAGCTGCACGACTTCCTGTTGATGGAGACACTGGCCGACCTGGCCGACTTCATGCGTGAAGGCGAGGCGAAAGTGCAGACACCGGTGATCAGCATGAACGGCTGCCGCACGGATTGCGCACCGTTGTTCTGCCTGCCGCCGGGCGGTGGTGGTACCTATTCCTACTATCCGTTGGCGGGGCAACTGAAGGACAACCGGCGGGTCTACGGGCTGGTCAACAAAAGCTATGTGGTGCCGGGCTGGTTCGATCGTTCCTGGGATGAAATGGTCGGTTACTACGTCCAGCAGATCAGGCAGACCCAGCCTCAGGGACCGTACAACCTGCTGGGTTGGTCCCTGGGCGGTGCCCTGGCGATGGAAGTGGCGCATGTGCTGGAACAGGGCGGTGACGCGGTCAGCTTCCTCGGCCTGGTGGACACCAGCCTGCCGACCGCGCTGGAGGTCTTTGCGCCTGAGCCAGAACCGGCGCCGGATGTTGCGCAGGAAGAGCAGAGCCTGTTCGCGAATCTGGTGGGCAGTCTCCTGGCATTTGTCCCCGGCATCGAGGAGCAGACCATTGTCGGTCTGATCGAACAGGCCAGGGCGCAATTGGACGATGAGCAGGCGATTGCCGACTGGGTCATCGACCAGGTCGCGTTGGCTGGCGGTGTCAGTGCCGAGGGCTTGCGCGAGGTCTATCGCGATATTGCGGTACAGGACGAAATCGAGACCGGTTACCGTCTGTTGCGAACCAATGCGCTCTTGAGCGAGGCCTTCACCCTCAAGCCCCTGCAGGTCAAGCCGGACTGCTGGTGGGCGGGGGCAAGCAAGACTGCCCAGGAAATCGGCGCGGCGCAGGCGGTGCTGGTGGAACAGTGCGCGCGCAATGGACTGGGCGTTTCAACGGCGCTGGAGGAGAACCATGACAGCATCATTCTCTCCCAGGGCTTGTTGACGGCGGTGCTGGAGCGCCTGAAGTTGCCTGAGTGACGAAGTGAACATGAAAAAGCCAGGGCATCTGCCCTGGTTTTTTTTGCACGGGATTCAGGGTGCAGCTACTGCAATCCTCGAACCTTGGGATGAGTCTTTCTCATGGTGGGCTTCTCTGGCAGGAAGCCGTTTTCAGGGCCACTACGCGCCCCAGCGGGGGCAAGTCCGCTCGCCACAACAGGGCCGCTGACCACCAGCGTGCGCCCATGAAAAAACCAAGGGTCGCCCCTTGGTTCTTGTGACGCCAACCGCCTGTGTCAGAAGTCGCCGCGCAGGGTGACCATGAAGTTGCGGGGTTCGCCGTAGTAGCTGCCGCGGCGCAGTTCGCCGGTCGCTTCGTAGTACTTCTTGTCGAAGACGTTCTTCAGGTCGAACGACAGTTTCCAGTGGTCGTCCAGCTTGTACTGCGTGCGCGCATCCCAGATGGCCCGGCCCGGGTTGGGAATGTCCTGGTCGTTGAAGTGCGATACGTAACCGCTCTGGGTCGACACGCCACCGCCCACGCTCAGGCGATTGAGGTTGCCTTGCAGGTTGTACATGGTGGAAACGCGCAGCATATGCTTCGGCGTTTCGGAGTCGATGGAAGAACCATCGTCGTTGCGGGTGATGTTGTAGGTGTAACCCGCGCTCATCTGCCAGCCGGTAGCGACTTCGCCGCTGGCTTCGAGCTCTACGCCCTTGCTGGTGCTGGGTGGACCGTTCACGTAGCAGGAGCCGCTGCTGGGGTTGTTTCGCAGGCAGGCCTCGGGGGTAGCACTGGTAGCGGCGTCGTCTGTCTGGAACAGGTCTTTCTGTTTGATGTAGAACACTGCAGCGGACAGGTTCAGGCGGCCATCATACAACGCCCCCTTGATGCCGGTTTCATAGTTGGAGCCGAGTGTTGGGTCCAGGCCTTTACCCGATGCATCCCGGTAATTGCTTTGCGGACGGAAGATATCGGCATAGCTGGCGTACCACGACCATTCTTCGTTCAGATCGTAGATAACTCCGGCGAACGGTGTGAACTTCTTGTCTTCGCGGTAGTTGTTGGGCGTGGTTTGGGTGGCCGTTATACCCGTGATGTCACTGGGGTAGTCGTATCGTGTGTTGTCGTTCTTGTACCAGCTCAGACGGCCGCCGAGCACCAGGCTCAGAGGCTCGGCCAGGCGCAGGCGCAGTGTGCTGTACAGGCCGTACTGGCGCTGGGTGATATCGTCCAGGCTCTGCCAGGACGGTTGCTGCGGCTTGGAGATGAGATGGTGATTGGGGTCGAAGACGTCGATCGGCAGGTCGATCGGTACCAGTGACTGTTTACTCAGAATATGCTGCTGCGACCAGTTGGCGCCGACCATCAACTCATGGGTCAGGCCAAAGGCATCGAAGTTGCCCGCGATATGACCGTCGATGCCCTTGCTGGTGACGTATTCACGGCGGAACTGGGTGTTGCTGAGTTCGGTGCCACTTTGAGTCACAGGGTCCAGAGCACCCTGTGAGTAGGCCACGCGCTGGTTGAACATGCTCTCCGATTGCGTCACCGATACCTTGCTGGTCCAGTTGTCGTTGAGATGATGTTCCAGGTCGGCGAAGACTTCGTTGACTTCGATTTCGTGGCGGTTCCAGTCCTGGCCCAGCGAGGTGGAGCGCGAGACGTCAATCTCGCGACCGTTGCTGTAGCGGGGCAGGCCGAAAATCGTGTAGCCCTGGTAGAGCGTGCGCTGATGCCGCAGGCCGACAGCCAGGGTCGTGGAGTCGTTCAGGTCGGCTTCGACGATGCCGTACAGCAACGGCGTCTGGGAGTTGAGCCCATCCTGGAAGTAGCCACGGTCCTCATAGGCGACCACTGCACGACCGCGCAAGGTGCCTTGCTCGTTCAGTCGGCCACTGCCGTCCAGATCCATGCGGTAGTTGTCCCAGGACCCGGCGCTGGTGCTGATCGAGAAGTGCGGATCGGAGGTCGGACGCTTGCGCACCAGGTTGACCGCGCCACCGGGGTTGCCCGCACCGACCAACAGACCGGAAGCTCCGCGCAGGACCTCGACGCGGTCGAATACCGCCATGTCGGGCCGGAGCCAGCCGGTGAGGTTGTAGGCCAGCCCCGGAACGCCATCGATCATGTAACTGTCGTCTTCCAGGGTAAAGCCTCGGGAGTTGAAGACGTTGCCGCCGAAGTTACGATTGGAACGAGTGATACCAGTGGTCTGGGCCATCACCTCATCGAGCTTGGTGAGGTTCTTGTCATCCATCTGCTGGCGTGTCACCACCGTGACCGACTGTGGCGTTTCACGCAGGGAGTGTGGGGTCTTGCCGATGGTGACTGCACCGGTCGTGTAGGAGCCAGTACCGTCAGTGCTGGTACCCAGGGTCTGGGCCTGGGCGCTGATGGTCGTGGCCGCCAGGTTCAGACCTGAACCGGTGGCGCTGGCTGGGGCACTGCTCAGGGTCAGGGTGTCGCCCTGGAAGCTGTAGTTCACACCGGTGTTCTTCAGCAATTCACTGGCCGCCTGGCCGGGTGTGAGTTTGCCCTTGACCGCCGCCCCCTGCAGGCCCTGCACCCGCTCCGGGTTGTACAGCACCTGGATATTGCCCTGGCGCCCGAGTTCATGCAGGGCCGCCGGCAGTGGCTGGGCAGCAATGTCGAATTGGAACTCCTGGGCCTGTACCTGCGCAGCCATCGGCAGTGCCAGCGCCATCCCCATGGCGCCGAGCGTGACAGGCGAGCGCAGCATCTTGCGAACCAGCAAGGCCTTGCTCAGGGGTGTCAGTCGGTGTGTTGTCGGCATTCTTTCAGCTCTTTCTAAGTGTGGAAAAGCAACTAGGAATTGTTATTACTTGAGAAGAAGACGCACCAGCCCGACAAAATCGGAAAACAAAGCGGAAAAATTTTGCTGAGGGGGCTTTCTTCCATGGGCGCTGCTTGCGCAACGCAATGCCGGAGGGACTGTCGGGTCGCTGGCTATAGGAAGAACGAAGTGACGGCGGGGGAATTTAGGCGGGTTGGCCCCGCGCGTTGCGCGCGGGGTGACCGGGTTCAGGCGGGCTCAGTCGCCCGTTGTACGCGTTCGACCTGGATCTGCCCCGCCTGCATGCGCACCAGCTGGTCGGCCACCGGGAAGTAACGGTCATCGTGGGAGATGACGATGATGGTCTTGCCCTGGTCGCGCAGTTCGGGCAGCAGCTCGGTGTAGAACACCCGGCGAAACGCCGGATCCTGGTCCGCTGCCCATTCGTCGAACACCAGCACCGGGCGTTGCTCCAGCCAGGCATTGAGCAACGCCAGGCGCTTGCGCTGGCCAGTGGAGAGGTCGGTAGTGCTGAAGCTGCCGTCGCGGATGCTGACCTTGTGGGCGATGTCCAGGCGTTGCAGGTACTTGATCGACTCCGGTGGCAGTGGAGTACCCCCTTGGGCCACTTCGTCGAACAGGTAGTAGTCGGCGAAGATGGTGGTGAACAGCTGACGATAGTCGTCCAGGCCCTGGGCGGTGACCGGCGCGCCATTGAGGCGGACCTCGCCCTGTTGTGGTGTGTACAGGCCCAGCAGCAGTTTGATCAGGGTGGTCTTGCCACAGCCGTTCTCACCGACGATGAAGACGATCTCGCCCTGGCGGATGGTCAGGTCCACCGGCCCCAGGTGAAACGGCGGGACGCCTTCGACCGAGGGGTAGTCGTAGCGCAACTGACGCAGTTCGATGCTCTGCAGTGGCGTCGGATCGAGGTCACGGTCGCTGACCAGCAGGTGCGGCTCCGGCGAGGAGAAGCGCCACGACAGCTCGGCGATGCGGCGGAAGGCGATCTCGGCACGGCTGATGCTCGGGATCGTGGTGACCAGTCGTTCCAGTGGGCCCTTCATGTACAGCATGACCAGCACGAAGCCGCCGAGCACGGTCTTGTCGGTGGTCGGCCAGAGGGCCTGGAAGGTGATGGCGATGCCGATGACCGCGAAGAACAGCATCGAGCCGAAGGTTTCGGCGCTGACGAAGATGTTTGCCGCGCGGATGTTGGCCTGGCTGATGCGTTCGGTGGTGCCATGGATCTGCTGGTCGTGCATGAACTGGCGGCGCTGGCGCTGGATACGCAGTTCCTTGGCCCCGGCGGAAATCGCCTGGTAGTGCTTCTGCAACTCGTCTTCGCCGTCCCGGGCACGCAGGATGCTGCGCATGCCAACGCGATGGGCGAGCCACTGCGCGCCGCTGCCGATGACCACGGTCAACAGGGTCAGGGCGAGAATCTGCCAGGACAGCGCGGCCAGGTAGGCCAGGCAGCCGAGGGTGACGGTGAAGGCAATTACCATCGGCGCCACCGACAGGGCAAAGGTGCTGATGGTGCTGACGTCGTTGAGCAGCACCGGGATCAGCCGGTGGGCACGATAACGTTCCAGTTGCTCGATAGGCGCCACCAGGACCTTGGCGGCCAGTTCCTGTCGCAGCCGGGCGACCACCCGCTGGCCGACGTAGTTGGTCAGCAGGTTGGAAACGGTCGAGCAGGCCAGGGTCAGTAGGCACAGGCTGCCAAACAGCAGGGCGATGCGGGTACCCGGGCCGCCGTCCGCGTTCATGGCGTCGTTGATGGTCGCCAGCAGGGCCGTGACACTGAGTCCGCTGACCACCCCCAGGGCGGCCGAGAGGACCACCAGCAGCCAGAAGGGCTTGAGGATCCTCAGGGTTTCCTGGGCGAGGCTTTGTGCTTGGAGAGGCATGGGGGCTACTCGTGAAGGACTTGGGAAACAGGCGCCGCGCACGGCGCCTTGAACTCTTTAGACGAGTGTTTCGCGGTGGGATTTAGAGTTCGCGGGCAACGCGCAAACCCAGCCAGTCACCGCGGGTGTACTCGCTGCGTTCGTTGCGGTTGGCGGAACGGGAGAAGACCGGCGCTTCAGTCCAGTCATTACCGCGGATCGAGCGGCGGTCCTCGCATTCCTGGCTATCCAGGCGTGGACTGCCGTCGGTCGGTGCGCCCTGGTAGGTATCGACATAGCAGTCGGCGGTCCATTCCCAGACATTGCCGTGGCCGTCATAGACGCCAAAGGCATTGGCTGGGAAGCTGCCGGCCGGCGAGGTGTAGCTGAAGCCGTCTGCCGGACCGTAGGTGTTGGCATGCTGGGCGATGCTGTACGCCTTGCCCTCGTCGAAGGGGAACGGGAAGGGCCCCGTGGTGCCGCCGCGCACGGCGTATTCACGCTGGGCCTCGCTGACCAGGTGATAGGCTTTGCCGGTTTTCTTCGACAGCCACTTCGCATAGGCCTCGGCCTCGCGCCAGTCCATGCAGACCGCCGGTTGCCGGTCGCTCATGGGATAGCGCGGCTCGCCGGCCAGGCACTCGCGGCCCGGGCGGGTATCGCCATCCGGCATCTTGTAGCCGGTGCTGTGCAGGTAGGCTTTCCATTCGCCGGCCAGTACCTGGAAGCGACTGATGGCGAAGGCTTTCTTGAAGGTGACCTCGTGCATCGGCCCTTCATCCGGCTCGCGGCCGACCTCGTCCTCGGGGCTGCCCATGGTGAAGGTACCCGCGGGCAGCACCACCATTTCCGGGCAGTCCTTGCAGTCCTTGAACACCTTGCCCGGCAACGGGGCGCTGGCGGCGCAGGCATTGCCGCACAGCCCGGCGGCGAACAGGGCGGCGAGGGTCATGGCCGACCGGAGGCCGACACGGGAACGGGTGCTGGGGCATTGTGCTGTCATGGGATATCTCGCAGGCAGAAATCTGAAAACGCTGGGCCGTGCCGCCGGGCCCGATTCATAGTTGCTGGCCGAGCAGGGTCATGAACCGGTCCAGTTCGGCTTCGCTATTGAGCAGGCCGGGGGCGGTGCGCACCACGGGCCCTACGTCGCGGTCCACCGCATCGACCACCACCTTGTTCTTGAGTAGCCTGGCTGCGACCTGGTCGCTGTCCTGGCCCTTGACCCGGAAGAAGCTGAAACCGGCCGACAGTTGCGGGCTCATGGGCGTGACCAGTTCGATACGCGAGTCGGCCTGCAGGCGCTGCTTGAGTTCAGTGTTGAGCGCATGGATCCGCGCCTGGACCTCGGCCTTGCCCAGTTCCAGGTGCAGTTCGAAGGCCTGGTCCAGGGCCCAGCGGTGTTCGAAGGCGTGATAGCCACCTGGGCTCATCGAGGTGGCGAAGTTGGTGTCTTCGGAGAAGGTCGGTTCCAGCGGCGTGACGTCCCTGACCTCTTCCGAGCGGGCGCAGACAATGCCGGTGCCACGCGGGCCGAACAGCCACTTGTGGGTACCGGCAATGAAGAAGTCGCAGTGCATGTCCGGGAAGTCGAGGTTGTCGACGCCGAAGCCGTGGACCCCGTCGACCACATAGAGGATGCGGTCCTTGTCGTCGCGATCGCGGTTCTTTTCCTCCACCAGCTTGCCGATCTCGCCAATCGGCAGCTTGACCCCGCTGCCCGATTGCACCCAGGTCATGCCCAGGACCCGGGTTTGCGGCTTGATGGCTCGGGCGATATTACCGAGCACTTCATCGGCCGAGACCCGCTGGGGGGCCTTGAACAGGCTGATCTTGCGCACGCGGGTGCCTTCGCGTTCGGTGCGCAGCCGCAGGGTGTTGCGGGTCGAGTAATGCTCGTGCTCGGTGGTGAGAATTTCCTGGTCGGGGCGCACATGGATGCCGCCGTAGATCATCGCCAGGCCTTCGGTGGTGCTGCCGGTCAGGGCGATCTGGCCCGGCTGGGCCTTCAGGTAGCGTCCAGCGGCCTGGCGTACCTGGTTTTCGCGCTTCCAGGTTTCGGCCAGGTCCCAGTCCATTGCCAGGCCCGGGTTGCGATCGATGGCCGCGCGATGGCGCTCGATGGCGTCGCGTACGGGCTTGGGGTGGCTGGTGACCAGGAAGTTGGAGAAGTGCAGGTAGTCCGGGTCCTGGTCGAACAGCTGGCGCAGTCGCGTCCATTTATCGCCGCTCTGCGTGGGGGCGGCGGCCGGTGTGGAGGCGGCGGCCAGGTCCAGGCGGGCACCGAGCGGCAGGCTGGCAGCGAGCAGGCCGGCCTGCTTGAGAAAGGTTCTGCGGTCAGTCATGAGTGATCACTTGGACGGTCTGGATAATGGATCGGCGCACGGGCTGAAGTGGGCAATCCCGCTTCAGGCCGGGCGCAGGCGTTCAGGGTTTGGCGGCCTTCTGTACCTGGTCCCAGACTCGCAGGAAGTTGCCGCCCCAGAGCTTGGCGATATCGGCTTCGGAATAACCGCGCTGGAGCAGTTCGGCAGTCACGTTGCGTGCTTCGCTGACGTCCTTGAAACCGTCGATGCCGCCGCCGTCGTTGAAGTCCGAACTGATGCCGACGTGGTCGATGCCGATTTTTTTCACCGCATAGTCGATGGCGTTGCCGAAGTCCTTGAGGTCGGCCTTGGGTTCCTTGTCGAGGATCGCGTACAGCTCGCTGGCGTATTCGCCGAAGCGCTGTTCCGGCCAGACGGTGATGATCGGATCGCCGGGCATCAGTGCCATGGCCAGGTTCGTCAGGGGCTGCAGGTCGAAACGCTTGCGCAGGGCATTGAGCTTATCCAGGGTGGGCTGGCTCAACGGCCGCAGGTAGGCGGGGAACGCGACGATCTGCACCACGCCGCCGCTGTTCTTGATCAGTTGCATTTCCTGGTCGCTGAGGTTGCGCGGAATGTCCACCAGCGCGCGGGGCGCCGAGTGGGACGCGACCATCGGCGTGCGGCTCAACTGGCTGACCTGTTCCAGGGCCTTGGTCGACATCTGCGAGACGTCGATGATCACCCCCAGGTCGTTGAGACGCTGCACTGCCTGCTTGCCGATGTCGGACAGGCCGCCGAGGGCGTCTGGGGTATCGTTGAGAAACGGCAGTGGTCGGGACGAGTCGGCCCAGTCGTTGTTGCCCACGTAGCTGAAGCCGAACATGCGCATGCCGCGTGCGGCCCAGGTGTCCAGCAGGCTGAGGTCGTGGCCCAGCGGATAGGCGTTGAGCATGCTGATGAAAATCGCGAACTTGCCTTCTCCATGCAGCCGGCGCATGTCATCGGGGGTGTAGGCGATCCCCACCTGATTGGGAAAGTCACGGACTATCCCTGTAATGATCTTGTAGCGAACTTCCTGCTGTTTGCGGGCCTCATCGACGAAACCCGCTGTCGGGCGATGCGGAGCATTCGGGCCGTTCCAGATTTCCGGCCAGCCGAAAACCGTCAGTGCCGCACCCGACAGACGCCCGCGTGCCGCTTTCGCCAGGTCGAACTGAGTGGCGCCATCCTTGTCGGCCTCGCGGCCTTCGGCACCGAAGGTCAGGGGCACGGTAATATGGCTATCGAAAGAGATGATCCGGTCCTGCAACTCATCCGCCTGCTTGACGATCTTCAGCGGATAACCCGGATCTGGCCAGTACTGCCAGCCCAACCAGGCAGAGGCTGCGCCGATGGCCAGGGCCAGTGGCAGACCGATATAGAGAGCCTTTTTCGAGCGCGGTTTTATCATTGCCATCTCATTCTGGTTCGCAGGTCACAGGCAGCCCCAAGGGCTTTTGCTATCTGGGAGGAACGAGTGGAGAGGCACGGAATTTAGCGCTTTTGCAAACTGACGGAGGCTAAATTTTGCCCCGGGTTCAACGTCCTAGCTGGGATAGAGCCTGCTTCAAGGCTGACACAGGTAGGGCGATGACGATTTCTCGACGAGGGTTCATAGCGGGCCTGGCGCTTACCGGCGCTGCCATCCCCGCGGCTTATTACGCACACCGTGAACTGATGCGCGAGGACGAGCCCATCACGCCAGGTGAGGCCACGGTCGATCTGCTCGACACGGCCGGCCAGCGTCTGGCCAACCACTTGCGTGGCGTCTGGAATATTCGTTTCGAGGGCCGTGATGCCGGTCTGGCCGGGCTGCCCCTGGAGGGTGTGCAGGTATTGCTCGATATCGCTCCACGCGGCCGTGCGGTCTGCGGGTTCATCGACACGGCCGAGGGCCTGCGTGGCAAGGCCGAGCCCCGTCTGCGCGTGGTCGCTGACCTGGCGGTGGCTGATGGCGCGCAACTGTTCTGGCGCCTTTTCCGTGCTGGGCAGGCGTTTCCCGAATACGAATTGAGCATGACCCTGGATGAGGTCTGGGCGACCTATGGCAATGCCGGTACGGGTACTCTCTCCGGGCGCATCGAACGCCTTGACCGGCCACTGGCGCTGACCCAACTGGACAGCCGTTTTGTCGCCACCAAGCATACTTTTCCCGAAGCTCGCGAGCGTATCGGCCTGAGTGCGCCCCTGCTCGCCTGGCTGGTGTCGCCCGAGCATCGGTTGTTCCACCAGCTCTGGCACGCCACCCGGGACAAGTGGCACAAGTTGCCCGAGGAAAAACGCGATGGCCTGCGTGGCATCGGTTGGCAGCCCGGGCCCCGGGACAAGGAACGTGACGCCCGCGGTCCGCGCAAGGACCGCAATGGCTCGGGTATCGATTTCTTCTTCATGCACCGGCATATGCTGCGGGCCGCCCGCGCGATCCAGCCGCTGCCGTCCTGGCGCCGTTTCCCGCAGCCGCAGCCGGAGTTGGGGCGTGATCGTCAGGGCTTCATCGAGTATTTCGATAACCATGACGGCTGGGCCGTACCGCCGACCTGGCTGGCCGAAGACGATGATGACTACAGCCAGTGGGTCAGCGATATCAAGAGTGCCGACACCTACCACAGCAACTTCCAGGTCTGGGAGTCGCAGTACACCGACCCGCGTTACCTGTCGAAGCTGACGCTTGGCCAGTTCGGCTCCGAACTCGAACTGGGCCTGCACGACTGGCTGCACATGCGCTGGGCCGCCGTGCCGCGCGATCCGTCCAACGGCGCACCGGTACCAATGGCTCGCGAATTCACCGATTTCGCCCCGCGCTGGTTCGAGCCGGAAAACGACTTTCTCGGCGACCCGTTCTCTTCCCATGTACACCCGGTGTTCTGGCTGTTCCATGGCTGGATCGACGATCGCATCGAGGACTGGTTCCGTGCCCACGAGCGTTTCCATCCGGGCCAGGTCACGCGCCTGGAGGTCAATGGTGTGCCGTGGTTCGCGCCTGGGCGCTGGGTCGAGGTGGAGGATCCGTGGTTGGGCCCGAGCACCCATGGCTGCAGTACCACGCCGGGCCTGAGCGTCGGCAAGTCGGTGGAGATGGACCCGGAGACCATGAAGTTGGCGCTGCGTATCACCTTCGCCGACGAGAAGGGGCTGCCCGACCTGCTGCGACGGGTGCCGCGGCGCCCGTGGTATGCCCGTCACCTGTCGCTGAAAGATCGCTGAGGGGCTGCAGAGGTCGGGGGGGAAGGGCTGCTGAGGCCTGGTGTGGCGAGCGGGCTTGCCACCAGACCACCAGACGGTGTTCGGCCACCCAGGCGCTGAAGGCCGTTCTGGGCAGCCATTGACTCAGCAGGCTCAGTGTTCGGTCCAGCCCCCGCCCAGCGCCTTGTACAAGGCGATGCTGGCCTGTACGCGGCTCAGTCGCAGTTGCACGTTCAGGTCTTGTGCGGCGTACAGCGTGCGCTGGGTTTCCAGCACCGTCAGCAGGTCGGCGGCGCCCGCCCGGTAGCGGCTCTGGGACAGCTCGAAGGCCGCCTTGGCCTGGCGCAGTTCTTCTTCCTGCCATTGGCGTTGCTGGTCCAGGCGCTCGATGCTGTTGAGCGCTTTCTCGACATCGGCGAAGCCGTTGATGATCGCCCCGCGATAGGTCTCCAGCAGTTCCTCTTCACGGGCCGTGGCCTTGTCCCGCTCCGCCCGCAGGCGGCCGTGGTTGAACACCGGTGCAACCAGCCCGGCGGTCAGGTTGTAGAACGGTGTGCGCAGGGCCTCGGAGGTCTCACTGGACTCCGAGCCGAGTCGGGCGCTCAAGGTCAGCTTGGGCAGCAACGCCGCCCGCGCCACCTTGACATCGGCCTGGGCCGCCGCCAGTTGGGCTTCGGCCCGGGCGATGTCCGGGCGGCGGCTCAGCAGCTCGCTGGGCAGGCCCGCGTCGATCCGTGGCCAGCTCAGGCTGGAGAAGGGCTGGCTGCCGACTTTCAGCGTCTGTACCGGTTGGCCGAGCAGGGCGGCCAGGCTGATCAGCGACTCTGCGGCCTGTTGCTGGATCAGCGGCAATTGGCGCTGCTGGGCGGCCACCAGGCTTTTCTGCTGGGCCAGCTCCAGTGCTGTGGCCGAGCCCGAGTCGTAGCGGGTCTGCACCAGCTTGAGTACGTTCTGGGCATTGACCAGGTTCAGTTCGGCGATGTGCTGCTGTTCGCGAGCGGACAGGGTGCGGGCGTACTGGTCGGCGACGCTGCCGAGCAGGGTCAGCTCCACCGTGGCCCGGTCGAACTCGCTGGCCCGCAGGCTCTGCAGGGCGCTATCGCGGGTGGCGGCCAGCCCGCCCCAGAAGTCCACCTCGTAGGTGGCGCTGAGGCCGGCGCCGAAGCTCTTGCTGTTGTTGTCGCTGTCGGCAGTGCCGTGCAGCAGCTTGTTGCGGCTGGCGTCCAGATTCAGATCGACCTGTGGCAGTAGCGGGGCGCCGGCGATCACCGCGCTGGCCCGGGCCTGACGCACCCGTGCGGCGGCAGCGGCGATGTCATGGCTGCCCAGGAGTGCCTGGTCGATCAGTTGGTCGAGTTCGGGGCTGCCAAATTGTCGCCACCATGGGCGATTGTCCTGTTGCAGTGCCTGGCGCTGGGTAAACTGCCAGGCTGTCGGCGGCGCCAGGCCGCTGTCCGGATGGGCAGCGGGGCCGCTGCAGGCATTGAGCAGCAGGCAGATTGTAAGCAGGGAGAGTTGCGGCTTCATAGATCGATCATTCACTGGTAAGGGCGGCCACCGGATCGAGCCGGGCGGCTTTGCGGGCAGGCATGAAGCCGAAGATCACGCCGGTGACCAGGGCGCAGGCGAAGGCACCGGCAACCGCGGCCAGGGAGAACGCCACGGCGACCTTGCTGAGTAGCAGGATGCCGCCGACGGCCATTGCCAAGACCACGCCGGTCAGGCCTCCCACCACCGAGAGCATCACCGCTTCGGTGAGGAACTGGCGCAGGATGTCCCGCTGGCGGGCACCGGTGGCCATGCGAATGCCGATTTCCCGGGTGCGTTCGCGGACGGTCATCAGCATGATGTTCATGACCCCGATCCCACCCACCAGCAGAGAGATGGCGGCAATCGAGCCGAGCATCAGCGACAGCGTGTTCTGGGTTCGGGCTTCTGCCTGGATCATTGCCGCGTTGTTGGTCAGGCGGAAGTCGCGGCGGTCGTCATGCATGGTCAGCATCACTTGGTCGATGGCACGTTCGGCGTCCTTGACGTTGCGTCCGTCACTGGTGGCGATGGCCACATACTCCGGATTGCGGGTGCCGAACAGGCGGACGCTGGCGGCGGTGTAGGGAATCGCGACACGTTCGTCGCTGTCGGTCTCGCCGGAGGTGGCGCCTTTTTCCTGGAGTACGCCGACTACCTGGAAGGGCACGTTCTCGATCAACAGGTATTGTCCGACGGCAGTGGGCAGGTCGTGGAACAGCTTGTCGCGGATCTTGTGGCCGATCACCGCCACGGCGGCGCCGCTCTGGGCATCGGCCTGGGTGAAGTAGCTGCCTTCGACCACCGGCCAGTTGAAGATCGCCGGGAACTGGGTGTCATTGCCGCCGACATAGGCGTTGTGGTCCAGATTACCGAAACGTACGGTGGCGTCGTTGCCATTGACCGGCATGATCATTTTCACCTGGGGCAGGGCTGACAGTGCCGCCACGTCGTCCAGGGTGATCACGCCCAGGGGAGCGCGCGGGGCGGGCGATGCGCCGCTGAGGTAAATGATATTGGAGCCGAAGGCGCCCATCTGGGCGATGACCTGGCGCTTGCTGCCTTCGCCCACCGCCAGCATGACCACCACCGAGGCGACGCCGATGACGATGCCGAGCAGGGTCAGGGCGGTGCGGAAGCGGTTGATCCACATCACCCGCCAGGCGGCCTGCACGGCCTCGAGCAGTTCACTTTTCCAGGCACCGTTGTATTCGCTGCCATTGCTCAGGCGCTGGCGCAGATCCACGGCCTGCAGGGAGCCGGGGTTGGCGTTGGGCAACGGCGCGTCGGCCTGGCTGGCGTTGTCGCTGATGATCAGGCCATCGCGGATTTCGATGATGCGCTTGGCACGGGCGGCGACTTCGCGGTCATGGGTAATCAGTATCACCACGTGGCCCTGGCTGGCCAACTCGTCGAGCAGGCTCATCACCTCGGCGCCGCTATGGCTGTCGAGGGCGCCGGTGGGTTCGTCGGCAAGAATGATATGGCCGCCGTTCATCAGCGCCCGGGCGATCGATACCCGTTGCTGCTGGCCGCCGGACAATTGGTGCGGGCGGTTGCCGCGGCGGCTGGCCAGGCCCAGGCGGTCGAGCAGGGCGGTGGCGCGGGCATGGCGCTCGGCCGCCGGAGTGCCGGCATAGATGGCCGGCATTTCGACGTTTTCCTGGGCCGAGCCGGAGGGGATCAGGTGATAACCCTGGAACACGAACCCGAAGGCCTCGCGACGTAGCCAGGCCAGTTCATCGGTGTCGAGTTCGGCCACCGGCTCGCCGGCGAAGCGGTAGCTGCCGGAAGTGGGGCGGTCGAGGCAGCCGAGAATGTTCATCAGGGTCGACTTGCCGGAGCCTGAGGCGCCGACGATGGCGACGAATTCCCCGGCATGGATCGACAGGTCGATGCCGCGCAACACTTCCACCAGCGGGCTGTCGTCGCCACCGTAGGATTTACGGATGTCCTGCAGTTCGATCAGTGGCGTTTGCATTCAGCCTCCGCTACCGAAGGCCGGACCGATCAGCAGGTGATCGCCTTCGGCCAGGCCTTCGAGTACCTCTATGCGCAAGCGGTCGCTGATGCCGGTGCGGACTTCGCGAGTCTCGATCCGGCCTTGCGGGGTAACCACACGGGCGGTCTGTCGGTGCGGTTCGTGGCCGCCCTGCAGGGCGGCGATCGGTGCGGTGAGGACGTTCTGCGCACGGTCGGCGACAAAGAATACCTGGGTGGTCATTTCCGCCATCAGCGCCTGGTCGGCGTTATCGACATCCAGCAGCACGGTATACAGCACCACTCGAGCGGCGCCGCTCTTGCCACTGCCACTGGGGCTGCTGCTGCCGCTCTGGCTGGACTGCTCCAGCGGCTTGGGCGGCACTGGCAGAATTTGCCGCACGGTGCTGCTCCAGCGTCGGTTGCCACCGCTGAGGGTGGTGAAGTAGGCGCTCATGCCCGGTTTGACGTGGCCGATGTCGGCTTCGGAGACCTCGGCCCATACCGTCATCGGCGACAGCCTGGCAATCCGCAGGATCAGCGGGGTCTGCTGCTGCGCGTTGAGGGTCTGGCCCTCGCGGGCATCGAGGGCGACCACGGTGCCGTTCATGGGCGCATAGATGCGCGTATAACCCAGCTCTGCCTCGTCGCTGCGCAGGCTGGCCTGGGCCTGGAGAATCTGTGCCTGGAACATATTGATGCGTGCCTGGGTGGTACGCATTTCGGCCTGGGCACTCTGAATGTCCTCGACCCGGGTCGCGCCGCCGGCATTGAGTTGCAGTTGGCGCTGGTACTTCTGCCGGGCCAACTCGTGCAGGGCACGTTGCTCCTGCAGCTGGGCCTTGAGGTTTTCGATGGAATAACGGCCTGCGTCGAGCTTGGCTTTCTGCGTCGATGGGTCGATCTCCACCAGCAACTGGCCTTCCTTGACCTGATCGCCGGCTTCGACGTGGATCTTGTGGATTTGCCCGGAAGCCTGGGCACCGACATCGACATAACGACGGGGCTGCAGGGTGCCAAGCGCGGTCACGCTGCTTTCTATATCACCGCGGCTGACCGTGACGGTGGGGAAGCTGTCGCGCCCGGGTGGCAGGATCTGCCAGGTGGCGAAGGCGACGACAGGGATCAGGCAGAGTGAGACAAGCAGGGCGCGTCGGGTGCGTCGAGGACGTTTCATGCAGGGTTCCAGCCGATGGAAGATCGAACCGTGGCCACGCGACAGTGTGATATCGGTCGCTGGCAGGAGCACGGGAGCTTTCAGTTAGACGAGGAGCCCTGTGGCGAATTTAAGCCTTTGTCCGATGCTGTTTTTCCAGACATTGCAGTCTTTTCTTCGGTAACACTTTAAATCTATATGAGAATTACTATAAATTACACGTTCTCAAACTGCCATCATCGAAATCGTCGATGACGCAAGGACCGGCCCCCGCCCCGCGTGCGAACAGGAGTCACATTGGAAAACTACTACCGCGAACTGGTGTGTTTCCTCAATGCGAGACTGGGTAACCGCGAGATTGTCGAGGATGTGGTACATGATGCCTATGTGCGGGTGCTGGAACGCTCCCATGACACACCGATCGAACAGCCGCGGGCCTTTCTCTATCGCACGGCGATGAACCTGGTGATCGATGACCATCGGCGCAATGCCGTGCGCCAGAACGAGTCGCTGGAAGTGCTCGATACCGATGAACGGTTTTTCAGTCCTTCGCCGCAAACCGAACTGGACCACGACCTGCGCCTGCACATGCTGCAGCGTGCCCTGACTGAGCTGCCGCCTTTGTGTCGAGACAGTTTCATGTTGCGAAAGCTGGAGGGGCTGTCGCATCCGGAAATCGCCGAACGCCTGAATATCTCCCGCAGCCTGGTGGAAAAACATATCGTCAATGCGATGAAACACTGCCGTTCCCGTATGCGTCAGTGGGACTGCGAAGGCTGTTCGTCCTCCCCAACCTGAACCCTGCCTGAAGAACCTTTCGGTAGCCCTGCGAAACGCCTGGTTACCGTTTACGCTGTAAATGTCGAAGTGTAAGCTTCGCGCGTTTTCATCCATTGCGGAGGCCCATGTGGGTACTTGTTCGAGTGACAGTAGTCGGCCGGTTCCGATGACCGGCATATTCTCGGCAAGATAACGCGCAGCCTCCACCTGCCGTTGTCTCGCCCGAAAGCGAGAAGCGGCATTCCGATCACAGCCCCTGGCGGCTGTCTTGCGAAGTCCCTTTTCCCGACACTGAACAGTGTGTGATGTGGCCCCTGGCCTGTCGCGACGCTATCGACGCGCCTGGCATTTTTGCCTGGCGGCCAACCGTGACTGTCCGATTGGGCCTGGCACGCGCTGGCGGTATCGCGCATGTGGATTCTGCTCGCACGATCAATGTCGACCGTCTTTCTGCCGTTGCAGGAGCCGGGTCGGTGGAGCGGGAGTCAGCCCCATGAACCTCACCCTGTTGAAGGAATTCTTTGCCGGTTTCCTGCGGACCCGGCATTTCGCCCGGCACTTTCGCCGTCTGGCCTTGCTTGAAAGCCTGACCAACGCCACGGTCAGCCGCGAGGTTCCGCCCACCCTGGCGCAGACCCTGGTGTCGGCCGCCAACGATCACCCCCTGGGCTTGCTGGAGCGCCTTGGCGCCCATGCCGACGGCTTGAGCGAAGCCCAGGCCCAACAGTTGCGGGAAAAGTTCGGGCTCAACGAGGTCGAGCATGAGCAGCCGCTGAAGTGGTGGGTACACTTGTGGCACTGCTACAAGAATCCTTTCAACCTGCTGTTGACCCTGCTGGCGCTGATTTCCTGGCTGACCGATGACCTCAAGGCCGCCACGGTGATCTTCTCCATGGTGGTGCTCTCGACCCTGCTGCGTTTCTGGCAGGAAGCCAAGTCGAACAAGGCCGCCGATGCGCTCAAGGCCATGGTCAGCAACACCGCGACGGTCATGCGCCGGGATTTCGCCGCACACACCACCCCGGTGTTCGGCAAGTTCCATGCAGCCTCGGCTCAGGTTCAGGGTGCCCAGCGTATCGAGTTGCCGATCCGCCAGTTGGTGCCGGGCGACCTGATCGTGCTCTCGGCCGGCGACATGATTCCCGCCGACTGCCGGGTGCTGACCGCCAAGGACCTGTTCGTCAGCCAGGCGGCGATGACCGGCGAGTCCATGCCGGTGGAGAAATTCGTCCGTCAGATCGACCCCAGCGCCAATAACCCGCTGGATCTGGACAACATCCTGTTCATGGGCACCAACGTGGTCTCCGGGGCGGCCACCGCAGTGGTGCTGACCACCGGCAACAACACCTATTTCGGCGCCCTGGCCCAGCGGGTCAGCGCCACCGACCGCGCGCCGACCTCGTTCCAGCACGGGGTGAACAAAGTCAGCTGGCTGCTGATCCGCTTCATGTTCGTCATGGCGCCACTGGTACTGTTCATCAACGGCTTCACCAAGGGCGACTGGATGGAGGCGCTGCTGTTCGCGCTGTCGATCGCCGTCGGCCTGACGCCGGAAATGCTGCCGATGATCGTCACCTCGACGCTGGCCAAGGGCGCGGTGTTCCTGTCGCGCAAGAAGGTCATCGTCAAGCGCCTGGATGCGATCCAGAACTTCGGCGCGATGGATGTGCTGTGCACCGACAAGACCGGTACCCTGACCCAGGACAGGATTTTCCTGGCGCGGCATGTCGATGTCTGGGGCGAGGAGTCCGAGGATGTGCTGGAAATGGCCTACCTCAACAGCTATTACCAGACCGGCCTGAAAAACCTGCTGGACGTCGCGGTGCTCGAACATGTCGAGGTGCACCGTGAGTTGCAGGTCGGTACCGCGTTTCAGAAGGTTGACGAGATCCCGTTCGACTTCAATCGTCGGCGTATGTCGGTGGTGGTGGTCGAGCAGGACCATCCACACCTGCTGATCTGCAAGGGCGCGGTAGAGGAAGTCTTGTCGGTGTGCACCCGGGTGCGTCACGGCGAGGCCGAGGAACCGCTGACCGACGAACTGTTGGCGCGGATTCGCCAGGTCACTGCGACGTTCAACGAAGAGGGGTTGCGGGTGGTGGCGGTCGCGGCGCGCTCCATGGAAGCCGGTGAGGATGTCTACAGCCTGGCCGACGAACAGGATCTGACCCTGATCGGCTACGTGGCCTTCCTCGACCCGCCCAAGGAAAGCACCGCTCCGGCCCTGCGTGCGCTGGCTGAACACGGCGTCGCGGTGAAAGTGCTGACCGGCGACAACGAGCTGGTGACCGCCAAGATCTGTCGCGAGGTCGGTCTGGAGCAGCAGGGCCTGTTGATGGGCAACGACATCGAGCGCATGAGCGACAAGCAGTTGGCCAAGGCGATCGAGACCACCAACGTGTTTGCCAAACTGACGCCGTCGCACAAGGAACGTATCGTTCGCCTGCTCAAGGCCAACGGCCATGTGGTCGGTTTCATGGGGGACGGCATCAATGACGCACCGGCCCTGCGTACCGCCGATATCGGCATTTCGGTGGACAGCGCGGTGGACATCGCCAAGGAAGCGGCCGACATCATCCTGCTGGAAAAGAGCCTGATGGTGCTGGAGGAGGGCGTGCTCGAAGGGCGTCGCACCTTCGCCAACATGCTCAAGTACATCAAGATGACCGCCAGCTCGAACTTCGGCAACGTGTTCTCGGTGCTGGTGGCCAGCGCCTTCATTCCGTTCCTGCCGATGCTGCCGATGCACCTGCTGGTGCAGAACCTGCTGTACGACATCTCGCAGATCGCCATCCCGTTCGATAACGTCGACGAGGACCTGCTGCGCAAGCCGCAGCGCTGGCAGCCGGCGGATGTCGGGCGCTTCATGTTCTTCTTCGGGCCGATCAGTTCGATCTTTGACATCACCACGTTCGCCTTGATGTGGTATGTCTTTGATGCCAACACCCCGGATCACCAGACGTTGTTCCAGTCGGGCTGGTTCGTGGTCGGCCTGCTGACCCAGACGCTGATCGTGCACATGATCCGCACGCCGAAGATTCCGTTCCTGCAAAGCCGCGCGGCGACGCCGCTGATGATCATGACGTTGGTCATCATGGTGGTGGGGATCTTCCTGCCGATGGGCCCGCTGGCGCATTACTTCAAGTTGCAGGCGTTGCCGTCGCTGTACTTCGTGTTCCTGCCGGTGATCCTGCTGGCGTACATGGCGCTGACGCAGGCGGTGAAGGGCTTCTACTGCCGTCGATTCGGCTGGCAGTGAGGTGGGTGCCGTGTTGTGGTGAGTGAGCCATTTGTGCCATGGGGTTTTGGGGAGTGACTGCCACAGCCCGATAGCCCCCTGGACCCCATCATCGAAAAGGGAGTGAACGGATGAAGGCTCTGGACAACATCAACCTCGACTCGCTGACCGATACCCTGGTCAGCCTCGGTGCAGCGTTCATCCTCGGTGGGTTGATCGGCTTCGAGCGTCAGTATCGCCAGCGCACCGCCGGCCTGCGCACCAACGTGCTGGTGGCGGTCGGGGCGGCGATCTTTGTCGATATGGCCAACCGTCTTGGCGGTGCCGAGGGCGCGGTGCGGGTGGTTGCCTACGTGGTGTCCGGCATCGGCTTTCTCGGCGCCGGCGTGATCATGCGTGAAGAGGGCAACGTTCGCGGCCTGAACACCGCCGCCACGCTCTGGGCCTCGGCGGCTGTGGGTGCCTGTGCCGGTGCCGACCTGATCCTCGAGGCGCTGCTCGGTACGTTGTTCGTCCTGGCGGCCAACACCCTGCTGCGACCGATCGTCAACTATATCAACCGCCAGCCGCTGGACGTGGTTTCGGCGGAAGTCACCTATATTCTCTATCTGACGGCCCGGCGTACCGAGCAGAAGATCGTGCTGTCCCTGCTGGAAAAGGAGCTGGAGCGCAGCAACTACCCGGCCAGTGATGTCGAGGTGCGGCCGTTCGATGATGAGGAAGTGGAAATCGAGGCAACCCTGGCCGTCACCTCGATCGATGGTGACGAGCTGGATGCGCTGGTGGCGCGTCTGTCGACGTCCAGCAGGGTGCTGCAGGCGTTCTGGAGCCCGAGTACCACCGATTGAACGAAGTCTTCCGTTGCGGCACGCCAGTCTTGGGATTATTCCTACATATCTGAGCGGACCCTGCCGCTAAAGTGCGCGATCCGTCCGGTCGCCCCTCGAGGTCGCAAGGGGGCTGTGCCCAGGCAAGTATCCGAGAACTTTCCTACACTTGAGTTCGTTGGATTCCTTTCTCTTTCGATCGATGCAAGCACGTTCCCGTCTCAAGCAGTGGCTGGCGTACTTCTCAAGGATTTGCGATGCGTACAGCACTGATTGTGGATGACCATCCGTTCGTTCGCCTGGCCATCAAGATATTGCTGGAGAAACTCGATTACGAAGTGGTGGCCGAGGCCGATAACGGCGTCGACGCGGTGCAGCGCGCGCGCGAGCTGGAGCCGCAACTGATCGTGATGGACCTGAACATTCCCCGGCTGGATGGCCTGGAGGTGATCACCCGTATCACCGCGCAGGGGCTGTCCAGCCGGATCGTGGTACTGACCGAGCAATCGCCGGCGTTCTATTCCGAGCGGTGCATGCGTGCCGGTGCCCTGGGCTATGTGTCCAAGACCGCCGAACTCGATGAACTGCAACTGGCGGTGCGAGCGGTGATGCTCAACAAGAGCTTTTTCCCCAGACTCGAGGATCATGGACGGGTGGCCAACCACGTCAACGAGTCCGAGTCGCGGCAGATCGAGAATCTCAGCAATCGCGAGTTGAGCATCCTGCGCTACATTGCCCGGGGCATGAAGAACAAGGAAATCAGCGAACTGATGCTGCTCAGCGACAAGACCGTGAGCACCTACAAGACCCGGCTGATCGACAAGTTGAACCTCAAGTCGGTGGTCGCGCTGGCAGAGTTCGCCAAGCGCAATCAATTGATCTGAGGCTCTCTTCAGCCCTCGGTCGGCCCGGTGTCGGTATAGCTGAGCAGGTCGCCCGGCTGGCAGTCGAGGTAGGCGCAGATCGCTTCCAGGGTCGACAGGCGAAACCCCTTCACCTTGCCTTGCTTGAGCAACGACAGGTTCTGTTCGGTGATGCCGATGGCCGCCGCGAGGTCCTTGGATTTGACCTTGCGCCGGGCGAGCATGACATCGAGTCTGATTTCGATCGGCATGGCGCTGTCCTAGACAAACTGCTGGTTTTCACGGGCCAGCGAGCAGGCCGTGTAGAGAATCTTCGCGATCAGCATGATCGAGGCGGCCAGGAACAACGCGACCAGTTGCGCCGAACTGAAGCCCAGGCTGAGCATGCGCTGCCCGGCGGGCAATAGAAAGGTCATCCACACACTCAGGGCCGGCTCCAGCAGCACGCTGGTCACTACCCAGAGGGCAACACTCTTGCCGACCCTGCCCAGATACCCGGCGGTGTTCGCTGAGAAGTAGTCGCCCCGGGCATAGGCCTGGAATAGCCGGCGCAGAGCCAGCAGCCCCCAGGCGAGCACCAGCAACGGCAGGCTCGACAGCACAATGCAGCCGGCTACCTGCCAGGCGGGCATATCCGCCACGCTGGTGTTGTAGCGGGTGGCCAGCAAGCCCAGGTTGAACCCGATGTCGTAATCGCTGACCAGGCTGGGGTAGAACCAGCAGGCGATATTGACCAGCAGCATGGCAAGAATCAGCAGCAGGGTGGCGTGAGCCAGGCAGCGGCTGTGTTGGGACAGGCGATCGGGAGTCATGACACGTCCTTTGGCAAGGTCGGTGATTTCAAGGGTATGCGCCGCAAGTGAGGGCGTTTAATGACTATATTGCAGCAATTAATTACTGCAAAACGATAATTTTATGGGTTTGTAAGTATTCGATTCCGGATCTGGATCGGGCCGGACGATCAGCGCGACTGAGCTGGCCGTTCCATATGTGGAACGATCAGGCTGGTTTTTCCTGACTACCGCTATAAACGCGACGAACCTAAGCTATGCCCCATGACTTGATGGAGGCTCCATGAAAAAGATTCTCGGTATCTACACCAGTCCCCGTGGCCATTGGGTCGGTGACGGTTTCCCGGTTCGCACGCTGTTTTCCTACGACGGCCTGGGTCAGCAGATCAGTCCGTTCCTGATGCTCGATCACGCAGGCCCCGCCGACTTCACTGCGACCACCGAGCGTCGCGGTGTCGGCCAACACCCCCATCGCGGTTTCGAAACCGTGACCATCGTCTATGACGGCGAAGTCGAGCATCGCGACTCCACCGGCGCCGGTGGCGTGATCGGTCCGGGTGACGTGCAATGGATGACCGCAGCGGCGGGGATCATCCACGAGGAGTTCCATTCCGAGGCCTTTGCCCGGCGGGGCGGCAAGCTGGAAATGGTCCAGCTCTGGGTCAACCTGCCCGCGCGTGACAAGTCGGCACCGGCTGGTTACCAGGGCATCCTCGACCGTGATATCCCGAACATCGCCCTTGAGGATGACGCCGGCAGCCTGCGCCTGATCGCCGGTGAGTTCGCCGGTCAACGTGGCCCGGCGCGGACGTTCACCCCGATCGATGTCTGGGATATTCGCCTCAAGGGTGGCAAGGCGCTGAACCTGGCCCTGCACGCCGGCCATAACACGGTGCTGGTGATGCTGCGCGGCAGCGTACGGCTCAATGGCGAGGCCGTGGCGAGTACCGGGCAGTTGGTGGTGTTCGAGCAGGCCGGTGAACGTCTGCACCTGGAGGCAGATGCCGACGCCATGCTGCTGTTGCTCAGTGGCGAGCCCATCGACGAGCCGATCGTCGGCCACGGTCCGTTCGTGATGAACACCGAGGCGGAGATCCACCAGGCCTTCGTCGATTTCCACAGTGGACGTTTCGGCCAGATGAGCGACTGACGGCGGACTGTAAGCCGCGGGTGAAAGCGGGCTATCCTTGGCACCTGCAGCTGTCCAGCTGTTTGTGGAGCCATGCGATGCCTGACCTGTTCACCTTGTACCCCTTTCTGTCCGAGCACCCGCTGTTGTGTGCGTTGTTCTTGTTGGTGATCGATCTGCTGCTGTGGCGCCTGCTCGGTTCGCGCAGCAACAACTGGAAGCTGGTGGTACGCCCGACGGTGTTTTTGTTGTACAGCCTGGTGCTGTTCAACGAGGGCATGAACCCGATGCAGATCGCCCCCTGGCCCGAGGATATCCCCCGGCATCTGGCGGCCACCGGCTTGCAGATCGGCTGGTGGCTGTTCGGCGCCCGGACCCTGACAGTACTGGTCGGCACGGTGATGATGCAGCGGGTCGGCCATGCCGGGCGGCTGCTGCAGGACGTGCTGGGGGCGATCATTTTCCTCATCGCGATCATCGCCGCGGCGGCCTATGTGCTCGACCTGCCGGTCAAGGGCGTGCTGGCAACCTCCGGAGCGTTTGCGATCATCGTCGGTCTGGCGTTGCAGAGCACCCTCAGCGACGTGTTTTCCGGCATCGTGCTCAATACCACCAAGCCGTACCAGGTCGATGACTGGATCTCCATCGACGGTACCGAAGGCCGCGTGGTCGATATCGACTGGCGTGCCACGCGCCTGCAGACCTCCCAGGGCAGTCTGGCGGTGGTACCCAATTCGCTGGCGGCGAAAGCCCGGATCATCAACTTCAGCCGGCCCAGCGATGTCCACGGCCTGGCCATCAGCCTGGAGGTCAGCCCGCATGTACGGCCTAATGTGGTGGTCGAAGCGCTGGAGCGGGCGGTGCTGGGCTGCCGCTCGTTGTTGACCAAGCCGGCGCCGAGCGTCGCGCTGAAAAGCTCCAGCGCGGCCGGGGTGGAATACGAAATCAGCGGTTTTGTGGTGTCGATGGGTCTCAAGCGCGAGGTGAGCAACCAACTCTACGATCTGGCGTTCCGGCACCTGCAGGCGTCTGGCGTGAGCCTGCTGTCGACGGCGGAGAGCAATCTGGCGGCAACGATTTCCCGTCCGCGGGCATTGCTGGAAAGCTCACCGATCTTTTCGACGCTGCGTTCCGAGGAAAAGGAAACCTTCAGTCAGAACATGGTCCCGCAGCTGTTTCGTGCTGGCAGCATGATCCTGCCGCGCGGCGAGGTCAGCGATCATCTGTTCATCATCGAGTCGGGCGTGGTGTCGGTCACGTTGTTTCGGGGCGACAAGCCGAGCGAAGCAGCGCGGATGGGGCCGGGGGAGGTGATCGGTGAAGCCGGGATCCTCAGCGAGCAGGGTGTGCCGGCAGACTTCACGGCCAAGACCGATTGCCTGCTGTATCGGGTCGAGAAGGAATACCTCAAACCGTGCCTGGATGCCCGGCATGATATCGGCGAAGCGATGAAGAGCCTGCTGGATCACCGTCTGCATGCGGCGCAGAACTTTACCCTCGACGTGTCCAAACCGGTGGTCAAGCGCGGGTTCATGCATTGGTTGCGCAGTCGGGGTGTGTAGGGAACGGTGTGGATCACGGGGATCGCTTGCGCTCATAAACCGTAGCGCGGCGGTCGCTCACCAGGTCCTTGTAATGTGCGTCAGCAACACGCTTGGTTCGCTGTCCAGTTCGCGGTTTGCGACATTGGCCGATCATTCCCCCTGTCGACGATTGCTAGGAGTGGGGCGGGGCGAAAGCCCCATAACTTGAGTGGTCAGCCAGGCTGACCTATATTGGTTTCCTTTTTGCTGCAATATCAGATCAAGGAACCATCATGACGGGTAAGCGCGAAAACGCTGGTGAGCGATCCAGTATCGGGCAGCCAGCGGAAGAGGGCATACGCCTCTGTGAGTTCAAGATAGATAATTTCAAGTCCCTCGTCGGCTTTGAAATGCAGTTGGCGAATTTCACTTGTTTGATCGGTCTGAACGGTGCAGGAAAGTCGACGATCCTGCAGGCATTGGATTTCCTCTCTCAACAAATCAAGGGGGATTTTTCAGGATGGTTGAAAAAGCGCGATTGGAAACCGATCGATCTGAAATCCAAGTTAAGCAAGAGTAGCAACATAAAATTCGAAGCCGTTTTCGATGTCGATGGTCAACGTGCTGTGTGGAAGGCAAGCTTCAATCGGACCTTTCTGCGCTGTACCGAAGAATCATGGGAAATTGACGAAACCACGCTTTGGGTGGGTGATGGACGTCTTGCTACTTATGAAAAAAAAAGGGGAATCCTCAGGGGGCTGGCGGGACCGATGGACTTCGACTACCAAGGTTCGGTTCTTTCCGTTCTGAAAGAGTCCCGCTTGCCACCGGTAATCCTAAGACTCAAAAAGTTCATTTCCAGCATCACCTCCCTGGATGCTCTGTCTCCCCAGTATTTGCGCAAACAGGCCCGAGGAAGTGATGGCGACCTGGGTTTTGCCGGAGAGAAACTTTCCGCGTTTATCCATCAGTTAGCTCCACGCGAGTTGGGCTCCTTGCTAGCGATGCTTAAGAATAACTATCCGGCACTTCAGTCAATTGAACTCAAGTCCCTGAACTCCGGCTGGAAGTCCTTGGCTATACAGGAGACCTACACTACAGGAACATTCAGTACCCAAGCCCGGCACATGAATGACGGCATGCTGCGTTTGATGGCGATATTGGCAGAAACCTTGTCCCGTCACGGATTCATGCTTTTTGACGAAGTGGAAAACGGTATAAATCCAGAGTTGATCGAGTTTCTGCTGGACTATCTGGTGAGCCTCGATCGGCAGGTGATGGTGACGACCCATAGTCCGATGATTCTCAATTATCTGGAGGATGATATTGCCCTTGAGGGTGTTCAGCTTATCTATAAGACTGACGACGGCAGAACGCGGACGATCCCGTTCTTTTCCATCCCCTCCGTTGCCGAAAAGCTCACTGTGATGGGACCTGGAGAAGTGTTTGTTGATACCGACCTGGTGCGCCTGCCTCAGGAAATCGAGCGTTGGGTCGCGAGGTAATACGGATGTTGCTTTTGGTCAGTGGAGAGGGGCCGTCAGACATAGGTCGCCAGTCTCCCGGTGAAGAGGGCTTTGAGTTTATCCCAGGGCCGATGTGCCTGATTTTGGATCTGCTGATCGACAGATTGATGGGGTACTCATTGATCGATTATCACGCCGTGCAATTCGTCCATAAATCCGCACTGATTACCGTGGAGCCCAAGCATCAAGGGCGGCAGTTCTCGGCACCAGGAAAGCGTAAACCCAAGGAGACTGGTTACTATCACGAAAATGCCCGGCGTCTCGCCCTCAAGGCTGTTGCATTGGCTCATGAGCGTAATGATGTGGTTGTTCCTGTATTGTTTAGAGATGCCGATGGAACGCAGTCTTCAGGCCGAGGAGAGTGGCGGGAAAAATGGCAATCGATGATCAAGGGGTTTGCTGCGGGTGGTCTACCGCTGGGGGTTCCGATGTTGCCCAGGCCCAAGTCCGAAGCTTGGTTGCTGTGTGCATTTCGACAACCGATCTATCAACATTGTGCTGTGCTGGAACAGGCATCGGGTAACGACGACTCTCCCGATTCACTCAAACGTCAGCTTGAGCGAGTGCGCAATGGTTATTCGTCAGCCGCCGATCTCAATGATGCAATACGTAATGGTGAAGTTGACCCTCACCGGATCGACATGGACAGCTTCAATGACTTCCGGGATCGGCTGAGCGAGGTTATTCAACAAATTATTGCTCCGGCTGAAGCCGGCCCCCCGTCCGTATAGCCGCTGTCAGTTTTCAGGGCACAGCTGGAGCAGCAACTCGCGAATCCGATCCAGCGACGGCTGGATATCCAGGGTTTCAATCGAGCCATAACCCATCAGCAGGCCGGTACGCGCTGGCGCGGTGTAGTAGAAGGGCGCCAGCGGGTACAACCCGACCTCGAAGGTTTTCGCCAATTCGACTAACTGCGGGATATCCACCGTGCCACGATCGAGGATCGCCAGGTGGTAGCCGGCGGTGGAGTGGATGCGCTCGAACCAAGGCGACAGGTCGCCGTCGAGCCGTTCGATCAGGTGCTCGCGGCGGCTGGCGTAGGCCTGGTGGCAGCGGCGGATGTGCTTGACCAGGTAACCGTCGCCGATGAACTTGGCGAGCGCCCACTGGGTGAGGGTCGCGGTGTGCCAGTCGGTCAGTTGCTTGGCCGAGACCATCGCCTTGAGCAGCCCCGGCGGCGCCACCAGGTAACCCAGGCGCAGCTCCGGCAGAAGAGTCTTGGAAAAGGTCCCGACATAGGCCACCAGGCCATGCCGGTCGAGGCTCTGCAGGCAGTCGGTGGGGCGCCCTTCGTAGCGGAACTCACAGTCGTAGTCGTCCTCGATGATGATCGCGCCCAGTTCCCGGGCCCGTTCCAGGAGGGCCCGGCGGCGCTCCAGGCTCATCGGCATACCGAGGGGGAACTGGTGCGCCGGGGTCACGTAGATCAGCCGCGTGCCCTCGGGAATCAGCTCGACCCGGATACCTTGTTCGTCAACCGGCACGCCGACCACGCGCGCGCCCTGGGCGGCAAACAACAGCCGCGCCGGCGGGTAGCCGGGGTCTTCGACGGCGACGGTGCAGCCGGGCTCCACCAGTACCCGGGCGACCAGGTCCAGGGCCTGCTGTGCGCCATTGGTCACCAGCAGGTCGGCGGCGCTGCAACGCACGCCACGGGCGAAACCGATATGCCGGGCAATCGCCTCGCGCAGCATCCCGACACCTTCCGGCTGGCTGTACAGACCGTGGGCCTGGGCGGTCTGGCGCAGGGCGAAGAGCACGCAGCGGCGCCATGCTTCATGGGGGAACAGGTGCTTGCTGGTGGCCCCGCCGAGGTAGTCGTAGCGCAGGGTACCGAGCGGATGGTGCAAGGGGATCGAGGCTTCGCGCCATTGCCGCACCACCGCCGCGCCCGCCAGTGCTTCGCTCTGGGCCGGAGCGCGGGTTTGGGGCACATAGCCGTTGACGAAGGTCCCGGCCCCGACCCGACCGATCAGCAGGTTGTCGCAGGCCAATTGGGCGTAGGCATCGGCCACGGTCTTGCGCGACACGCCCAATTGTTCGGCGAGCAGCCGGGTGGGCGGCAATTGGGTCCCCTCGGCCAACTGGCCGCTGGTGATGGCGTGGCGCAGTTGCTCGGTGATCTGCCGGGCCAGGTCGCGACGACCCTCGAGGGTGATGTGCAGTTCCATGGGAGGGCTCGTTGGCGGGAGAGGCGGGACATGCCGGTGGGCAGTTTAGCCTGCCGGCCGCGCGGCTGGCAGCAGGGGCGCGATTGGCTACCTGATCTTGCCCGCAATTGGCTATTTGGCCCGTGCCCCGCCGGGCTTACTGTAGCGCCACTCACCCCCTGTCAGGAGCATTGCCATGCAACCTCGTATCGATTTCTACACCGCTTCCCCGGATGCCATGAAAGCCATGATGGCGCTGGAGGGCGCGGTGAACAAACTGCCGCTGGAAAAATCCCTGCTCGAACTGGTGAAGATGCGTACCTCGCAGATCAACGGCTGCGCCTTCTGCCTGGACATGCACAGTGCCGATGCGCGCAAGGCCGGGGAAACCGAGCGACGCCTCTACACTCTGTCGGCCTGGCGCGAAGCGCCCTTTTTCAGTGCCCGCGAACGCGCAGCCCTGGCCTGGACCGAGGCGCTCACCCGGATTGCCGAAAGCCACGCCCCGGACGAGGACTACGAACGGCTCAACGCCGAATTCAGTCCGGCGGAACAGGTCAACCTGACCCTGGCGATCAACACCATCAACAGTTGGAACCGCCTGGCCGTGGGGTTTCGCAAGATGCCCCAGGCGTGATCGGCTGTACGGTGGATTTTCCCCGCCACTGAGCCTGTTTCCATCGCGTGCGTCTGTTCTAGAGTGCCGGTACTTGTGCCAGCCTGATGGGGAGCGCCCGCGGATGTACAGTCAGTTGCAGCCACCGGCCCTGCCGGCAGCGTTTCACTCGCGGATCTACGCCGGGGAAGTGTTTGCCCTGACGTTGCCAGCCATGGTGCAGTTGATCGAAACGGCCCGTGGCCTGCTGGAAGAAGCGCTGTATCCCTTCGAACCGACCCGGATCCATCGGCACCTGGATCACGTCCAGCAGGCGCAATGCTTTACCCGTCTGCAGACGCTGTTCCACCGGCACGAGGGCATCCAGCGCAGTTGGTCGCAGGTGCTCGACAGCCTCGGCCTGGACGCCAGTGGCATCGCCTGCGATCGCCTGCACCTGCGCTTCCAGCCGCCTCATCCGCCGGGTGACAGTGCGCCACGGGACAGGGCCACGGCGACCATTGCCTTCCACCGCGACACCTGGGGTTCGAACCTCTACGCCCAGACCAATTGGTGGGCGCCGATCTACCCGATCAGCGCCGGGCGGACCTTCGCCCTTTACCCCCAGCTCTGGGAGCGAGCATTGGCCAACAGCAGTGCCGACTTCGACCTGAGCCATGTGCTGCAGCGCTCGCACCGCGACGGCCGCAACTCGGTGGATGCCGACCAGGCGATTCCCCATCTGCTGGAGTCCATCGACGGTGAGGTCGCGGTGCCGGTGGTGATCGACCCCGGCAGCCTGCTGGCCTTCTCCGGTGCCCACGCCCATGCCGGCGTGCCCAACCACACCGAACTGACGCGGATCTCGTTCGAGACCCGCACGGTGTGGATCGATGATGTCCTGGCCGGACGCGGCGCACCGAATGTCGATGGTCGGGCGCCTTGGCGTTCACCGGGGTTCTTCCGTCGGCTGAGCGACGGTCGGCGTCTGCACGAGGTGTTGGGTTGCAATTACCTGGATGCCTGTAGATAGGCCCCGGGGGTGGTGCCGGTCATCTGTCGGAAGAAACCGATAAAGCCGCTGTCGCTGGCAAAGCCCAGCTCGAAGGCCGTGTAGGCGATATTGCGACCGGTGGCCAGCAGTTCTATGGCGCGCATCAGCCGCCATTGCTGGCGCCACTGCTGATAGCCCATGCCGGTTTCCCGCAGGAAGATCCGGCCGATGGTCCGGCTGCTGGCACCTATACGCGTGGTCAGCGCCTGCAACTCCGGTGGCAATTGCTCCAGTGAGGCCAGCAGCGGCGCCAGGCGCTTGTCCCGCGGCAATGGCAGCAGCATCGGCTGGCGCGGCGCCTCGCGGATTTCCGCCAGGCACAGCCCCAGTAAATGCGCCGGTTTACCCTGGCTCCAGTCGGTATCGAAGGTAGCCAGGGTCATGGGCTCCAGCACGGCGCGCAACAGCGGGCTGACCTCGATGATCATCACCTGCTGCGGTAACCCGTCGAGCAGTTCGGGCGCCAGGTACAGCGAACGATAGTCGACGATCTGCTGCATCTGTGCGCGGTGTTCCACCCCGGGCGGTATCCACGCCGCGCGAGAGGGCGGTAGCAGGCACAGTTGGTGGGCCAGGGTAATACGCGAGCAGCCTTGGCGGGTGAACAGCAGTTGCCCGCGCCGATGGCAATGCAGACCCGAGTCATGGTCGCCCAGTTGTGCGGCGATACCGATGACCGGCGCGGTGAAACGGTCCGGGTTGAAGCACGCCAGGGGATCGATTCTCGCCATGGAGTTGTCCGATTTCAGCAGTTTTTTGTCAGAGCTTGAATAGTACGCCAAACCTGCCTCCCTAGAATCACCGTCTGTGAGTTCAAGGAGTGTGCTGTGATGAAATCTAAAGGCCTGTTGTCTCTGGCGATCGCCCTGTTGATGTTTCCGCAGATCGCCCAGAGCATGTTCAGCCCGGCCCTGGCCGATATCGGTCGGGTGATGGCGGTCAGTGCGACGGTGGCCTCGCAGATCCTGTCGGTCTATTTTCTTGCCTTTGCCTTTGGGGTGGTGGTGTGGGGACGCAGCTGCGATTGGCTTGGCCGACGTCCATCGATGCTGGCGGGTCTGGTGGTCTATCTGCTGGCGACCGGCCTGGCCTTGGCTGCCCGTCGCTTCGAGGTATTGCTGCTATCCCAGGCCTTGGCGGCCTTCGGTGCGGCGGCCTGTTCGGTGGTAATCCAGACCCTGCTGCGTGATCGTTTCCACGGCACGCAACTGGCCCAGGTCTTTTCCGTGGTCGGCATGGCCCTGGCGGCCAGCCCGGCCATCGGCCTGTTGGCCGGTGCGGGGCTGGTGGATAGCGGCGGTTATCGCGGGGTGTTGTTCGGTCTGCTGGGCCTGGCCTTGTTGCTGCTCGGCCTCTCGGCCTTGGCGTTGCCGGAAACCCGCCCGGCCAATGTGACCACGCCAGCGCTGTTCGAGACGCTGCTGTGCCTGCTCGGGGACCTGGCCATCTGGCGTTCGGCACTCTGGGTGGCGGCCTTCAATATCGCGCTGTTCAGCTACTACAGCCTGGCACCGTTCATGTTCCAGCGCCTGGGGCTCGACGGCGAACTGTTCGGTTACAGTGGCGTGGTACTGGCCTTGGGCTCGGGGCTGGGGGCCTGGTCGAACCGGCAGCTGTTGCAGCGTGGCTGGAGTGGTGGACGCTTGGTAACGCTGGCCTCCTGGTTGGTGCTGGGGGCTGGCGTCGCAGTGTGGGTGTTGCAGGATAGTGCGCTGTTCGTGCTGCCGATGCTGGCGGCGGTGCTGGGTTTCGGCCTGGCGATTCCGAATATCCTCGGCGCCGCGCTGGCGTCCTATGGCGATCGGCTGGGGACCGCAGGGGCGCTGTTTGGCCTGATGTATTACCTGATGATCGGCGCCGGGCTGATGCTGGTGGCCTGGAGTCAGAGCCTGGGCGCCAGCCTGTTGGGATGCGGGGCGATCGCGTTGCTGCTGACTGGGTTGCGGCCACCTTCAGCCCCGTGAGCCGGTAACGCTGCCTGCCCGTTGCTGACGAGCTTGCAGCCGGGCAAACAGCAGCATGCCCGACAACATCGCTACGACGAAGATCACACTCTGCCAATGTCCACCGGGCAGCAGTACCAGCGCTGGGCCTGGACAGATTCCGGCAATGCCCCAGCCCACGCCGAACAGTAGGTTCCCTCCGATCAGACGTCGATCCAGGTGGCGTGTGGTGGGTAATTGCATGGGCGCGTCCAGCAGTGATCGTTGCTGTTTCATCGCCCACTGAAAGGGTAGCCAGGCGCTGCCGATAGCGCCGATCATCACCAGCGCCAGGGATGGGTCCCAGTGGCCGAGGATATCCAGAAAGGCCAGAACCTTGGCCGGGTTGCTCATGCCCGCGAGCAACAAGCCAAGACCAAACAGCAAACCGGCGATAAAAGCCGTTATCTTGCGCATGCTCAGTACCCCACCAGGTGACGCAGCACCCAGACCGTCAGGAAGCCCGCCAGCATGAAGCTCAGTGTGGCGACCATGGACCGTGGCGATAGGCGTGATATCCCGCATACGCCATGCCCGCTGGTACAGCCGGAGCCGTAGCGTGTACCGATGCCGACCAGCAGACCGGCGAAGGCGAGCGTGAAGCCATTGCCTTCGAATACGACGACGTTCGGCAGTTGGAAAAGTCCCCAGGCCAGAGGGGCCACCAGCAAACCGAGCAGGAACAGGGCCTTTTCCGCGCGCCCTTCGCTGCCTTTTTGCAGCAGGCTGCCGAGCAACCCGCTGACCCCGGCGATCCGGCCGTTGAATAGCACAAACAGACTGGCGGCCAGCCCGATCAGTACCCCACCGCCAAGGGCGGACAGTGGCGTGAAGTGAAGTGTATCGATAGGCATGTGCGTTTCCTGGTCACGTGTGGCCTGTAAGACCCAGAGCATTGAGTGCCAACATCAGGGCGGCGAGCAGTCCGGTCAGCGCGAACAACTGCTGCAACCGTGGCCCGGCCAGCCGCCCGGCGAGCTGGCGCCCGAGCACCAGGCCCACCACTGCACCGCCGGCAAAGGGCACGCCGACCGACCAGTGCATCACCCCGGACAAGGTCGCCGTGACCACGCTGCCGGTGGACACCAGGGCAATCACCGCCAGGGAGGTGGCGACGATGCTCTTGCTGTCCAGATTGGTGTAGCGGGTCAGCGCCGGAATGATCACGAAACCACCGCCGACCCCGAGCAATCCGGACAGCAGCCCCGAGAGCATTCCCGTGACGGTCAGCGCCCGGGCGCAGGGCAGGGTCCAGCGCAGGCGACCCTGTGATGGATTCAGCACGCAAGGCAGGAAGGCTGCACGGGGCACTGGTTGACCATGCTTGAGTTCGTGCTGGGCCTTTTTGAAGATCCGCACGCAGGCGTAGAGCATCAACAAGGCAAAGCCCAGCGCCAGCGGCTCGTTCGGCAGCCGATGAGCCAGCCACAAGCCTACCGGCGTGAGCAGGATACCGATGCCGGCGATAAAACCGGCGGCGCGATACCGTACGATGCCTTGGCGCAGGCCGAGCAGGGCGCCGACTGCCGCCGCCAGACCCACCGCCAGCAGGCCGATCGGGGCGGCCTGGACCATCGACAGCCCGAGCACGAACACCAGCAGCGGCACTGCCAGGATGCCACCCCCGGCGCCCGTCAGGGCGAGGATTACGCCAATCAGTACGCCGAGCCCGCTGCCCAGCAAGAGAGAGTCGTTCATACCGCCGGCTTGTCCGCTTGCAGGGCGGGGCGGGCCAGCCACTCATGGCCCTTGAGCATGCCGCGCCAGTACAGCGGCGGCAGCAGTCGTTCCTTCAGCCACCAGGCCAGCCGGGTCGGCCGGCGACCGTCGAGCAGCCATGGGGCGAAGGTCGGCGCCAGCTTGCCACCGTAGGTGAATTCGGCGAGGACAATCTTGCCGCGCTCCACCGTCAGCGGGCAGGAACCATAACCGTCATAGACCGCCGGACGCGACAGTCGTCCCAGCGCCACCAGCACGTTGTTCGCCACCACCGGTGCCTGCTTGCGCGCCGCTGCGGCGGTCTTGGCATTGCTGGTGTTGGTGACGTCGCCAAGCCCGTGGATATTGGCGAACTGGCGATGGCGCAGGCTGGCGGGATCGACATCGACCCAGCCGGCGGCATCGGCCAGCGGGCTGCTGCGGATGAAGTCTGGAGCAATCTGCGGCGGCACCACGTGCAGCAGGTCGAACGGCCGCACCAGGGTTTCACGGCTGCCATCAGGCAGGGTGCGGGCGAAGGTCGCCTGTTTCGCCGGGCCGTCGACGGCGATCAGGTTGTGGCCGAACTGCAGGTCCACGGCGTAGCGGTCGATGTACTCCATAAGCGCCGGTACGTAGTCGGCCACGCCGAACAGCACCGCACCGGCGTTGAGGAAGCTCGCCTGGATCTTGCCCTGCAGACCGTTCCTGCGCCAATGATCGCAGGACAGATACAGCGCCTTCTGCGGTGCTCCGGCACACTTGATCGGCATCGGCGGCTGGCAGAACAGCGCCTGGCCTGCCTTGAGTTCCTGCACCAGTTTCCAGGTATAGGGGGCCAGGTCGTAGCGATAGTTGGAGGTCACGCCATTATGTCCAAGGGTCGCCTCCAGGCCGTCGATGGCACTCCAGTTCAGCTTCAGGCCAGGGCAGACGATCAATTGCTGGTAGCTGATGCGGCGTTGGTCGGCCAGCACCACGCAATGGGTGTCCGGTTCGAAGGCGCTGACCTCGGCCTTGATCCACTGCGCGCCGCGCGGAATCAGTGAGGCCAGCGGGCGGGCGGTCGACTCGGCGCTGAACACCCCGGCGCCGACCAGGGTCCAGCCCGGCTGGTAGTAGTGGGTATCGGCCGGGTCGATGAGCGCGATGTCCAGGCCGGGCGCGCGGGCCAGCAGGCTGGAGGCGGTGGCGATACCGGCGGCACCGGCGCCGATGATCACGACCTGGTGCTGGATCGGGGCATTGCGAGTATTTGAATTCATGGGAACAGGTCCTGGTTCAAAGGGCATTCATCGGGATTTTCAGGTAGCGCACGCCGTTGTCTTCCGGCTCCGGCAATTGGCCGCTGCGCATGTTGACCTGCACCGAAGGCAGCATCAGCACCGGCATGTCGAGGGTGGCGTCGCGAGCCTCGCGCATGCGGACGAAGGTGTCCTCGTCGATGCCCTCATGCACATGGATATTGCGCGCACGCTGCTCGGCCACGGTGGTCATGTACTGCAACTCGCGGCCGCCTGGCAGGTAGTCGTGGCACATGAACAACCGGGTCTGCGGCGGCAGCGCCAGCAGGCTGCGGATCGAGCGGTACAGGGTGCGCGCATCGGCGCCGGGGAAGTCGCAACGGGCGGTGCCGTAGTCGGGCATGAACAGTGTGTCGCCGACGAAGGCGACGGTTTCATCGCCGTCGTGGATCAGGTAGCTCATGCACGCCGGCGTATGCCCCGGGGTGTGCACGGCGGTGGCGCGCAGGTTACCGATGGTGAACTCGCCGTTGTCGGCCAGCAACACATCGAACTGGCTGCCGTCGCGGCGGAACGCGCTGCCCTCGTTGAACAGCTCGCCGAACACCTGTTGCACCTCGGTGATATGGCTGCCGATCGCCACCTTGGCGCCCAACTGCTCCTTGAGGTACGCCGCTGCCGACAAGTGATCGGCGTGCACGTGGGTTTCCAGGATCCACTCCACTCGCGCATCCAGCTCGCGGACGCGCGTCAGCAGGCGGTCGGCCGACTCGGTGCGGGTGCGCCCGGACTTGGGGTCGTAGTCGAGCACGCTGTCGATCAGGGCACAGCAGCGGGTGTCGCGATCCAGCACCAGGTAACTGATGGTCCAGGTGTTGGGATCGAAGAAGGCTTCTACGGTCAGCTTGTCGCCGATGTTCATTGCGTACTCCAGGCAAAGCGGGGCGGCGACCGACACTGGCGGGGGCCATCCCTTGTTCGTCGAGGATTTCAATAAGCATGCCAACCAGCGGCTGCGCGCTTTTCCCACTGTTCCTTGATGTTTGTCAGCACGATTGGCGGAATTTTGTGCTGATGAAACTCAGTCTGGCAGATATGGCAGTTATCATGGCGGTCAGTGGCAGTAAAATGGCAGAAGCCTTCGCGCTGTATTAAGCTGCGGCCTTCGCCCTGGAGCCTTCATGAACCTGATTGCCACCGATTTCTCCCAGCCGGACATGCAGGCGTTGGTGTCCTACCTTGAGCACGACGTGCAGCCGACCATTGTGCTCGATACCGACTACAACATCGTGGCGGCCAACACCGCCTACCAGCGCCAGTTCGGCGTCGAGGGCCGGCCCCATGTCGGCGCCAAGTGCTACCGGGTGTCCCACCAGTTCGCCGTCCCCTGCGACCAGGCCGGCGAGCACTGCCCGATGCGCAAGGCCTTCGAGACACGCCTGCCCGAGCGGGTGCTGCACATTCACCATACGCCGCGCGGCCCGGAGCATGTCGACGTGGAACTGCGCCCCTTGCTCGGCCGCGAGGGCGAAGTGGTGGGTTATGTCGAACGCCTGAACAGCGTCGCAGTGGCGGCGGCGCAACCCCAGCATCAGGGCCTGGTGGGCCGTTCGGCGGCCTTCAAGGCGGCGCTGACCGCACTGCAACGGGCGGCGCCGTCACCCATTCCGGTGTTGCTGCAGGGCGAGTCGGGCACCGGCAAGGAACTCTTCGCCCGCGCCCTGCACGAAGGCAGCCCGCGGGCGGGTGGACCGTTGGTGGTGGTCGACTGCACTGGTCTCACCGAAACCCTGCTGGAAAGCGAACTGTTCGGCTACGAGAAGGGCGCCTTTACCGGCGCCTTGCAACGCAAGATCGGCCTGGCCGAAGCGGCCCACGGCGGCACGCTGTTTCTCGACGAGATTGGTGAGGTGCCGCTGGCGATGCAGGTCAAGCTGCTGCGGCTGATCGAGTCCGGCAGTTTCCGCCCGGTGGGCAGCCTGCGCACCGTGCACTCGGACTTCCGTCTGGTCTGCGCCACCCACAAACCGCTCAAGGACATGGTCGCGGCCGGCAGTTTCCGCCAGGACCTGTTCTACCGCATCAGCGCCTTTCCGATCCGCTTGCCGGCGTTGCGTGAGCGCAGCGATGACCTGCCGCTATTGATCGACAGCCTGCTGCAGCGCCTGGCGCCGGGCGCTGTGCCGCGTCTCGATCCGCAGGCGTTGCGGGCGCTGACCCTCTACGCCTGGCCGGGCAATATCCGTGAGCTGCGCAATGTGCTGGAGCGGGCGCGGTTGTTTACCGATGACGGGGTGATTCGTCCGCAGGATCTGCCGGAGGAATTGCGTAACGAGGCTCCCATGGCTGCTGCACCTTCACGTCGTCGGGGGCGCAAGGATCTGGAGCAACTGGCCCATGCGCTGGAGGTGTTCGAGGGGTCGCGCAGTGAGCTGGCGAAGGAGCTGGGTATGAGTGAGCGGACGTTGTATCGGCGGTTGCAGGCGTTGGGGATTGAGCGCTAGTCGAGTCCGAAGGTGGTTGGGCATATCCGGCAGTGCCGAACCACTTCGTTCGTGAGCAGGCAGAGGTGCTTCTACTCTTGTCTCTCTTCGTTGGAGTCTGGTGTCGATGAGTTTTTACCAGCGTCTTTTTTCCTGTCTCGTAGAAAGGCCAAGGCAATCGCCACAAAGTTCGCTGCAATCAGCGTAACGGCCAGTCCAGGCTCGCCATGCTGCATCAACCAGAAACCGATAGCCAAAACGGAGAGAGAAAGTACCAATGCATAAGTCTGGCGGCGAAACACCTGCCAGCCAAAGACTTTCAGCGATTTCTCTTTGAGCGTTTCCTCAGTTACGGATATTTGATATTGCAGCTTGAACTCTTCGCGTTTGAGCTCCAGCAGTTGTCTATCCATATCCTGGCGATGCCTTTGTGCACTTTGTTCCATATCTTGACGATGCTTTTGTTCACTTTCTGTCATGGTGAACAATCGATTAGCTCCGTCGGGGAGTTCTTGATTGATTTCCCGAAGCTGACGCGAGGAGGGGTATGGAGAGGAGTGGTGTTCTTTTATGATCGAAATTGCTAGTGTCGAGATGGTGTCAATAACCTTTTCGCCGTTGTCTGAACTCAACAGATCACCAAGGCTGGGGTCCGATTCTTTCAGGTGTTGCACTGCGGCTTTAATCTCACCTGAAACTATTGTCTGTTCGGACTCAAGATTCAAGGGGTTGCTTTCACTATTTTCCTCGTTGTCCGGAATGCCACTTAGATCGCTCATGCAGTAATTCCCTGATCTCGAAGTCCTTTGCGAGCGCTACAGCGCTTCCTGCTGTGTAAGCTGTATCAGCATTTATCATTTTTATGGCTTTTTCGAAGTCATGGCCTATACGCACTGCGTCATCTTTTGCGCTTTGGATACACTCGCTACGATAGCTTCCGTAGCTCAATTCTTTCATTTCGATTTCGGCGATCTGCTCTTGAATGTGTTCAAGTGCCATTTTCTGGTCGCGCAACGTTTTGTGAAGAGCCTTTATCCCACGCGGCCCCTCGACGCTTTCCAGTTGCTTGATGATCTTGCTAGCCTCTTCGAGCGGACTACTCGTTTCTTTCAAGCTGAGAAACGATGAAAAAATATCGAGATTGGCATATCGACTCATCTTTCCACTACCTCTCAATGCTACCCACCCAGCAGCCCTTAGCTGGCTTTGGTGCGGATTTTCAGGCTCTCATTCTACCCCGATGCAAGCAAAAGTATATGTGCATTCCTAATACCAAATGTATGCAGAGCGGCTTTCGTACGGCGCTTTCTGTGCATGGGCTTAGGGCGCCAGAGGCGGGTTGCTGTGCCTGCATGGGGCTAGGCGAAAGCCCGAAGTCATAGCACTATTCGCCACTGACTCAGTCGTGTGCGCCCACGCCGGCGCACGTTTTACGGGAAACCCGTCAGTGAATGGACTCGTTGTCATCACCACCTACTTCAATCCCTGTGGCTACGTCACCCGGCGGAACAACTACGACCTGTTCATCGCCGGCATGCGCCAGGCCGGGGTGACCTGCATTACCGTCGAATGCGCTTTCGGCGACGAGCCCTTCGAACTGCCGCCGAGCCTGGACGTCATTCAGGTCCGCGCCCGTACGCTGCTCTGGCAGAAGGAGCGTCTGCTCAACCTGGCCGCTTCCTGGCTGCCCGGCAGTTGCCGCTACGTCGCCTGGCTCGACTGCGACATCCTCTTCGACAACCGGTCCTGGGCCAGCGATCTGGTGCGCGTGCTGCGCGAGTACCCGGTGGCGCAGGTCTTCGACAGCTGCCTGCGCCTGGAGCGCGGCAACGTCGAGGGCGCGACGGCCGACATTGCGCATTCCTTTGCCGTGGTCATGCAGCGCCAGCCCGACAGCCTCGACGCCGGCCGCTACGACCTGCATGGCCACACCGGCTACGGCTGGGCGATGCGCCGCGAGATCTTCGACGAAGTGGGGCTCTACGAGTGCGCGGTCTCCGGCAGCGCCGACCACTTCATGGCCCACGCGATCTTCGACGACTACAACTTCTGCATCCGCAACGCCCTCAAGCACGACCTTCGGCAGATCGACCACCTCAAGGCCTGGGGCCGGCGTTTTCACCAACGGGTGCAAGGCCGCCTCGGCGTGGTACCGGGCCGCATTCGCCACCTGTGGCACGGCGACGCCGTGAACCGCCGCTACTTCCTGCGCATGCACGACATCACCGACCTCGGCTTCGACCCCTGGACCGACCTGCAGATTGTCCCCGGTGCGCCGCTGGAGTGGGCCGAGGGCATGAACAAGCCGGGGCTGCGCCAGTACTTCGTCAACTATTTTGCCAGTCGTCGCGAAGACGGCCTCCAGGCGATTCAGGAGAACCTTGCATGAACGATTTCGCCAACCCGGACCTGGACGATGCCATTGTCGAACTGACCGATGTACTCGACACCCTCGAACAGCGTGTCCAGGACAACGAACTCGCCATCGACAAGCTGGCACGCCAGCGCAAGACCTACCTGACCCAGGTGACCTATGACCTGCTGCCCAAGCTGTCCAGCGGGGTATTGGCGAAACTGCGCGCACAGGTGCCGGGTTTCGTCACGTTGCAGGTGCAGGAGAGCTTTGACAGCCAGCGCAAGTTCCTCGGGCTGTTCGCCAGCAAGGACTACGCCCATACCCTGGCGCTGTTGCAGACCCGGTTGGCCAGCCACCTCGATCAACTCCAGTACGCCGGACTGCGCGAGCGCGACAACGAGATCGGCCAGGTGTCGGCGCAGCGGGAAGAGTTGCAGGCCCAGCGCAAGGCGACCGGGGAACTGCTGGCGTTGCTGCAGCAGGCCAGGCAGCAGGGCACGCCGTTGCCGCCACAGGTACAGGAGCAGGTTCGGCATCTGGCCTCGCTGGCGCGGGCGGCTCGCAAGGATGATGACCGGCCCTACGTCCCGGATCGCGATTACACGTCCTCGTCGCGTTATGCCAATGAGCCGAATCGCACGACGGTGGACGATCGGGTACCGGTGAGCCGGGATAATCCGCTGGATCTGCTGATTTATTGGGCGACGGATGTCAGTACCAGCCTGCGGACCTTGGTGATTGATACGGTCCAGGAGGCGAAGCACGATGTTGAGGCGCTTCGGCGGGAGGTGACTGGCGAGCCGAATGAGTCGAGGGCTGCCGTAGAACCGGGGGATTCGGGGTCGTCACCATCGTCGTCCGGAGGGGATTCGGTGGTGCCGGTTGCGGTGGCGGCGGGAGTGACGGCTGCCGCAGTGACGGGGGCGGTGATTGCTACGGATGATAGTTTGGGGTTGTTTTCGTGAGAGAGGGCTTTCGGCCGATTCTGTTGAAAAAGTCGGTCTGCCCAAACTGCCTGACCATTGACTGGTGGAAACGCCTTTTTTGCACGCTGCTACGTGAAATCCCAGTCCGGAAACCTCTGCCAAAACTAAAGATTTCAACCTCGGGCGTGTACTTTTCTGATGCGCAAACCATGGCTGACTTTTTCAACAAAATCGGCCAAAAGCGGACGTTTGCAATAGGTGAAAAGATATTTCTTTTCGTTGTGAACACTCGCTTTTAAGCTGTGAGATGTTGCCACACCGTGGCTCAGCGCGCCGACGATGCGTGGGGTCCAATGCTGATTTGCATACCCGTATGATTAACCCCGCTGCAACACCATGGAATGACCAGATGCACCCATCGTTAAAACAAGCGCTCGACATCATTAATATTGAGCGCAACGCCGCCGAATACACCCAGGCGTTTGACGCGGTGAATGAAGTGGTAAGCGTATTTGGCGAGCTTGACCTAGCCAATCGCCTGTTCGCGGAGATACCTCGCACAGTGCCCGAAGAGCTGGTTGTCGAACTGTTCAATTTATTGGCATGGCAAACAAACGATAACGGCGCGGCAATGACGCGTGAGGTAGAGACGTGGCTCAGAGAACAGCACGATCCGCGCAAGCTTAGGCTTGCCATGAGCCTGGATGTATATCCATTTCCAGATGCCCAGGAGATGTATCAGGTGTTGTCCACGCTGGCTGCGGCTATGCCAGAAGTGGCAGCTATGTGCCAGACGCTCATGACGTCACGAAAGGCGAGCACACACAGTCAAACATGACGAAAGAAGAAAGAAGCACCACTGGGTCCGCTATGTGTCGATATCTACCTGTCACCTCTAACAGAACCCGAACCGCCTTTCTTATCAGGAGCAAAGGCGCTCTGCGCAGTCAGAGCCAGGGCTATCGATCAGCCAGTGGAACAGACTAACTGTCGTGGTAGTCTCAAATGTTCCCCCTGGCACCGGACGGTTCTTACAGGGGGTAGTCCGCAACGTTGGGGTATTTTTTCCATAGGAGGTTTCGCGTGTCCTGGAAGTCAAACCTTGTAGTGCTCGCCCTGTCTGCCGTTGCCGTTTCGGCGCAGGCCCAATCCGATCGTCAAGTGGTCGAGGATATGGTGACTCGCTCGGCCAATATCTGCCCAGGCCACAGCGCCGAGAGCACCATGCCCACGGTGAAGGCGGTGCCTGTCGGCGCGTTGCGGGTGATGCTTGAACGCGGTTTGGTCATGTGTCCCGACCAGCGCCTCGATGTCGACGCGCCTGCTGTATTCTACGGCAGAGTTGGCGTCTTCGAATGGAACCCGCAAGTGTCTGCAAGCTCGGAGGTGATCATCAGGCAGATCGACGTCATGACCCGCAAGGACGAGTACCCCTCGGATACCTTGGTTTGGGATGCCAAGGGTATGCCACTTGAGCAGCGCACTGTGCCCGCTTTCGAACCCAAGCCAGGGGCTGCTGTGCTGTACCAGATACGGTAAGCCTTGTGTTCGGGGTTAGTAGACCACCACAGTTGTGGCTTGCACCAGATCGCTATCGCCAGCAAGCCGGCTCCCACGGGCAGCATTCCCACGCGGAGCGTAGGAACGATCAACGACGAGCTGCTTATTGATCCGGGATTGCCTGTAATGGGGGCTAGAGTCTCAAACTTTCCAGTTCGGCGGTGTCCCAACGTTGCAGGTTGATCGCGTGATATAGCATGCCGAGGGTCAAGGGGATCTTGCCTCGTCGTTCCTGGGGTCTTCGCCAGAAAAACAGGTCATACCCCTCAGGCCTGAAATAGCGATAGGCATCGTAGTCGATGAACCTGATAGGAAAGCGCTTCTGCAAGACTTCTAGCAGCTCGGCCGCATCGTCGCCATCGCAATGCAGATCATGGTTGACCGAGATGCCCAGGTTGAGAACGAGGTGCTTTGGCAGGCCAATATGCTCATCCAACAACTGGATAAGCTGCTTCATTGACTCGTCATCCGGCAGGTCTGAAGTCGGCTTCATTGTCAAAACACCTGGTCTGCCCCATCAACGACGGCGTTGTATTTCTTCACGCTGATCACTGCGACCTTGCCTAATTCGTAAGTAGTGTAAGCCCATCCGAAAACCGGAATGGCCCGTCCTGCGATGCTGCCTATCTTACTCGTCATGCGAAGGCTGGGCGGGAAGAAACCGGTGAGGGTCGGCATTCGGAATGGCAGGCGGCGCTTGCGTGCAAGGCGCCTGGCCAGGACGGAGGCAATGGACGTTCTTGGAATGGCACCTTGGGGCTTTGCTCGGGTCGGCACGATGTTGGCACCGCTCACAATGGCGATGGCGGCCGCGACGTCGGTGATTTCAAGTTCTTCCATCAGGGTTTCGATTGCGATCAACCACCACAGTTGATCGGCACTCAACCCGCATTCGCCTTCATAACAATACAGCCTGCTCATTGGTGGTATTCCATAGTTGATGGATCGTTCCCACGCTCCCGCGTGGGAATGCCTCACAGGACGCTCGGTGTCTGCTCTTGGTGTGACGCGGAGCGTCACAGGCTGCATTCCCACGCGGGGCGCGGGACCGATCAAAGACCCGAAAGCCACTGCTGCCAGCGCCCGAATTCCTGCCTGCTAGACTGGGATTTGCCCCACCGGCATTCAACGGTTTCAGTTGCACAACGAGGATGTGAGCCATGAACAGTTTCCTGGCGCTGTTGACCGATAACCGCTTCATGCCTCACGGCCACTGCTATCTATGGCGCCCGGATCTGCTCTGGATCAATGTGCTGTCCGATGGCCTCATCGCTCTTTGCTATGTCACCATTCCCTTTACGCTGATCTACTTCATCCGCAAGCGCAAGGACATCCCCTTCGACTGGATGTTCGGGGCCTTCGGCGTGTTTATTCTGGCCTGCGGGACCAGCCATGTGATGGAGATCGTGACCATATGGAAGCCGTACTACTGGCTGTCGGCACTGGTCAAGGTGATCACCGCCATCGCTTCGGTGATTACCGCCATCCTGCTGGTCAAGCTGGTGCCGGTTGCCTTGAAGATCCCCAGCCCGCAGCAACTGGCCAGGGTCAACGACGAGTTGCGCGAGGCGCAGGCCGAACTGGTCACTACCGCGCGCCGGGCGGGTATGGCGGAAATCGCCACCAACGTGCTGCATAACGTGGGTAACGTGCTCAATAGCGTCAATGTGTCGGCCCAGGTACTGTACGACAAGGTGCGGGCCTTCAAGGGGCAGGGAGTGGCCCGGGTCGTTCAACTGATGAAGGAGCACCCCGACGATCTTGGTGACTTCATCAACCACGATCCGAGAGGGCGCGCGCTGCCGGATTACCTCGCCAAACTGGCGGATGCGCTGGTGCTCGAGCAGCAGGCGATGATCGACGAGTTGGCGCAGTTGACCAGGAGCATCGAGCATATCAGGGACATTGTCACGACCCAGCAGTCCTATGCCGGCAACTCCAGCATGCTGGAGTCGGGTTCGCTTCAGGAGTTGATCGAGGATGTGGTACGCATCTGCGACGTCTCCCTGGCCCGCCATCAGATAACGCTGGTCAAGGAGTTCAACGATATTCCGACGATGGCGTTGGACAAGCACAAGGTGCTGCAGATTCTGATCAATCTGATCAACAACGCCAAGCAGGCGCTTGAGTCTGTCGAGGAGCGGTCGTTGCGGATCATCCTGCGCCTGAAGGCCACTGATGACCAGCGCGTACGAATCGAGGTTGAGGACAACGGCGAGGGCATTTGCGCGGATCATCTCGCGCGGGTGTTCGAACACGGTTTTACCACGCGTCCCACCGGCCATGGCTTTGGCCTGCATAGCTGCATTCTCGCCGCGCAGCAACTGGGCGGCAATCTGACTGCACAGAGCGCGGGGCCCGGCAAGGGCGCGCTCTTTATTCTGGAACTGCCGCTTGTGCTGACGCCGGAGCACGCTCAGCAGGGCGGGGCGGTTGCACAACGAGCCTCAGCCCCCTGATGCACCGTTCGTTCATGGCCTGGTTCGCTGAAGTGGCTCCGAAGGGGCCGCTGGCCATGCCCTCCCTGCCACTTTTGAGCATTTCCGTAATCCGTTGAGCGGGAAAAACCAACGATTGAGTCAGTGTTATTGTCTATCGTGATAAATTGACGGCATTCGTCGCTACGCCCAAATGGCAGCAGGCAACCCCACCAAGAGCGACATTAATGCAAGCAACGGCCCGCGAAGTTCATGTACCCCCGGTTCTGCAGGATCTGCGAACTGGAACGGCCGAACGTCATATCGCCCTGGAAAAACGCCTTCCCTTTTTCTCCGACAGCCTCGACGCGAAGGCCTTTCAACGGTTGATGCAGGCCTATTACGGTTTCTATCGTCCATTGGAAAGCGCCCTGCAGGACAGCAGCGTGTTTCCTGCCGATTTCGAGCTGGCACCCCGCCTGAAGGTCCAGACCCTGCGCCGCGATCTGCACGCCCTGGGGCTGTCGGTCGAGGCTATCGACAACCTGCCGATCTGCCCGGCATTACCCGTGGTCGACTCTAGTGCCGCCTGCCTGGGCGTGCTCTACGTACTCGAAGGGGCCACGCTCGGCGGGCAGATCCTGCGCCGGGAGGTCGCCAAACGGCTGGGCATTGAAGCTGAGAGCGGCGCGGGATTTCTGCATGTCTATGGCGACGCCACCGGGCGGCGCTGGCGCGATTTCATTGAATACCTGGGCAGTCGATCGATGGAAACGGTCGAGCGCCAGGCTGTCGTCACGGCAGCACAATCGACATTCGGCTGTTTCGAGCACTGGCTCGAAAGTCGCGAGGTACTGCATGCCCCTGCAAGATAAAAAAGTATTCGAAGAGCTGCTGGACAACTGTGCCAACGAGCCGATCCGCTTTCCCGGCGCCATCCAGCCCCATGGCCTGCTGTTGACCCTGAGTGAGCCGGCCCTGGAGATCATTCAGGTCAGCGCCAACGTCGAAACCCTGCTCGGCCGCGCGCCGCAGACATTGATCGGTCAGTCCTTGTCCAGTCTGCTCGGCGACGAGTACACGGCGGACGTGTGCGAGGCGTTGCAGCAGCCGGCGTTTTTCGATGCGCCACCGTTGTATTTCCAGCTCAATGGCACCGCGTTCGAAGGCTTGTTGCATCGGCATGAGGGCGTGCTGATTCTGGAACTGGAGATCCACGTCGAGAATTTCCAGTCGCTGAACATTGCCGGCAACCAGACCAACCTGGGCCGGATGCTGCAGCGGCTGCAAGCGGCGACATCGCTGCAGGTCCTGTACGACATCTGCGTCAAGGAAGTGCAGGCGATGACCGGTTACGACCGGGTGCTGATCTACCGTTTCGAGGAGGAGGGCCACGGCCAGGTTATCGCCGAAGCGTCTTCGCCATCCATGGAGCTGTTCAACGGGCTGTTTTTCCCGGCGTCCGATATTCCCGAGCAGGCGCGCGAGCTGTATCGCACCAACTGGCTGCGGATCATCCCCAATGCCGATTACGAGCCGGTGCCGCTGGTGCCGAAGCTGCGCCCCGACACGGGGACGCGGCTGGACTTGAGTTTTGCGACCCTGCGCAGTGTGTCGCCGATCCACTGCCAGTACATGAAGAACATGGGCGTGCTGTCGTCGATGAGCATTTCCCTGCTCAAGGGCGACAAGCTCTGGGGCCTGATCAGTTGTGGCAACCGTCAGCCCTTGCACGTGCCGCATGAATTGCGCATTGCCTGCCAGACCATCGGCCAGGTGCTCTCCCTGCAGATCAGTGCAATGGAAGCGCTGGAGGTCAGTCGCCAGCGCGAAGAAAAGGTCGAGGCCCTGGCAGTGCTCAACCAGGCGATGATCGACTCGCCGCAAAACGTCTTTGACGGTTTGGCTAATCAGTCACAGGTCCTGATGGCGTTGGTCAATGCCGGCGGCATTGCGATCATTGAGGACAAGCAGTTGCACTGTTATGGCAACTGCCCGGCTCCGCAGGAGATCCGCGCGCTGCACCAATGGTGGCAGGCGTCCGGCGAGCCGGTGTTCGCCAGCCATCATCTGTCCAGTGTCTACCCAACTGCTGCGGCCTATCAGCAGGTGGCCAGCGGTGTGCTCGCCATGAGTCTGCCCAAGCCGGTGGAAAACGGCGTGCTGTGGTTCCGGCCCGAGGTCAAGGACAGCATCAACTGGAGCGGTAATCCGAGCAAGCCACTGGATCTGGAAAACTCCGAGATGGGCATGCGCCTGCGGCCACGGACTTCATTCGAGATCTGGAAGGTCGAGATGGCCGGGATCTCGACCAAGTGGAGCCACGGCGACCTGTTCGCGGCCAAGGATCTGCGCCGTTCGGCGCTGGAAAACGACCTGGCCCGACAAGTGCGGCGTGAGCAGGAAGCGGTGCGCGCCCGTGATGATCTGGTCGCGGTGGTCTCTCACGACCTGCGCAATCCGATGACGGTCATCTCGATGCTCTGCGGCATGATGCAGAAGACCTTCAGTTCGGACGGCTCGCACACCTCGCGGCGTATCGCCACGGCCATCGACACCATGCAACAGGCCGCCGGGCGCATGAATACGCTGCTGGAGGACCTGCTCGATACCTCGAAGATCGACGCCGGGCGCTACACGATCAAACCGCAGAAGCTGGATGTGGGGCAGATGTTCGAAGAGGCGCAATCGCTGCTGGCGCCGTTGGCGCTGGACAAGGCCATCAGCATTTCCTTCGAGGCCGAGCCCGACTTGCGTATCCACGCCGATCCCGAACGGCTGTTCCAGGTACTGTCGAACCTGGTCAGCAATGCGATCAAGTTCACCCCGCGCCTGGGCACGGTTGGGGTACGCGCGCAGTCATCGGGCAGTGAAGCCGTCTTCACCGTGCGTGACAGCGGCGAAGGCATTGCCCAGGAAAACCTGCCGCATGTGTTCAGCCGTTACTGGACGTTGAAAGAGGGCAACCCGACCGGCACCGGCCTGGGTCTGTACATCACCCAGGGCATCGTCCATGCCCATGGCGGGCAGATCGTGGCCAACAGCGAGCCGGGTCAAGGTGCCGAGTTCCGGTTCACCTTGCCGGTGTTCAAGGAAAGCGCCTGATAGCCGAGCTGGCGCGCTTCAGTTTTCGGGCGAAAGCGTTTGTGCCTGACTGGTTTCCTCAGCCAGTTTCAGGCGGTCGGCCTTGCTGATGTATTTGGGCTTGTTCTTGGGGGCCAGTTTGGCGCTGGCCTTTTTGGCATGGGCTTTCAACAGCTGGCCGATTTTCTTGCGGCGGTTCATATTCTGACTTCCTATTCCTCGCGGGAATGATTTGAATAAAAATTATAGATTTCAGTAATTATCCTCTTCAGCATAGAGTGGTTTCAAGATGAATGGAGGGCATCATGAAACCGGAACCTAACAGCTCTTCGGCGAAGTTTGACGTATCACGTGCCGCAGAATACGGCATTCAAAGCCGCGTGGCCCTGGCGGGCTACGATGCCTGTCACGAGTTGACCGCGTGTGTATTGGCCGCAACGCTTTCGACTGGACGAGCGGCGCGAGTGCTGGTCGTCGGCGTCGGCGGGACGGCTCAGGAAGTCATCACCATGGGGACGCTGGAGCCAGCGTGGACCTTCGTCGGAGTGGACCCCTCGTCAGCCATGCTGGAGACGGCAGCAGCGAATCTGGAGGCCCACGGGATTCTTGGGAAAACGCAGTTGCTGCTGGGAACGGTTGATGATCTTCCGGTCGACGAGCCTTTTGATGCGGCGACGTTGATTGGCGTCCTGCATCACGTACCGGGTGACGATGCGAAGCGGCATCTTCTGCGTTCCATTCAGTCCCGGCTGAAAGTGGGTGCGCCCTTTGTCGTGGCGTGCAATCACTACACCTATGCCGAACAACCTTTGCTGCTCAAGACCTGGGGCGAGCGCTGGCGCCAGCAAGGGGCCAGCCCGGATGAGGTCAAGGCCAAGCAGGCCAGGATCATGCAAGGCGCCGAACCGCCCAGCTCGGAGGAGGCTGTTTACACGCTGCTGCGCGAGTGCGGTTTTGGCGAGAGTCAGCGCTTTTTCAGCAGTTTGTTCTGGGGGGCCTGGGTGACCCATAAATGCGGGTGAGATGCGGCTGATGCTACCCGTAACAGCCTTTCGTTGGGCGTCATTCCACGTAGCGCAGCCACAAATGCCTTCGACCGGAAATAGCCTGGCTGAAAACTGAAACCAGGGCTTGCCGGTTCTCTTCAGTAACGTTGTAGAGCGCACAGAAGTCTCTTGCCACCGCATCGGCCACGGACGCATCGACAGGCTCTGCACGCAAGAAACCCAGATAGGCCGCACCCACCCCGATCAGCTCATAGCCATGGGCGAGGGCCAAATGCTGTGCGACCGCATGGTTCTGTGCAGGGCTCAGGTCGCAGGTGAAATAACCGTTGGGAAAAGCCGCGAGCGCCAGGGCGGAATGCTCGACGGGCACCAGCAGGGCCGAGAGGGGCTGATCGAGCAGTGAAACAGGATCGTCCTGATAGCGGATCCACTCCTGGATGGCCTCTTCATCGAGCGTCAGGCCATGGGCGCAAGCGTCTTCGAACGAGACCGTGGCAATCAGTTGGGTGAAATTGCGCAGGCAGATGGCAAACTCGGCCTTCGTCGTGGGATAGCCCAGGTAGTCACCATTCTCGAAGCACTCCGGCGGCAGCTTGGCGATCTCCTCGTCCGTGGCCTCGTCCAGGTCGATGCTGTGGCGCGCATGCCCGGAGGTGTAGCGGGCCTGGGCCAGGTCGTCGAGGGAGAACAGGGGGATGAAGCCGGGATGCTGGTCGGCGATCGTCCGATGGGCCGCGAGCAACTCGTCCAGGCTGGAAATGGCGCTGATGCTGTACTCGTCGCAGGTGCCTGCCGACGGGTTGTGCGGCAATGCATTACCGCGAAATTGAATGTCCATGGAAGGGCTACCGGCTCCGTGGCGATATTCGGATGAAGGAGTAGATAACGATGCTCTTCACCTGGCAAGGCCCCATTCGGATGGGGCCTTGCCACGGCCGTCACAGGATGAATGCGGCAATCACCGGGTATTGCGAGTGGGAAGCAGGTCCTCAGGCTGCATCGTCAGGATGATCTTGCCGACGTTTTCGGAGGACTCCATGCGGCGATGGGCATCGGCGGCACGTGACAGAGCGAAGGTGCTGTCCACCACGGGCTCCAGGCTTTCTGCGCCTTCGAAGCGTTCCAGCCAATGTTCGCGGAATCGCCGGATCATCTCGTGTTTCTCGTGCTGGGTGCGCGATTTCATGACCGTGCCGATGATCTGCAGGTGCCGGTAGAGGAGATCTTCCAACTTCAACGTCACGTCGCCGCCTCCGCCCAGGATACCGACCTGGATAAGCCGCCCGCCCTTGGCCAGCGACGCGACGTTGCGTGCGAAATAGGGTTCGCCGATGAAGTCGATGACCACATCGACACCCTGGCCATTGCTCTGGCGAGCTATGAACTCAGCGAAGTCCTGACGTTTGTAGTCGATGGAGAAGTCGGCGCCCAGGTGCTCGACGCGCGACAGCTTGCTGGCGTCGGTCGTCGCGTAGACGGTCGCGCCCGTGGCATAGGCCAACTGCACCGCAGCAGAGCCGACACCACCGGCGGCGGCATGGATCAGGACCGAATCGCCGGATTTCAGTCGGCCCAGGTGCATCATCGCTTCATGGGCGGTGACGAAGACTTCGGGGATGGCGGCGGCCTGCACATAATCCAGTTGCGCTGGAATCGGCATCGCCATGCGGTAGTCGATACGGGCCAGTTCGGCATAGGCGCCGCCGCCCACGACCCCCATCACCCGATCACCGACCGCATAGCCGATGACGTCGCTGCCGGTCTCGATGACTTCCCCAGCAATTTCAAGGCCGATGATCGGCGAGTCGCCAAAGTTCGGGCGCCCGTAGCCACCTTTGCGGTGGGTCAGGTCGGCGCGATTGACGCCTGCCGCGTAGACGCGTACCAGCAGGTCGCCAGGACGCACTTCAGGTCTCGGTACGTCGGTCAGTTCCAGTACATCGGCGTCGCCGAAGGTTTCGAAGGTGATCGCTTTCATGATGGGTTCTCCTCAGGCTTGGCTGATGAATTTGTGGGTGAGGTAGTGTTCGATCCCTTCGATGCCACCTTCCGATCCGTGACCGCTTTCCTTCAGGCCGCCGAACGGCAGCTCGGTGGCGACGATGCGGTACTGGTTGATGCCAATCATTCCGGCCTCCAGCCCGTCGGCGACGTCGATGGCAGTGCGGGCATCGCGAGTGAAGGCGTAGGCGGAAAGCCCGTAGGGCAGACGATTGGCTTCAGCGAGCCCGTCGGCCAACTGATCGAACGGCATCAGGAGTGCGATAGGGCCAAACGGCTCCTCGTGCATCACCCGGGCATCCATTGGCACATCGGCCAGCACCGTTGGCTCGAAAAAGAAACCGGGGCCAGGCAGCGCCTTGCCACCGGCGAGAACCCGTGCGCCCTTGGCGACGGCATCGGCGACCAACTCTTGCATCTTGGCCAGTTGCCTTGGGTTGGCGAGCGGCCCGACCTGGGTGTGGAGGTGCAGGCCATTGCCGATGCGCAGGGCTTGGGTCGCGCTGACGAAGCATTCGACGAAGTGGTCGTAGACACCCCGCTGGACCAGGAACCGGGTCGAGGAAATGCACACCTGGCCAGTGCCCCGGAAGCGGTTCGCCACGCCTTCCTCGGCGGCCTTTTTCACCTCGGCGTCATCGAATACCAGGACCGGCCCGTGGCCGCCCAGCTCCAGGGTGATCGGCTTGACGCCTTCAGCGGCCCGGGCGGACAGCAGGCGGCCGATAGGGACCGAGCCGGTGAAGGTCACCTTGCGGATGCTCGGCGAGGCGATCAGGTGGCTGGACACCTGATCCGGCACGCCGAAAACCACCTGCAGGACGCCCTTGGGCAACCCGGCATCGTCGAGGGCACGCGCCAGGGCCAAGGCGGTGGAAGGGCTTTCCTCGCCAGGCTTGAGGATGACGCTGCAGCCGGCCGCGAGGGCTGCCGAGAGTTTGCGCGCCGGAGTAATCGCCGGAAAGTTCCAAGGCGTGAACGCTGCCACCGGGCCAATCGCCTGGCGCTTGACCAGTTGCAGTACGCCGGGACGGTTGGCCGGCACGACACGGCCATCGATACGGCGTGCGCTTTCGGCGAACCACTCGAAATACTCGGCGGCCCGGGTGACTTCATCCATGGCCTCGGTGAGTGGCTTGCCTTCCTCCAGCGTCATCTGTTCGGCGATGTGTGCGGCCCGTTCGAGGATCAGGTCGGCTGCGCGCTTGAGAACCCTGGCTCGCTGATCGGGTACGGTCTGGCGCCAGGTGGCGAAGCCCTGTTGGGTGACGTCGAGGGCGTGATCCAGGTCGGCCGTGGTGGCGAGTGGTACCCGGCCGATTTCATGTCCGGTGGCCGGGTTGATGACCGCGGCGGTCGCGCGGCCTTCGGTGCCGATCCATTCACCACCGATGAAAAGGTAGAGCGAGTCATAGGGCGTGTGCATTGATAGGGCCTTCATTGAGGGGTCGAGAACTGATGGCAACGTCGCCGGTTGCGGCTTGTCGAGGAGGCCGTTGCGGCGATCCGTGCCATCCAGTCTAGGGAGGACCGCCCCGTTGATTGAGTCGAGCAGGAGGGAAGGACTGTTGTCTGTAGAGGAAATATCCGGCGGGCGATATGCGGTACTCTCATCCACCCACCGCCGTCACCTGCCGCCCGGGCCTGGTGCATGGCATTCATCGATAACGCTGGGCACGCCCCTGTGGACGGTAGCAATGGACAAGTTTTCAAACATGGCGGTGTACGTGAAGGTGGTCGAAATGGGCAGCTTCACCGCAGTGGCGAACCACCTCGACTCGACGGTTGGCAATGTGTCCCGGGCCGTTTCGGCACTGGAGTCCCTGCTCAATACCCGCCTGTTGCAGCGCTCGACGCGGCGCCTGTCGGTGACTGATGCGGGCCGCCGTTTCTATGAGCGCTGCACGGCGATCCTCGCCGACCTCGAACATGCCGAAGCGGAAGCCGGCAGTGCGCTGCAGGAGCCCAGGGGGACGCTGCGGGTGCATTGCGTGCCGGGTCTGGCGCGTCATTTGGTGACCCAGGCCGTGCTCGGCTATCGCCAGGACTACCCCGAGGTCTCGGTGGATCTGCTGCTTTCCCAGCGCATGCCCAACCTGTTGGAAGACCAGTTGGATGTGTCGATCCTGATCGCCAGGACGCTACCGGATTCGGCGTATATCAGTCAGAAGATCGGGGTCAGCCACTGCGTGCTGGTCGCGTCCCCCGAGTATCTGGCGGCGCATGGAGCGCCGGCCGCGCCGGAAGATCTCCGCGATCATTCATGCCTATTGCTGGGCACCGTCGATTACGCCCGGGATGAATGGCAGTTGAGCAGCCCGGCCGGCAACACGACGTTCGTGCCGGCCGGGCCGAGCTTCAGTGTCAACGACATGGACGCCATGACGGTGGCGGTACGCGAAGGTGCGGGCATTGGCCTGCTGGCGGGGTTCTCGGCGATTGACGACCTTCGGTCGGGCAGGCTGGTGCGGGTGTTGCCGGCTTACCATACACAGGAGCGCAATGTGTATGCCGTTTATTCCTCGCGGCAGTTTCTCGACGCAAAAATCACCCGGTTCATCGATACCTTGAAGAGCCGGGTAGGCGGGCAGTTGGCGGAGATTGCGCAAGAACTGCTCGGCCGCTGAGCGTCAAACCTGGTGATGCTCCAGCAGAAAATCCACGAATACCCGGACCCGGGCCGTCATCGCCGTGCCGCCGGCAAACACCACGTGAATCGGTTCGCGGTCCCCTGGGTTGTAGGCTTCCAGTAACGGCACCAGCCGGCCGCTTTTCAATTCATCGACCACCGAGAACGCTCCGATGCGGGCGATACCGGCGCCCAGTAGCGCCAATTGGGCCAGCGCCTCGCCGCTGCTGCATTCGATGGTACCGCCGATCTTCAGCGAAAAATGCTGCCCATCCCGCAGAAACGGCCAGTCGGGTTCGGCCCGGCGGAAGTTGAAGCGCAGGCAGTTGTGTTGCAGCAGGTCTTCCGGTTGCAGGGGCGTGCCATGGCGCTCCAGGTACTTGGGGGAGGCAACCACCACCTGGCCGGTTTCGCCGATGCTGCGGGCGCTCAAGGGGCTGTCCGGCAGGTGTCCGAAGCGCAAGGCAACATCCGCCTGGCCGCCGAGGATATCGACGACCTCATCGCCGAGCATGAGGTCGACGATGATCTTCGGGTAGCGGGCGCTGAACGCCGCGATCAGTGGCACCACGGTCAGCCGGCCGTGGGCCAGTGCCGCGCTGACCCTCAGCCGACCCTTCGGCACGCCCTGGTCGGTAATCGCTTCCTCGACCTCGTCCATGTCGGCGAGGATGCGTCGTGCTCCGCGCAGGTAGGCTTCACCCTCGGCGGTGAAGGTGATGGCGCGGGTGCTGCGCAGCAGCAGGCGGGTACCTATGCGCTGCTCTGTGCGGGTGATGATTCTGCTGACTGCCGAAGGCGTCAGGCCCAGGGCGCGCGCGGCACCTGACAGGCTGCCTGCCTGCGCCACCTTGACGAACACCTCCATTTCGCCGGAGCGGCCGTTGAAGTCCATTTGTGCCTCGTAAGCAAAGGTGATTGTCGCGAAAGCGGGCTACTGCCGGAAAGTTACGAATTGTAGCATTTACGGCATAGATGAGGAGTCAGTCATGCGTATCAATCCACCCCTTGTAGCGTTGTCCATCGGTGCCTTTGGCATCGGTGTCACCGAGTTCGCCCCCATGGGCATGTTGCCGAGTATCGCTGCTGATCTCGGTGTTTCGATTCCCGCAGCCGGGCTGCTGGTCAGCGCCTATGCGCTGGGCGTGCTGATCGGCGCGCCGCTGATGACCCTCGCCACGGTCAAGGTGCCACGGCGTTACCTGTTGATCGGGCTGATGGCGATTTTTGCCCTGGGCAACCTGATGTCGGCGCTGGCCACCAGTTATGAGAGCCTGCTGGTCGCCCGGGTGGTGACCTCGCTCAACCATGGGGCGTTCTTTGGCGTCGGTTCTGTCGTCGCGGCCAGTGTGGTAGCGCCGGATAAACGGGCGGGGGCGGTGGCGGCGATGTTCATGGGGCTCACGTTGGCGACTATCGGCGGTGTGCCGCTGGCGACCTGGTTCGGCGAGTTGATGGGCTGGCGTACTGCGTTCTGGGGCATCGCTGCTCTGGGTGTGGTGGCGATGGTCGCGCTGTGGTTCGCCTTGCCCGACCTGCCGTTGCCGAAGAACGACGGTGTGCTGGCCGAGATTCGGGTGCTGGGCCGTGGACCGGTGCTCGCGGCGTTGGCGCTGACGGTGGTGGGTTCGGGGGCGATGTTTACCGTGTTCACCTACATTGCGCCGATCCTGAGCAGTGAGACCCATGCGTCGACCCCATTCATTACCGGCATGCTGGTGCTGTTCGGGGTTGGCCTGACGCTGGGCAATATGTGGGGCGGCAAGGCGGCGGATCGCTCGATTGATCGTACGCTGATTGTCTCGCTGGTGGCGCTGATTATGGTGCTGCTGGCGCTCTCGGTACTGCTACGTTGGCCGCTGCCGACTGCGGTGGCGATCCTGGTCTGGGGCGTGGCGAGTTTTGCCCTGGTGCCGCCGCTGCAGATGCGCGTGATGGAGGCGGCCAGGGATGCGCCCAACCTGGCCTCGGCGGTGAACATCGGCGCGTTCAATTTGGGTAATGCCATTGGGGCGGCGTTGGGTGGGGCGGTGATCAATGCCGGGCTGGGTTATCCGGCGATTTCCCTGGCCGGCGCGGCGATGGCGGCCTTGGGGTTGGTGATGGTGCTGCTGTTTACCTGGCGCGCCAGGGCTGCTCTGGCAGGGGCTGAGTGCAAGTTGGATGCGGCGGCTTGACGAGCGGCGTGCAGTTCTGGACATTGCTGGCAACACCATCAGGATGACAGAGCGCGCACAACCATGACCGACCGCGAACAACTCCATCGGGACGGCTATGTCCTGCTGCGCCAGGCGATCCCGGCGCAGTGGTTGGGTGAGCTGTGCGCGGTGTTCGAGGCGAGTGTCATGCCCTCGGAACAATGGCCGGTACCGCGGGGTATTGGCTGGCGGCATGCCTTGCTGGACGTCGAGCCGAAGGTGCAGACGGTGTGCCGTCTGCCTCGGGTGCTGGCGGCGGTCGGCGAGTTGATTGGCGAGGGGTTCTTCCTGTCCCAGGTGGAGGGGCGCGAGCCGCTGGCCGGTGGCGGTCATCAGGTATTGCACCGGGATCTGTCGGCGCTGCGGCCTGGCGACACCGTCAACGCCCTGGTGTATCTCGACGACTACGGCTCCGATAACGGTGCGACCCGTATCGTCCCCGGCAGCCATCGCCCGGATCCGCTTGCGCCGCCGTTCGATTTCAATGACGAGTCCCGCTCCGTACAGCTGTGTGGCAGGGCGGGCGACATCCTGGTGTTCGATGCCGACCTGATCCATGCGGGGAGCGTGAACACCAGCGGTGGGCACCGTCGCTCGCTGCTGGCCAGCTATTTTGCGCAGCCCTTGTACGCGTCGCACCTGGAAACACTGGGCCTGCGAAATATCCGCATGGACACCGGCGAACGCTTCGATCCTGCGGACTTCTGCTGGCGCAGGTGATTGCCGACAGGGCTGCCCGGCAACCGAGTGGTGCCTGATACACCGGGGGGCCGGTTTTTTGGGCGCTGGGCGCCCCAGCGCGGGCAAGTACGGCGTTCATCGTGACGAGCGAATGCTCGCCAGAAGTGTCTCAAACCCGCAGTATCTTGCCGCTGATCGCCACGCCCAGCAGCATCACTGCAATCAGCAGAAACGCCAGGTTCAGGCTGCTGGCATGGGCAATGAAACCGATTGCCGCCGGCCCGGCGAGGATTCCCGCATAACCCAGGGTGGTGATCGCCGGCACGGCAATGCTTTCCGGCATGACTTTCTGCTTGCCCACGGCGGTGTACAGCACCGGCACGATGTTCGAGCAACCGGCACCGACCAGGGCATAACCGACCAGCGTTGCTTCCCAGGCTGGCGTCAGGGTCGCCAGGGCCAGTCCGGCGGCGGCGGTGATGCCACCCACCACGATCACCCGCTTGGCCCCCAGGCGCCGTACGATGGCATCGCCGGTCAGCCGGCCGAGGGTCATGGTCAGCGCGAAGGCTGCATAACCAAGGCCGGCATAAGCGTCCGGTACCTGGCGCTCGGCGCTGAGAAAGACCGCGCTCCAGTCCAGCATCGCCCCTTCGGCAAGAAACACGATAAAGCACAGCAGGCCGATGAACAGCACCACCCCATGGGGCACCGCAAAGGCCGGGCCAGTGCTTTCGCTGCCATAGGGCAACAGGTGCGGCGCGGCCTTGAGCAACGCCAGCAGCAGGAGCACGATCACCACGCCGATGGCTCCCAGGGGCGACAACCCCAGGCCGAGCAGCGCGCTGACCCCGGCCGCGCCGGCGATGCCACCGAGGCTGAACAGGCCGTGGAAGCCGGACATCATGGTCTTGCCGCTGGCCCGCTCGACAATCACTGCCTGCAGGTTGACGGTGGAGTCTACGGTGCCGAGCCCTGCACCGAACAGGAACAGACTGACCACCAGCAACGGTACCGAACTGACGATCGCCAGCAGTGGCAAGGCGGCGCAGATCAGCAGGGTGCCGACGCTCAGCACCCGGCGACAGCCGAAGCGTGCGGCCAGGGTGCCGGCCACCGGCATGGCGATGATCGAGCCGACGCCGAGGCACAACAGCAGCAGGCCGAGAGTGCCTTCATCCAGGCCGATCCGGGTCTTGGCGTAGGGCACCAGCGGGGCCCAAGCGGCGACGCCGAAACCGGCGATGAAAAAGGCGACGCGGGTCGACATCTGTTCCAGCCGTCCCGGTCGGGTGGGGGCGTGGGCGGTGAGGGCAGTCATGCGAAATCCTTGTCGGTACGGCGGGCCATGCTGGGCTCTTGCTCTGATTTCTGCAGGAGCCGGTAAACCGGCTCCACAGGTTGCAGTCTCTGCGTTCGAGGGACGCTGGGGGCAAACAGTTCCAGCCTTAGCGCAGACGTCCGACGATATCGGCGATGCTGGTCAGCACGTCCTTGCCCAGTTGCGCCGAGCGCTGGCCCGACCAGCCGGTGCGGGCATTCGGGGCGTCGTCGTTGTCCTTGAAGGGCATCTCCAGGGTCAGGGACAGACAGTCGTACTGCTGGCCGACGCTGTTGCAGGCCAGGGTCATGTTGGCTTCGCCGGGCAGGTCGCGGGTGTAGCCGTGGATGGTCTGGAAGTCCCGGGTCAGGGCGCTGAGGTGGCGCCGGAAATGCTCTTCCAGCTCGGCGATGCGGGCTGTGTAGCCAGGATTGCCTTCGCAGCCGGCGGTGAACACGTAGGGGATTTCCTCGTCACCGTGGATGTCGAGGAACAGGTCCACGCCATGTACGGCCATCTGCTGCTGAACGAAGAACACTTCCGGGCTGATTTCCGGGCTGGCGTTCTGCCAGGCGCGGTTGAGATCCTGGCCCATGGCGTTGGTGCGCAGGTGGCCATGGAATGCGCCATCGGGGTTCATGTTGGGCACCAGGTAAAGGTCGGCGACGGCCAGCAGCGCGTTCAACTGCGCGTCGTCACGGTTCTTCAGGCGCTCGATCACCCCTTCCATGAACCATTCGGCCATGTGCTCGCCGGGATGCTGCTGAGCAATCAGCCAGATCTTGCGTTTGCCCGCGTCGCCGTTACCCTTGCGCAGCAACTGGATGTCGCGGCCCTCGGCACTTTTGCCGGTGGCCAGCAATTCGGTGCCGGCGTGGGTCAGGGCCTGTTCGATCAGCCAGTCATGCCGCTCGCGGCTGTAGGGTTCGAAGTAGGCGAACCAGGCTTGTGGCTGTTCGGCCTGGAACTGGATGTGCAGGCTTTCACCGTCGAAGCGAGTGTCGGTACGAAACCAGTCATGATGGTCATGGGAGGCCGCGGCGCGATAGTCGGTCCAGGCCTTGTTATAGGAAGACTGGCTGGCATTGGTCAGTTCGAAACTATAGGACTGGCCCGGTTGCAGACCTTCGACCTTGAAGTGAAACCACTGGAAGTGTTGGCTGCGGGTGTCCGGCTCGATGGCCAGCAGCAGATGCCGAGGGTTGCTGGCGTCCAGTACCTGGATGTTGCCGCTGTCGAAGTCGCTGCTGATTTTGAGAGAGGGCAGAACCACGGTCATAGTCTGTATACCTGAATATGATGTCTTGTGGTTGCTACTGTACACGGCAAGCGGCCATTGGCCGAAACACTCCGGCGCCGAGGTGGGGAGAGGGGGCGTCGTCCCTGACGCCTTGTCAGGGTAGTGTTTATGATATTGATTCTCAAGTGCTACGGTCGTTTACGATCGATCGCCCGACCTGGCGGACTTTCATTGGCCGATGGTCCTTTGCTATCATGCATGGCATCGCGACTGCCCGCCAAGATGGCAGCGCCCAAGTCTTCATTAGCCTGAAGCAGAGCCCGTAGAACGGGTGAAAAAAAAGACCCGGCAAAAAGCCGGGTCAAAAACCGTGATTAGCCTGATGAGGAGATAATCCAGGAGTCCGACCTAAGGTCTCCAGGGTTATCGACTGATCTCGCGACCAGCTGCTTGCAATAATAATCATTATCATTTGCAAGTCAAACGTTTTCCTGTCCCTTCTGGAAATTATTTTCCACTCCTCTCTCCAGACTTCGATTGGCTTTGTCATCGGCTGTGTATCGCCGGTTGTGCTCGCGCGCGTTTCAGGGAGCCGGGTACTGCACCGTCATGGCGCGATCGACCATGGCCTTGGCCATGTCGATCATGTGTACGACTGAAAAGGCCAGATCTCGTGATGAGCCCTGCAGGGCGTCGGCTGCCTCATAGGCGGTCGCGGCGGCACAGCGCAGCAGGTCGGAAGCATGGATCATCGCTTCCTCGGCGCTGAGGTCGTGGTGCACGGCGAACAATCGATCCTCGCAGACCCGATGCGCGCTGCCCTCGGAAATCGGTGCTGAAACGGTTGGTTTCAAATAATAGTCGAGCGCCCGTCGGGTCGCGGGCCCGTCCCTGAGCGAATCGTAGGAGGGCTTGGTGTCGATATCGGTCGTCTTCTTGATGGTGGAAGTCATGGAGAGCCTGCCTTTGAGGGGAGTTCGAAACAGCAGCTCAAGATTAGTACCAACTGTACTCCAGTGCTTGTCAGATATAATACATATTGTGTATTGATCCGTTGAGTACAGCCCGTATTGTGCCGTCCATGGATAAATGGATTGCATTGGTGAGAGCCAAGCTGCGCGAGCTTGATCTCACGCAAGAAAAACTCGGAGAGCGCGTTGGGGTGTCCCAGGGCGGCGTTGGCCATTGGCTCAATAAACGCCGTCAGCCGGATCTGGAAACCATGAACAAGGTCTTCCTGGCCTTGGGGCTCGGGCACCTGGAGATCGCGCTGGTGATCCGCGACCGTTCGGTGGCGGTACAGGCGCCTGCGGAGCGCGATGGTCAGCTTTACGACACCACGTCGGCGTTCCGCTACCCGGTCAGTGACTGGCGAGCGGTGGTGCGGACCTGCGAGCCGGGGGCCGAAGAGCTCGTCAGCGCGTATTATGAAGTGGCCGATCACTACGCTTCGGGAGCGGCGTTCTGGCTGAAGGTGGCGGGGGACGCAATGACCGCGCCGGTGGGTATCAGCGTGCCCGAGGGTATGCTGATCCTGGTGGATCCGGATCTGGAAGCCGAGCCTGGCAAGCTGGTGGTTGCCCGTCTGCGTGACAGCGAGGAGGCGATTTTCCGGCAGTGGGTGCAAGAGGGCGGCCAGCATTACCTGAAGCCATTGAATCCGACGTATCCGAAGATCCTGTTCACCGATGACTACAGCATTATCGGAGTAGTCGTGCAGGCAACTGCGAAGTTCTGACCGCCATCTGTTGTAGGAGCGGGCTTGCCCGCGAAGCTTTTAGCGATCTCAAGGGACCTTTCGCGGACAAGCCCGCTCCTACAGGACTAGAAGAAAGGCCCTCCACCGGTTGGGGGCGGGCCTTCCAGAACCGTTACTCCAACGCCACCAACACGCTGCCCTCGGCAACCATCTCGCCTTCCTGGCAATACAGCGCCTTGACCACGCCAGCTTGAGGCGCGCGGATGCTGTGTTCCATTTTCATCGCTTCGAGTACCACCAGTTGCGTTCCGGCCTCGACTGCCTGACCGACCTGGACCAGCACGCGAACGATGCTGCCGTTCATCGGTGCCGTGAGGCCACCCTGCTGGCCGTGGCTGGCGTCGACTGCGGCAATCGGGTCGAACGCGCTGAGCGCCAGCAGTTCGCCCTGCCACTGCAGGTACAGCTCGTTGTCCCGGCGGATCGCGCGATGACGCTGGCGCAAGCCCTGCTGCTCGATGGACAGCTCTTCACCCTGCCACGTGATCGCGGCGTTCGCTTCCAGCGTCACTGCGCGGTCTTCGTTGCGACAGCTCAGGTGCAGCACGGTCTCACTGGGTAAGCCACTGCGCAAACCGGTGCGTGCCGACCAGGGCGAGGCTGGATCGTCCTGGCGACGGGTTTCGGGCAGGCTCTGTAGCCACGCCTGGGCGGCCACTTGCCAGAATGCCTCGCTCAGTGGCTCGGCCGGCGGCAGGAGTTGTTCCTGGTAACGCGGGATGAAACCGGTATCCAGTTCTGCCGCAGCAAAAGCCGGATGGCCGACGATCCGCCGCAGGAAGGCGAGGTTGGTCTTGAGTCCGCCGACGGCGAATTCGTCGAGCATCGCCAGCAGGCGCAGGCGGGCCTGTTCACGGGTTTCGCCCCAGGCGATCAGCTTGCCCAGCATCGGGTCGTAGAAGGGCGAGACGCTGTCACCTTCGGCCACACCACTGTCGACCCGTCGGCCCGGCCCGGGCGCCGATTCGCGGTAGACCGCAAGACGTCCGGTTGCCGGGAGGAAATCATTGCCCGGATCTTCGGCATACAGCCGCACTTCGATGGCGTGCCCCCGCAGCGGCACGTCCTGTTGGCTGATCGGCAGTGGCTCGCCACTGGCCACGCGTATCTGCCAGGCGACCAGGTCGAGGCCGGTGATGGCTTCGGTGACGGGGTGCTCGACCTGCAGGCGGGTGTTCATTTCCATGAAGAAGAATTCGCCGCGCGAGTCCAGCAGGAATTCCACGGTGCCGGCGCCGACATAGCCGATGGCCTGTGCGGCGCGTACCGCTGCCTCGCCCATGGCCTGGCGCAGTGCCGGGCTGAGGCCGGGTGCGGGCGCTTCCTCGACGACTTTCTGGTGGCGGCGCTGGATCGAGCAGTCGCGCTCGTTGAGGTACAGGCAGTTGCCGTAGCGGTCGGCGAATACCTGGATTTCCACATGGCGCGGCTTGAGCAGGTACTTTTCCACCAGCATCCGCGAGTCGCCGAACGACGATTGCGCTTCGCGTTGCGCCGAGGCCAGGGCTTCGGCCAGTTGGCCGGGTTCCTCGACCACCTTCATGCCCTTGCCGCCACCGCCGGCGGTGGCCTTGAGCAGCACCGGGTAGCCGATACGTGTGGCAGCCTCACGGAAGGTTTCCAGGTCCTGGGCCGCACCGTGATAGCCGGGCACCAGCGGTACGCCGGCGGTCTCCATCAGCGCCTTGGCGGCGGACTTGCTGCCCATGGCGTCGATGGCGCTGGCGGGCGGGCCGAGCAGGACCAATCCGGCGGCCTCGACGGCGCGGGCGAAGTCGGCGTTTTCCGAGAGGAAGCCGTAGCCTGGGTGAATCGCCTGGGCGCCGCTGGCCTGGGCGGCGGCGATCAGTTTGTCGATCTGCAGGTAGCTGTCGGCGGCCTTGCTGCCGCCCAGGTCGACGCGGATATCGGCCTCGCGGCTGTGGCGGGCGTCACGGTCGATGGCGCTGTGCACGGCGACGGTGGTCAGGCCCATGGCCTTGGCGGTACGCATCACCCGGCAGGCGATTTCGCCCCGGTTGGCGACCAGCAGGGAAGTGATCACGGGGGCGCTCATCGATTGGACTCCTCGTTAGTCGATCCGCCTTGCCAGGCGGGCGGGCGTTTTTGCAGGAAGGCGCGCAGGCCTTCCTGGCCTTCGGGGCTGACCCGGATACGGGCAATCGCGTTTTCGCAGTAGCGACGCAGGGACGGGGTGAGGGCGCCGCTGCCGACTTCGCGCAGCAGGTCCTTGCTCACCCGCATCGCTTGCGGACTGTTGTGCATGAGGTTGTCGATCCAGGCCTCGACCTGCCGGTCCAGCTCGGCGGCCGGGTAGCATTCGGCCAATAGCCCGAGTTCACGGGCACGCAGGCCGCTGAAGCGCTCGGCGGTGAGGGCGTAGCGGCGGGTCGCGCGCTCGCCGATGGCCTGGACCACGAACGGGCTGATCACCGCCGGGGCCAGGCCGATGCGCACTTCCGACAGGCAGAACTGGGCATCCTCGGCGCCGATGGCCATGTCGCAGCAACTGATCAGGCCCAGCGCACCGCCATAGGCCGCGCCTTGTACCACGGCGAGGGTGGGGAGTTTCAGCCGGGCCAGGTTGTACATCAGCTCGGCGAGTTCGCGGGCATCGTCGAGGTTGGTGTGGTAGTCCAGCTCCGCCGATTGCTGCATCCAGGCCAGGTCGGCGCCGGCGCTGAAGTGCCGGCCACGGGCACGCAGCAGCAGGAAACGCAGTGCGGGGTTGGCCTGGACCTGGTCCAGGGCGATGATCAGTTCGCGGATCATCTCGGCGTTGAACGCGTTGTTCCTGGCTTCACGGCTGAGCCAGAGGGTGGCGAAACCGCGGGGATCGGTGTGCAGTTCCAGGGTGTTGAAGTCGGTCATTTTCGGGTCGCTCCGCTGGGAGAGTTGCAGCGTTTGCTCGATTCTAGGAGCCGGGCTTGCCCGCGAAGCTTCTAGCGATCTACAGGGCCTATTCGCGGGCGAGCCCGGCTCCGACAAGGATGTGTCAGCCTCGGAGGCATTCAGGCCTACATGCGGAACACGCCGAACCGGCTCTGCTCGATCGGCGCATTGAGCGCAGCCGAGAGGGCCAGGCCGAGGATGTCGCGGGTCTGTGCCGGGTCGATCACGCCGTCGTCCCACAAGCGGGCGCTGGAGTAGTACGGATGCCCCTGGTGCTCGTACTGGTCGAGGATCGGCTGCCTGATCTCGGCTTCCTGCTGCGCCGTGAAGGCCTGGCCGCTGCGCTCGCTCTGTTCGCGCTTGACCTGCACCAGTACGCCGGCCGCCTGTTCGGCGCCCATCACGCCGATCCGTGCATTCGGCCACATCCACAGGAACCGTGGGTCGTAGGCCCGTCCGCACATGCCATAGTTGCCGGCACCGAAGCTGCCCCCGATGATCACGGTGAATTTCGGCACCTTGGCACAGGCCACTGCGGTGACCAGTTTGGCGCCGTGCTTGGCGATGCCGCCAGCCTCGTATTTCTGGCCTACCATGAAGCCGGTGATATTCTGCAGGAACAGCAGCGGGATGCCGCGCTGGCAGGCCAGTTCGATGAAGTGCGCGCCTTTTTGCGCGGCTTCGGCGAAGAGAATGCCGTTGTTCGCCAGGATCGCTACCGGGTAGCCGTGCAGGTGGGCGAAGCCGCAGACCAGGGTGGTGCCGAACAGGGCCTTGAACTCGTCGAGTACCGAGCCATCCACCAGCCGGGCGATCACTTCGCGCACGTCGAACGGCTGCTTGGCGTCTGCCGGGATCACCCCGTACAGCTCATCGGCGGGGTAGTTCGGCGCAATCGGCGCGCGTTGCTGCAGTTCGCCGAGCTTGCGCCAGTTGAGGTTGGCGACACTGCGCCGGGCCAGGGCCAGGGCGTGTTCGTCGCTGTCGGCATAGTGGTCGGCGACGCCGGAGACCTTGCAGTGCACGTCGGCACCGCCGAGATCTTCGGCACTGACCACTTCGCCGGTGGCGGCTTTCACCAGTGGCGGGCCGGCGAGGAAGATGGTCGCCTGCTGGCGGACCATGATGGTTTCGTCGGCCATCGCTGGCACGTAGGCGCCGCCGGCGGTGCAGGAACCCATGACCACGGCGATCTGCGGGATGCCCTGGGCGCTCAGGTTGGCCTGGTTGAAGAAGATCCGTCCGAAGTGTTCGCGATCCGGGAACACTTCGTCCTGGCGCGGCAGGTTGGCGCCGCCGGAGTCCACCAGGTAGATGCATGGCAGGCGGTTCTGCTGGGCGATGGTCTGGGCGCGCAGGTGTTTCTTCACGGTGAGCGGGTAGTAGGAGCCACCTTTGACCGTGGCGTCGTTGGCGACGATCATGCATTCGATGCCTTCGACCCGGCCGATGCCGGCGATCACCCCGGCGGCTGGCACGTCTTCGCCATACACCTCATGGGCCGCGAGTTGGCTGATTTCCAGAAACGGCGAGCCGGGGTCGAGCAGGCGATTGATGCGCTCGCGGGGCAGCAACTTGCCGCGTGAGGTGTGCCGTTCCTGGGCCTTGGGCCCGCCGCCCTGACGGACCTGGGCGAGCAGCGTGCGCAGGGCGCTGACCTGTTCGAGCATCGCCGCGTGATTCTCGGCGAATTCGACAGAGCGCGGATTGAGTTGCGTGTGCAGAATGGCCATGGGCGCGCCCCTCAGCGGGTTTCGTTGAACAGTTCGCGGCCGATCAGCATCCGGCGGATCTCGCTGGTGCCGGCGCCGATTTCATAGAGCTTGGCGTCGCGCAGCAGGCGTCCGGCAGGGAATTCGTTGATGTAGCCGTTGCCGCCGAGAATCTGGATTGCCTCGAGGGCCATCTGGGTGGCGCGTTCGGCGGTGTAGAGGATCACCCCGGCGGCATCCTTGCGGGCGGTCTCGCCCCGTTCGCAGGCGCGGGCCACGGCATACAGGTAGGCACGGCTGGCGTTGAGCTGGGTGTACATGTCGGCGACCTTGCCCTGGATCAGCTGGAACTCGCCGATGCTCTGGCCGAACTGCTTGCGGTCGTGGATGTAGGGCAGCACCAGGTCCATGCAGGCCTGCATGATGCCGGTCGGGCCGCCGGCGAGCACCACGCGCTCGTAGTCCAGGCCGCTCATCAGCACCTTCACGCCGCCGTTGAGGCTGCCAAGGATATTTTCTTCCGGCACTTCGACGTCATCGAAGAACAGCTCGCAGGTGTTGGAGCCGCGCATGCCCAGCTTGTCGAACTTGTTGCCGCGGCTGAAGCCTTTCCAGTCGCGCTCGACGATGAAGGCGGTGATGCCGTGGGCCCCCTTGTCCAGGTCGGTCTTGGCGTAGATCACGTAGGTGTTGGCGTCGGGGCCGTTGGTGATCCAGGTCTTGCTGCCGTTGAGCACATAGTGGTCGCCGCGCTTGTCGGCGCGCAGTTTCATCGAGACCACGTCGGAGCCGGCGTTGGGTTCGCTCATGGCCAGTGCGCCGATATGTTCGCCACTGATCAGTTTGGGCAGGTAGCGGGTTTTCTGCGCGTGCGTACCGTTGCGGTTGATCTGGTTGACGCACAGATTGGAATGCGCACCGTAGGAGAGGGCGACCGAGGCCGAGCCTCGGCTGATTTCCTCCATGGCGACCACATGGGCCAGGTAGCTGAGGCCGGTGCCACCATATTCTTCTGCTACGGTAATACCCAGCAGACCCATCTCACCGAACTTGCGCCACATGTCGGCGGGAAACAGGTTGTCCGTATCGATCTGCGCGGCACGGGGTGCCAGTTCCCGGGCGACGAAGTCCTGGACCTGGTCGCGGAGCATGTCGAGGGTTTCGCCGAGGTCGAAGTTCAGGGTCGGATAGCTCATGGGGCACCTTTTGTTATGGAATGAGCAAGGCGGTGAGGCAGTATTTACCTTTACGTTAACGTAAGCTTGATGTAGCTGACTGTCAACCGGGCATTTTCCGCCGCCGCGCTCAGCTCGTTTTTGTGTGCTCCTGCAACGCCTGCGCGGTCAGGCGTTCCATTTCGTCGCTGTATTCACGCGCGATGGTTTCGTAGAGGGCCTGGTATTCGGCGTCGGTCATGGGCCGGGCAAACACGTCCTGCTCGGACTGGCCCAGGGTGCTGGCCGAGGTTTTCATGACGGCCTGCAGCCGGGTCTTTTCCTCCTCGGGCAGGGCACCATTGCCGAACCAGCGCTCCTGCGCCGATTGCAGGTCCAGCAGGGCGTCGCTCTTGCTGTCGCGCAGCGCCTCCTTCTCGCTGAGTTCCTGCAGATACTGGATCTCCAGGTAGTCTTTCCAGAACGACTGGCCGATCAGTTGCCGGACCGCATCCATGGGCTGTCGCTCCTGTTCGAGAATGGCCTGGTAAGCGGTCTCGATCTGCTGCGGGGTGACTCCGGCAATCTTTTCGTAATGCATTGTCGAGGCTTGCCAGGGCAGTTCCAGCCGTTCCCCCAGACCGATGCGAAAGGCCAGGTAGACTTCGGCTTCATCAGGACGTCGACCCGCCGCCCGGCGTTGATTGATCACGTCCCGGGCCTGGGCGTTGACGCGATCCAGGCGCGACTTGCCCTTCGCCAGTTGCAGCAGTTTCGACTCGACCTTCCCGGCGTCCGGCTCAGTGTAGGCCTCATGCAGCAACACATCGAAGCCCATGTCGCTGAAGGCCACGGTGATGCCGTCGGCGCAGGCGTCCGCTTGCGGCGCGTTGGCCTTGGCGAAGAGTTTCTCGCGCAATGCCGTGTCCTCGACCGCGGCGCTGACCATGCGCCGGACCTTGTCCAGGAGTTTCGGGCGCGCGATATCGTCGGCATAGTCGGCCGACTCCCTGAGGTCGCCGATGACCCGGAAAAACGCTTCGGACTGCTCGACCGGTTCCTCGCCGGCCAGGCGCAGCCAGGTGTCGCGAAAGGCTTCCTGTCCCTTGCCATCGAGGCCTTCCAGCCAGGCACCTTCATCGCGTGAAACGGGGGCGCGCGAGCCCTGCGGGCTATGTGCCGGCGAGTCGTCGCTCATGCTGGCATCCGACTCCGAGTCGACCGGTATCTCCAGTCCCAGATCGATGTCGGTTTCCGAGTGGTATTCCATGACATCGTTCATGTACTCGGCTTCGATGGGATTGCCAAAGAGGTAGTGGGCCCGGGCGATCTCTTGACCTCTCGTGCTGGTATCCAGGACCGATTCCGGGATCGTGGTCAATTGGTTCATGCTCAGGTCCAGCTGGACCAGGTCCAACAGCCCCTCATAGCCGGTCGGCCAGGCGGTGAGCCCGGTATTGCGCAGGTTGATGTTGGCCAGGTTGGGCATGGCGCTGAAATCCGGCAAACGACCCAGGTTCGGGTTGTTGCTCAGATTCAGGTGGGTCAGCTGTGTCAGCTCGGTCAGCAGGGTGGCCCGCTCTTCGCTCAGGACGATGGCATTGTTGGCCAGGTTGAGGTAACTCAGTCTGGACATCGAGCCCAGCGCCAGCGGAATCTCGGTCAGCGCACCGCCGATGACAGCCAGGCGGTTCACTTGGGGGAAACGCTCGAGGAACGTATTCAGCCCCTCGGCGATGTCCGGGTGGACCAGGTTGAGGTACAGTTCGGTGACATGGCTGAAATCGGCCGACAGGACCGGCAGGCGGGCTGCCCGGTCGTAAAGCGTCAAGTCGAGTCGGTAGCCGTGCTCGGCGCCGAATCGGAAGGGATCCCGGCGCCAGCATTGCCTGATCTCTCTGGCGATCATGCGCTTGTTCATCAGGTCTACCCCGCGAGCCTGCGGTGTTTCGACCCAGGCATCGAGTTGTGCGCACAAGGTGTTGTATTCGCTCTCCAATTGCTCCAGGCGTTGTATCGCCGCCCCCTCGTTCAGGCCTCGCAGCTCGAGAAACTCTTCCACATACCGCCACGGATGATCGGGGTAAATCCGTTGGGCAAGCTCGGTGAAGGCCCCGGAGCGGGTGCTGAATTCGGGTCCTGCAATCGAGGTGCCGGGGCGTCGGGTCGCCAGGCGCATCGGTGGCGTGTAGCCGGGCCTGATGGGGGGCAGGCCGAGGAGTTTTTCCATCTCCTTGCGCGGCGGCAATGGCTGCTCGAGCACCGTCTGTTTCAGGCTGGCGGCTTCATGGGGGCTGGGGAACCCCAGGGCCTTGCGCTCGGTATCGGGCAGGGCGTGCAAGACACTGCTGTACAGATTGTCCGCCCCATGCAGTTCCTGGCCCAGGGCGTCATGGGCTTCGTACTGGTCGCCGGTCTTGACCAGCACCTTGCGAATCAGTGCCTGCTGTTCGCCGAGGCTGTCGAGCAAGGTGCCGCCGAAGTGGGGCTCGCGTATTTCCAGGCGGACCTGATCCGACCAGCCAGGCAGCTTGCCGATCTGGCTCAGGACCAGTCGGTCGGTGTCGGGGTTGTTTGTCGCTTCCAGATAGAGCCCTTCGCGGGTCCGCGCCAGGCGGGCCGTGTGGCGGTAGTAGCGGGCCTCTTCGGCCAGTCGCAGCGGGACTCGCTCTGCGTCGTAGAGCATGCGCCGTTCGACCGGGCTGGCGTTGGCGAGCAACTCCTGGGCGACCGGCCCTGGCAGGTCGGGAAAGGCCTGGCGGATCACGGCCACGGCGGGGTCGCTGGTCTGGATGCGATAGCTGTAGTGGGATTCGAACAGCGCCGTGCGGCGGCTGACGGCCTGGGTCGCCAGTTTGCGCCTCAGGGCCACAGTGCGGGCGTCCAGGCTGATGGGACCGGTGCCGAAGTCCTCGCCCAGCAAGCGGCGGATTTCGCTTTCATCGAGATTTTCCAGGACCTTGCGCAGCAACTGGTTGGCATTGAGCCCGGGCCAGCGGACGTCGATGCGGCGCAAGGCTTGCGCCTGGCCGGCGGGGTATTCCTTCAGCGGCGCGCCATGCTCGTCGAGCAGGCGCAACACCTTGGTCGACGGCCAGACCGGCTCGGTGGTCAGCAATTGCAGTTCCATATGCAATTCGTCCAGGGAACCGTCGGCCGCGCCACCGTCTTGCAGGCGTTGCACCAGATGCTTGAGGTCCCGATCGAGCTTGAAGCGCGTCACGCTGTCTTCGAGCAGGGCCGGGGGCGGCTCCTGGTCCAGGTGCACGCGCCGTAGGACGGCGTCGTCGATCCCGCTCAGTTGCATGATTTTTTTCGCCGCCGCCGGCTCCAGGCTGGCTGCATCCGGTCCCAGCCGTGAAAACAGTTGCGGTTGTTGCCACTGCAAGGGCTGTTCGAACTCATGGCGCCAGGCGCCCTTGCCGTTGTGATAGACCAGCGGGCCATAGGCGTCGGGGTTTTTCGGGTGTTGCAGGTGGTAGCGGTTGCTGCTGGAGCCGGGGCGCAGCCGGTAATGGCGACCGTTGAACTCCAGGTAGGCGTTGTCCTGGTGGTGAAACAGGCCGCTGGCATCGCGCTTGAGCTGTGCCGTGTCGGGCAGTGGGTGTTCGTAAGGCGCAAGGTCGGGTTTCCACAGGGCGGGCTTGCCGTGGGGAGACTTGATCGGCTTGAGCCCCTCGACAAACGAGGCACCTTCGACATTCCGCGCCAGCACGGCTCCCGCCCCCAGCAGCTCGACGTTCAGCAGCACACCGATAAACCCGAGCACCGCCTGCATTTTCTCGTCATGGCGCCATTCTTCGATGCCGTTGTAGAGCTGCACGAGCAACTGCGCGCCCGCGACGGCGAGCATGGCTTCGCCAAGACCGGGCACCAGGAACAGCAGGTTGACGGTCCAGTTCAGCAGCGAGTGCAGCCGTGCGGCGCGGGTTTTCTTGTCCTCCTCGTCGGTGGACACCGCCGTGACGCGGGCGTCGTCGAGTTTTTTGACCGTCTGCAGCACACAGAACTCGCTGAAGGGGTTGTCGCCCAGCGGGCTTTTCTCCAGCTTCAGGCTGGCGTTCGGGGCCGGCTTGCGGTGCCCGCTGACCGGGTCCAGTGGGTTCAGGCGGTCTTCGAGGGCCTGGAAGAAGGCCGGCTGGGTGCGCAGGTGGACATAACGCCTGGCAAACGCCTGGTAGGTCTTGTCCCGCAGGCGTTCGCGCAGGTCCTGGTGCAAGGCGTTGAACGAGCTGTAGCGCTTGACCGCTTGTTGTGGGTCGCCCGCGAAATAGGCCACGCAGGGTCGCTCGCCGTTAGCGGCAGGGAGGCTGTGTTCGATCAGCAGGACGCCCTTGAGCAAGGCACCCCAGGCACCGCCGTCGACATTGGGAAAGTCCAGCAGGGTCAGGGTGTAGCACTTCACCGGCTGCTGGTCCCAGCGCGGGACTTGCGTCGAATCGACCAGGCTTTGCAGCATCTGGTAGGCCGAGGTGTCCAGGTGGCCCTTGAGCAGGGCGATTTCCGCCTCCAGCGCCAGTTCGTCCCTAGCCTGTTGTTCGAAGACGATGTTGTAGCGCGGGCTGGAGCGACCGCGTTCCTTGGGCAGGAGAAAGCGTTCGACGTGTTGCTGGTACTGGCCACCCAGGTCGAGCTGGCGACAGAGCGCGGCAAAATTCGCGGGGGTGATGGGTTTTTTCAGCGCAGTGGTACTTGTGCGAAGGATGGCCGAGCCGCGGTCGAAACCGAAGTGGCCGGTTTCGCTGCTTTCGAAGTTCTGCAGGGCGGCCTGCAGCAGGCTCTGCACGATGATGTTCTCGCGGCGCGGCTCGCCCAGGGTGGCGGCGGCGAGGATGTGCACGTGCCGCAGCTGGTCGCGGAGAATGTCCAGGCCGGGGCCATAATGCTGGTCCAGGGCCCGGGACAGCAGCGGCGCGGCAAAGTCCTCGACGCTCTGGAAACCTTCCAGGTGGTGCGCCAGTGCGCGCTTGGACGTCTGGCTCTGTTTGAGGCGCGTGGCGAATGCCTGGCGTCGCGCCAGGGAGGCCTGTGTCAACCAGGCCGGCAGTTGCTTGAGCAGCAGGCGATGGTTGCGGGTGGAGCGAAGCGGGGTGGCTGGTGCAGCTGTCTGGGTACTCATGAACGTCGACTTTTTCGGTGAACAGGCCCTTCAGCTTAGGCTGAATACGTGCCGGTAAAAGTTGAAAAAGTTGAGCTTTATCAGTGAGTTAATATCAGTTATCTGTACCTGGAAAATAGCCGGTTATGGCCTTGCGGTCATCGTCTTGTGCTAACGCCGTCCAGCGTTTCCCGAGCACTTATGCCCCGGTGGCGATGGCGTGTCGCTTTGGCTGGCGAGCCGGCAAGGCGTGCAGGTGGTGTGCGCAATGGCTGAACAGACATACCGCAGGGGGAGAGGTGAATGGCCCAGAAACACGAAGGGGAGCCGAAGCTCCCCTTGAATGCGTTTTGTGTGCTCTTTTCTTGTTATTGAGGGGCGGTCTGTTGTTGTTTTTGTCAACCGTGGCCCTTTACCGCTGTTCTGGCGACCCCCATCCGGGGTCAAAGAGCAAACATATTTTTTTGAGCGCTGACTTGCCTTATCAGGTGATCCAACCAGTTCGGGGCTACCTTGAGGTAGTTTTATTGTTCTCTGCCCGGTTGCGGGTGACCCGGAGGCTCCCTGAAAGCACACCTGCTCCAAAAGAATCTGTTAGCTGCGTCTCTGCCGTGTTGTTCTTGTTATGTCAGAGTCGGTACGTCTTATTTTTATGGGTTTGCTGCTTTTTATTCTTGTTATGCCAGAGATATAGCAGGTGGCGTGCCAACTTTTAAAAGTCCTTTTAAATCAATGGCTTGACATTTTTGTAGGACAATCGTCCGTAGGCCCATTCGCTGAATCTGTTTCCGTGTTACTCGTTTGTGTTTCCAGTCGGTAACACCAGGACACATTCATCCCGCCTGCCGCGCCCGGGCGACCCGCGACCCGCTGGCCCGGCCGAGCACGCTGCAGATTTCCTGGCCGGCCAGCAGCAGACGATCAAGGTCGACACCGGTGTTGATACCCAGGCCATTGAGCAGGTAGAGCACGTCTTCGGTGGCGACGTTACCGCTGGCGCCCTTGGCATAGGGGCAGCCGCCGAGGCCGGCGATGGAACTGTCGAACACCTGGATACCTTCGAGCAGGCTGGCATAGAGATTGGCCATGGCCTGGCCGTAGGTGTCGTGGAAATGTCCGGCGAGCTTGTCCCGTGGCACGCTGGCGGAGACCACCTCGAACATCCTTCGGGTAGCGCCTGCGGTGCCGGTGCCGATGGTGTCGCCCAGGGACACTTCGTAGCAGCCCATTGCATACAGCTCGCGGGCGACCACCGCGACCTGCTCGGCGGCCACTGGACCTTCGTACGGGCAGCCCAACACGCAGGACACGTAGCCGCGCACGGTTATGTCATGTTGGCGGGCGGCGTCCATGATCGGCGCGAAGCGTTCGAGGCTTTCCTTGATGGAACAGTTGATGTTGCGTTGGGAAAAAGCCTCGGACGCGGCGGCGAATACCGCCACTTCCTTGACCCCGGCGGCCACGGCATCTTCGAAGCCGCGCAGGTTGGGGGCCAGGGCGGCATAGGTAACGCCCGGCTTGCGCTGGATACCGGCGAAGACCTCGGCCGAGCCGGCCATCTGCGGCACCCATTTGGGCGAGACGAAACTGCCGACTTCGATGTAGTCCAGGCCCGCGTCGGTCAGGCGGTCGACCAGACGAACCTTGTCGGCGACGCTGATGGGCTGGGCTTCGTTCTGCAGGCCGTCGCGGGGGCCGACTTCGACCAGGCGGACGTGGGGGGGGAGGGACATGGGCGGGTACCTTGTGAAATGTGGGGCCGGTGCGGTCTTGAGTGTCGGATTATTCGAGGGTCTGTGCCAGCGCCTGCATGCAACGCTCCTCGGCGGTGTCGAGTTCCAGTTTCATCTGTTCGATATCCAGCAGTTGCTGTTCCAGTTGCGCGCGGCGCTCGGCGATTTTCGCCAGCATGGTGTTGAGCTGCTTCTGGTTGCCGCCGCTGGGGTCGTACAACTCGATCAGTTCGCGGCACTCGGCGAGGGAGAAGCCGATGCGCTTGCCACGCAGGATCAGTTTCAGGGTCACCTTGTCACGGGCCGAATAGATGCGCTCCAGGCCCCGGCGCTCGGGGGCCAGCATGCCTTGTTCTTCATAGAAGCGGATGGCACGGGTGGTGATGTCGAGCTCGCGGGCGAGGTCGGAGATGCTGTAGGTCTGGCTGCTCATGAAGGCGCTCGGGGAGGATCATGAGGGGTAAACTAAAGGCTGGTTGACGTATACGTCAAGCTGGCGGACGGCAGAGCGCGGGCAATGGGTGTGTCATCAAGAGGGAGGAGGGAGCTGCGCTCCCCTGCGCGGGCCAGCCCGCCCACCACAGGCGCCCGCTTATTAAAGTGGCTCAGGCCTTGTCGAGTTTCTTCTCGTGGGCGGTGACCTGCTGGCACAGTTCGATGATCTGTTCGCGCATCCAGCGGTTGGCCGGATCCTGGTCGGTGCTTTCGTGCCAGTAGAGGTGGGTTTCCACGGGGGGCACGTCATGGACCGGCAGGTGGAAGTAATGCAATTCGTGCCGGCGGGCGAAACGCTCCGGTACGGTCATGACCATGTCGGTCTGCTGCAGCACCTGCGAGGCCATCAGGTAATGCTGCGAGCGCAGGGCGATCTTGCGCTGGATGCCCATCTTGCCCAGGGCCAGGTCGACATGGCCCAGGCCGTTGCGCCGGCTGGAGATATGGATGTGGGTCAGCCCCAGGTAATCGTCCAGGCTCAGCTTGTCCTTGCCCGCCAGCGGGTGGCCCTTGCGCATGGCGCAGACGTAGCGGTCTTCCATCAGGCGCACGTGGCGCACCTGCGGGTCGGTGTTGAGCGGGGCGTCGACGGCGAAGTCGATGCGCCCGGCGGCCAGTTCCTTGGTGGTTTCGCGGCGCTTGGAGAGGAAACTCTCGATCGCCACGGTCGGTGCCAGGCGACGCAGGCGCTGGAACAGCGGCGGCAGGATCACCGCCTCGGTGAGGTCGGTCATGCTGATGCGGTAGGTCTTGTTCGCCTGCAACGGGTTGAAGATGCGGCTTTCCTGGACCGAGGTGCGCAACAGCGACAGCGCATTGCGTACCGGGCCGATGATGTTCTGCGCCATCGGCGTGGGCACCATCCCTTGGGCGGTGCGCACGAACAGCGGGTCGTTGAAGGTTTCCCGCAGGCGGGCCAGGGCATTGGAGACCGCCGGTTGGGTAATGCCGACGATCTGCCCGGCACGGGTCAGGTTGGCTTCGGTGTAGATGGCGTCGAAGACGATGAAAAGATTGAGGTCGACCTTGCTCAGATTCATTTCGCGGCGCTCTTATTGTCAGGGTGCGATCAGCTGATCATATATCGGTGATGAATGTTAATACACGCTGAGAATAGCTTTGGTAAATTTTCGTAGCGGCGACTAGCATCGGTTCCATGTCCCCAACCATCTGTTCAGGAAGGTAGCTGCCCATGGATTTCGCCTATTCGCCCAAGGTCCAGGAACTGCGCGAGCGTGTCACCGCGTTCATGGACGCCTATGTCTATCCGGCCGAACCGGTGTTCGAGCGTCAGGTCGCCGAGGGCGATCGCTGGCAGCCCACCGCGATCATGGAAGAACTCAAGGCCAAGGCCCGCGCCGAAGGTTTGTGGAACCTGTTCCTGCCGGAGTCCGAACTGGGCGCGGGGCTGACCAACCTGGAATACGCGCCGCTGGCGGAAATCATGGGCCGCTCGCTGCTGGGCCCGGAGCCGTTCAACTGCTCAGCGCCGGACACCGGCAACATGGAAGTGCTGGTGCGCTACGCCAATGAAGAACAGAAGCAGCGCTGGCTCGAACCGTTGCTGCGCGGCGAGATCCGCTCGGCCTTCGCCATGACCGAGCCGGACGTGGCTTCCTCCGATGCCACCAACATGGCCGCCCGCGCGGTGCGTGACGGCGACGAGTGGGTGATCAACGGCAAGAAATGGTGGACCTCCGGCGCTTGCGATCCGCGCTGCAAGATTCTCATCTTCATGGGCCTGAGCAACCCGGATGCGCCGCGGCACCAGCAGCATTCGATGATCCTGGTGCCGGTGGACACCCCCGGCGTGAAGATCCTCCGGCCACTGCCGGTGTTCGGTTACGACGATGCGCCGCACGGTCACGCCGAAGTGCTGTTCGAGAATGTGCGGGTGCCGTACGAGAACGTGCTGCTGGGCGAGGGCCGTGGTTTCGAGATCGCCCAGGGGCGCCTGGGGCCTGGGCGGATTCACCACTGCATGCGTTCGATCGGCATGGCCGAACGGGCACTGGAATTGATGTGCAAGCGCTCGGTCAACCGCACCGCGTTCGGCAAGCCGCTGGCACGACTGGGCGGTAACATCGACAAGATCGCCGATTCGCGGATGGAGATCGACATGGCACGCCTGCTGACCCTGAAGGCGGCGTACATGATGGACACTGCGGGTAACAAGGTGGCCAAGAGCGAGATTGCCCAGATCAAGGTGGTGGCGCCGAACGTGGCCTTGAAGGTGATTGACCGGGCGATCCAGATCCATGGCGGGGCAGGCGTCTCCAACGACTTCCCGCTGGCGTACATGTATGCGATGCAGCGCACCTTGCGCCTGGCCGATGGGCCGGATGAGGTGCATCGGGCGGCGATTGGCAAGTACGAGATTGGCAAGTACGTACCACGGGAGATGATGCGCAGCGGTCATTGAAAGCGCGTCACCCTGTTCGCGGCGGTCCGCCGCGAATGGGGGCCCCCGGAATCCTCAGTAGACCCACACCTCGACCCGGCGGTTCTTGATCCGGCCTTCATCGGCGGTATTGGCCGCCACCGGCATCTGCTCGCCCAAGCCTAGAATGTCGCGAAACACCACGCCGCCCTTGAGCAGTTCCCGACGCACGGCCATGGCCCGCAGTTTCGACAGCAGTTGCGCCCGCTCCGGGTCGCTCTTGGCATCGCCGAATCCCACCAGCGTGACCCGTTCGTTCAACTTGTCGCGGGCGCGCAGGTAATCGAGTACCCGTTGCAGATCCTGGCGGGCCTTGTTGTCCAGGCTGGCGCTGCCTTCTTCGAAACGGAAATTCACCGACAGGCGCTGGGCCTGTTTCGCCAATGCCTGGTAGTCGGCGGGCATCTGTGCGCTGGCGGCTACCGGCATCGCCTTGACCGTCTGGGCGATGAATCCGCTGCGCGCGACAAGCGCCTGGCCGGCTTGGCTCTGGGCGAATTGCAGCAGCGAGTGCGCCCAGGGATTGGCGGCATTCGGCGGCAAGTAGAAAAACAGTCGGCGCGACAGCGGATAGTCCTCGGTGGCGATCAGGCTGGCGAGCGGCAACATCGCTTGCGAGTCGCCATCGACAATCGCCACGGCCTTGGCCTGGCGTACATAAGGCAGGCCGATGAAGCCGATACCGGCCGGGTCCTGGCTCACGGCGTCCGACAACTGTTCGCTGGACTCGAATCGTCTGGCCGCGTTGCTCAGGGATTTGCCGTGCGGGGTCAGGACCAGCTCACGGAAGGTGTCCCAGGTACCGGACTGGTCATCGCGGGCATACAGATGAATCGGTCCGCCGATGCCGCCCAGTTCTTCCCAGGTTTTCACTTCGCCGGCGAAGATCTTCGCCAGTTGCCGGGTATCGAGGCGGGTCAGCGGGTTTTGCGGATGCAGGATGATCGCCACGCCATCAATGGCGATCACCTGTTCGGCCTCGGGGCTTTTCAGGTCGCCGAGTGACTCCAGCGCCTGGCGTTCGCTGTCCTTGATCGGTCGGGAAGCGGCGGCGAGGTCGGCACTGCCGGCCTTGAGGGCGGCAAAGCCGGTGCTGGAGCCATGGGCGGCGATGTCCACGCGCACGCGGCGGCCCTGCTCGGTGGTGGCCAGAACCCGCTGTTCGTTGGCCTTGCCGGTGGCGGTATCATGCACGCCGTGCAGGCCCAGTTCGACCAGCCAGCCCTTGACCAGCGCAGGCCCCAGGCTGGCACCGATGGTGTTGGAACCCTGGATACGCAGCACCAGACCGTCGTCGGGCGGTGTGGGGAGGGCGGCCTGGACCGTGGGGGCCAGGGCGCAGAAAAGCAGCAGGGCGAGCGCACGCAGCATGAGGCGGCACCTTCTGGAAACAAAAGTGCGGCAAGAATGAGTCAGTTAGGTTGCAGAAAGATGACAGCAGCCTGTGCGGGCCTCTTCGCGGGCAAGTCGGATCGCCGCACCGCCTGCTCCTACAGGGGGGGCGACGCAATCCTGTAGGACGACTTGCCCGCGAAGAAGCCCTCGCGGCCAAACCCGCCCCGAACGGCGTGACTCAGCTCAACTCCAGCCAGATCGGCGCATGATCGGAAGGTTTTTCCATACCGCGCAATTCATAGTCGACGCCACCGGCCTTGACCCGTGGCAGCAACCCGTTGGAGGCCATGATCACGTCGATGCGCAGCCCGCGCTTGGGCTCGTCCTCGAAACCCCGGCTGCGGTAGTCGAACCAGCTGAAACGGTCGTTCACCTCGGGATGCAGATGGCGGAAGCTGTCCACCAGGCCCCAGTTCTTCAGGCGGCCCAGCCACTCGCGCTCTTCCGGCAGGAAGCTGCACTTGCCGGTCTTCAGCCAGCGCTTGGCGTTGTCGGCACCGATGCCGATGTCGCTGTCCTCGGGGGAGATGTTGATGTCGCCCATCACCACCAGTGGCGCGTCGTTGCTGAAACGGCTTTCCAGCAACTGTTGCAGGTCCTGGTAGAACTTGGCCTTGGCTGGGAACTTGGTCGGGTGGTCGCGGCTTTCGCCCTGGGGGAAATAGCCATTCATGATGGTCACCGGGTTGCCGTTCTCATCGGCGAAGGTGCCCCAGATAAAGCGTTTCTGGGCTTGCTCGTCATCGCCTTCGAACCCCTTGTGCAGGCTCAGCGGCGCCTGGCGCGAGAGCAGCGCGACGCCGTAATGGCCCTTCTGCCCATGGAAGCTGACGTGGTAGCCCAGCGCCTCGATTTCTGCCTGGGGAAACTGTTCGTCGGAGACCTTGGTTTCCTGCAGGCCGATCACGTCCGGCTGGTGCTTCTCGATCAGCGCCGCCAGCTGATGGGGGCGGGCACGCAGGCCGTTGATGTTGAACGAGACGATCTTCATGGGCGGCAGTCCTGGCAAAACAGCGATGCTAGCCGACAAGTCCGATCCGGGCCAGCGTGGCAGTAGGACAAATGCACTGCTAACGTTATCCAACAGGTGTTGGCTGGGTAGTCGATTTGAACTGTCAGGCGGGTCAGGCGCTCGTACATGACAGCCAGCTATGTTCATGTAGCGTTCAGGGAGATCGAAATGCCCGACACTCCAGAAACCACTGCCAGTATTCACCTGCTCGACAGCGGCTACTCACGTGAAGCCCGCTCCCTGCTCTATCACGCCTATCGTCACGAACCGCTCTTCGGCTATCTGTTCGAGTCCGAACGGGCCGGTTACGAGCAGCGGGTGCGGGCCACCGTACGTGAGCTGGTCAAGCAGCATTTTTTCCAGGAGTTGCCCGCCATTGGCCTGTTGGTCAACGATCGCCTGATCGGCATCGCGCTGATCGCGCCGCCGCTACGTCGCCTGGGCATTACCGAGAGTTGGGCGTGGCGCATGCGTATGCTGCTCGGGACCGGTTTCAAGTGCACCCGGCGCTACCTGGACTACCAGCAGGCGGTATTGGCCTGTGTGCCTTCGGCCGCCCTGCATGTATTGCCGCTGCTGGGTATTCACCCGCAGTTCCAGGGCCAGCATTATGGTGAGCAGCTGCTGACGGCAGTACACAACTGGTGCGCCGAGGACGAGCACTCGCAGGGCGTGATCCTCGATACGGGGAACCCGCGCTACCTGGAGTTTTACAAGCGCCAAGGCTATGAGGAAATCGGAGAAATTGCTGTAGGACCGATTCTTGAACATGTGTTTTATCACGCCCACCCGCAGACGTTACAAACAGCAATGGCTTAAGTGTCGAACTTTTAACCGCAGTCGGGGTTCTATGACGGTCCCCAGCCCGTGGTAGCATCCGCGCTTATGACGTTTTCAGGAAGAGTTACCAGCGGCCTGCTCCTGCTTTTATGCAGTACGGTGGCGCTGGCGCAGAGTGAACTCGATGTTCGGGTCAACCCGGCCAACGATGAGTTGAAGTCCAATGTGGAAGGCTATATCGGCAGCCTCGGCGATCGCAGCGAGCGTGCACTCGAACGCTTCAGCCGGGGGGCCGAGGAGCAGGCGAAGAAAGCGGCCCAGGCCCTTGGCTACTATCAGCCACGTATCGACAGCGAGGTCGAGGGCGGCAAGACCCCGCGCCTGATCATCAAGATCGATCCTGGTGAGCCGGTGCACCTGCGCAACGTCACGGTGCGGATCGACGGGCCCGCCGCGCACCTCAAGGCGTTCCGTATTCCGAAAAGCGATGCCCTGCGTCCCGGTGCCGTGCTCAATCACGGTCATTATGAAGACGCCAAGCGGTTGATCCAGAACCAGGCCTCGCGCTACGGCTTCTTCAGCGGACGATTCACCGCGCAGAAACTGCTGGTCGATCCACAGGCCGGGGTTGCCGATATCGAGCTGGTCTACGACAGCGGTCCGCGCTATGCCTTGGGCCCGGTGCATTTTTCCGGCGACACGCCGTTCGACGAGGACCTGCTGCAACGCATGGTGCCGTTCAAGCCCGATACCCCGTACGACTCCGAGCTGATCGCCGAACTCAACCAGGCGCTGCAATCGAGCGGTTACTTCGAGGGGGTACGGGTCGACGCCGTGCCGACCGCCGCCACGGCCCAGGTGATTCCTGTGGATGTCCAGTTGGAAACCCGCAAACCACGGACCCTGGGCCTGGGCCTCGGTTTTTCGACCGACGTCGGGCCACGCGGCAAGGCCAGTTGGACCCGGCACTGGGTCAACGGCGAGGGTGACAGCTACGGTATCGAAAGCGAAATCTCCGCGCCCCGTCAGAACATCGGCGTCTGGTATGACCATCCACTGGACCCGCCACTGACCGACAAGCTGCGCTGGGCGGCCGGTTATCAATATGAAGAACTGGCCAACACCGACAGCCTGAGCAAGCTGCTCACCGTCGGCCCCGAGTGGCACAGCAAGTTGCCCAACGGCTGGCAACGGGTAATCTCGCTGAAATGGCAGCGCGAGGAATATCGCCTGGGCGACGACTCGGGCCTGAGCACCTTGCTGATGCCCGGCGTCAGCTATTCGTACCTGCGCAGCGACAACCGTATCGACCCGCACAACGGCTATCGTCTGCAGTTCGATGCCAAGGTTGCCAAGGAAGGGCTGGGCTCGGACAACAATCTGCTGTACGGCACGGCCCTGTTCAAGGGCCTGACCACCGTCTGGGACAAGCATCGGTTCCTTGGGCGGGTGCAGTTCGGCGGCAGCGCCACCAACGGCTACAAGTCGGTGCCGCCGTCGTTGCGCTTCTTTGCCGGGGGCGACCAGAGCGTACGCGGCTACGAGTACCAGACCCTGTCCCCGGAGAACTCTGACGGCGACCGGATCGGTGGCCGCTACATGGTGGCCGGCAGTGTCGAGTACCAGTATTCCATCGCCGACAAGTGGCGGATCGCGACCTTCATCGACCAGGGCAATTCCTTCAATACCCTGGATTTTCCCAGCTTGAAGACCGGTGTCGGTATCGGTGTGCGCTGGGTTTCGCCGGTCGGACCGATTCGTCTCGACCTGGCCCATGCCCTGGATGATCCGGGCGGTATTCGTTTGCACTTTTCCATGGGACCCGAGCTGTGACGCGTGGTTTGAAAATGGCCGGCCTGGTGATCCTGGCGCTGGTGTTACTGGTGGCCGCGACCCTGGCGGTGCTGCTGGGTACCCAGGGCGGCAGCCGTTGGGCGCTGGCACAAGTGCCGGGGCTGACGGTGGAGAACTTCCAGGGCCGCCTGGGCGGCCAGTGGAGTGCCGATCGGGTGTATTGGGAGCAAGGCGGCAGTCGGGTCGAACTGAGCCAGCCACGGTTCGACTGGTCGTTTCCCTGCCTGGCGCGACTGAGCCTGTGTATCGATCAACTGGATGTCGAGCGGGTCGAACTGCACTTCGCGCCCGGCGAGCCGCAAGCCGACAGCGGTCCGCTGGTCCTGCCCAACCTGAAACTGCCGCTGAGCATCCGTCTCGGCCAGGTGCGGATTGGCAGCCTGCTGCTGGATGGCAGCGAGCAGTTCCGTGAGCTGCAACTGGCGGCCCACTGGACTGCCGCCGGTTTGCAGATCGACACGCTGCATGTACGGCGCGACGATTTGAGCCTGGAGCTGTCCGGCCTGCTGCAACCGATTGCCCAGTGGCCGCTGGCGTTGCAGGGCAGACTGATGTTGCCGGCACCCGGCGGCGTCCCCTGGGCGTTGGCCCTGGACGTTCAGGGTGACTTGCTCAAGACCCTGAACCTCAAGGCCGACAGCAGTGGCTATCTGCAAGGGCAACTGACCGGGCAGTTGCAGGCCCTGGCGGAAAACCTCCCGGCCCAGTTGAAGATTACCGCTGACGGTTTCAAGGCCAGCCCCGAGCTGCCGGATACCCTGCAACTCAACCAGTTGGAACTGACCGGCAACGGTGACCTGAAAAACGGCTATCAACTGCAGGGCCAGGCCAGCCTGCCGGCCGAGCAGGGGGCTGTAGGCCTGCTCCTGAACGGTCGGGTTGATGCCAAGGGCGCGCAGATCGCCGCGCTGCAACTGGATGCCGGCACTGACCAGCATCTGAAAGTCAGTGGGCAATTGGACTGGCAGAAGGGTTTCAGTGCGGACGGTACTGTCGATTGGCTGGATTTCCCCTGGCATCGCCTCTATCCGCTGATCGATGAACCGGCGGTCAAGGCGCGGACCTTCGTCGGTGAAGTGCACTACACCGATGGCAATTACCTGGGCAACTTCAAGGCCGATCTCGAGGGTCCGGCCGGGCGTTTCAGTCTGCTCAGTCCGTTCAGTGGCGACTTGCAGCAGATCGCCTTGCCGCAGCTCGAACTGACGGCGGGGCAGGGCAAGGCCAGCGGTTATCTCAAGGTGCAGTTTGCCGAGGGTGTGGCGTGGGACACCGCGTTGGACCTCAGTGCGCTCAACCCGGCCTACTGGGTGGCGCAATTGCCTGGCACCCTGGCCGGACCTTTGCGCAGCAAGGGTGAATTCAGAAACGAGCGGCTCGCGCTGAGCGCCGATGTCGCCCTCAAGGGCAAGCTGCGCGGGCAACCGGCGGTGTTTCAGGCCAAGGCCGGTGGCAGCGGCGAGCAGTGGTCCCTCGCCGCGCTGGATATTCGCCTGGGGGACAATCGGATCACGGGGAATGGTCGCCTGGAACAGCAACTGGCCGGCCAGCTCGATCTGAACATGCCGCGCCTGGCACAGCTCTGGCCGCAATTGCGTGGTCAGCTCAAGGGCCGCATCGACGTCGCCGGCAGCCTCAAGGCCCCTCAGGGCAAAGTCAGCCTGCAGGGCCAGCAACTGGCGTTCGCCGATAACCGGCTGCAGAGCCTCAACCTCGATGCCAACCTCGACAAGGCCCAGCGCGCGCGCCTGGAACTCAAGGGCAATGCGATCCAGCTCGGCGAAACCGACCTGGGCAACCTGCTGGTCAATGGCGAGGGCGACATCAAGCGCCAACAGGTGCAACTGGATCTGCAAGGTCCGTTGCTGAAGCTGGCCCTGGGCGCCGATGGCTCGCTGGATGGCGGCAACTGGCGCGGCCGGCTGGCCTCGGGTGACATTCGTACCGGCGGGCAGGACTGGAAGCTGCAGGGGCCGGCCAGGCTCGAACGGCTGGAGCAGGGTCGCCTGACGCTCGGTGCCCACTGCTGGGCGTCCGGCGAGGCCAGCCTGTGTGGCGAAGATCAACGGCTGATGCCCGAACCCCGGTTGCGTCTGTACCTCAAGCAGTTCCCCCTGGAAAGCCTGGCCCAGTGGATGCCCCGGGATTTCGCCTGGCAGGGCCGGCTCAATGCCGACCTGCAAGTGGATCTGCCGGCCAGCGGTCCGAAGGGCCGGATTCTGATCGATGCCAGTGGCGGCACCTTGCGTGTGCGCGAGAAGCGTCGCCAATGGCTGGAGTTCCCCTATGAAACCCTTCGGCTGACCAGCGAACTGACACCGCGCCGGGTCGACACCAGCCTCGACTTTCGCGGTGGCAAGCTCGGCGAGCTGACCCTTCAGGCGCAGATCAATCCGCTGGCGAAGAACAAGCCGCTGAGCGGCGACTTCCGCCTCAGTGGGCTCGATATCGCCGTGATCCGGCCGTTCGTGCCGATGGTCGAGAAGCTGGCCGGTCGCCTGGACGGCAGCGGGCGCCTGTCGGGTGGACTGCTGGCGCCGCAGGTCAACGGCAACCTGTTGCTCAGCGGTGGCGAAGTATCGGGGCCGGAGCTACCGACCACGATCAGCGACCTGCAGGTCCAGGCGCAGATCGCCGGGGAAAATGTCCAGCTCAACGGTAGCTGGAAGGGCGGCGAATCGGGGCAGGGCCGTTTGAGCGGGCACATCGGTTGGGCCGACGCCCTGGCGGTGGACATCGCCCTCAAGGGTGAGCAACTGCCGGTGACCGTTGAGCCTTACGCGGCCTTGCAGGTGGCCCCGGATCTGCACATCACGATGCACGGCGACCGGTTGGCGATTGCTGGCAAGGTGCTGGTGCCCAAGGGCGAAATCACCGTGCGGGAGCTGCCGCCGTCGACGGTGAAGGTGTCGGACGATACGGTGATCGTCGGCAACCAGACCGAGGAGGGCAAGCCCCCGATGGCCATCGCCATGGACATTGATGTGATCGTGGGTCAGGACACGCTCAGTTTCAGCGGCTTCGGCCTGACCGCGACCCTGCAGGGGCAGGTGCATATCGGCGACAACCTCGATACCCGTGGCGAGTTGCGGCTCAACGACGGGCGTTATCGCGCCTACGGCCAGCGCCTGAGCATCCGCCGGGCGCGTCTGCTGTTCGCCGGTCCGGTCGACCAGCCGTATCTGGACATCGAGGCAATCCGCCAGACCGGCGATGTGATCGCCGGCATTCGCCTGAGCGGCAGTGCCGAACAGCCGACCACGCAGATCTTCTCGGAACCGGCGATGAGCCAGGAGCAGGCGTTGTCCTATCTGGTGCTGGGGCGCCCGTTGAGCACCACCGGCGAAGACAACAACATGCTCGCCCAGGCGGCATTGGGGTTGGGATTGATGGGCAGTTCGTCGGTCACCTCGAGCCTGGCGAAGAACCTCGGGGTCCAGGACTTCGAACTGGATACCCAGGGCAGCGGCAACAAGACGGCGGTGGTCGCCAGCGGCAAGATCACCGAGAAGCTGAGCCTGCGCTATGGCGTCGGAGTGTTCGAACCGGCCAACACCATCGCCTTGCGCTATCTGCTGACCAAGCGGGTGTACCTGGAGGCGGCGAGTGGGGTAGCCAGCTCATTGGACATCTTCTACAAGCGCGACTTCTAGCGTCGGCAGGCGTGGGATTGTGGTGGATTCTTCGCGGGCAAGCCCTGCGCCTACAAGTGTACGACGCAATCTTGTAGGCGCAGGGCTTGCCCGCGAAAGCGATCTCAAGACCGCCCACGGCTTCAAGCCTAGCGGTTGAGCCCCTGCATTACCGCCTCCGCATAACGGCTGCCGGCCGCTGCGTCCGCCGGAAACACCTCATCCAGCGCCCGCAGTTCGGCCGTGCTCAGGTGCACTTCCAGCGCCGCGACATTTTCTTCCAGGTATTTGCGCTGCCGGGTCCCGGGAATCGGGATCAGGTAGTCACCCTGGGCCAGCACCCAGGCGAGGGCCAGCTGTCCGGTGCTGACACCTTTTTGCGCCGCCAGCGCCCGAACCTGCTCGACCAGTTGCAGGTTCCTGGCGAAATTCTCGTCCTGGAAACGCGGGTTGGTGCGCCGAAAGTCATCGGCGGCAAAGTCGTCCGGGCTTTTCAGGGCGCCGGTGAGGAAGCCCCGGCCCAAGGGGCTGTAGGGCACGAAGGCGATACCCAATCGTTGGCAGGCCTGCAGGCAGCCGTTGTGCTCCGGGTCGCGACTCCACAGGGAATACTCGCTTTGCAGGGCGCTGATCGGATGGACCTTGTGCGCCCGTTCCAGGGTATTCACCGAGGCTTCGCTCAAGCCCAGGTAGCGCACCTTGCCGGCCTGGACCAGTTCAGCCATGGCGCCGACGGTTTCTTCGATGGCGACCTGCGGGTCGACCCGGTGCAGGTAATACAGGTCCAGGGTTTCGACACCCAGGCGCTTCAAGGTGCCATCGATGGAACTGCGCACATACTCCGGCCGCCCGTCGACCCCGCGCAATGCCGGGTTGGCCGAGTCGCGCAGAATGCCGAACTTGCTCGCCAGGAACGCCTGGTCGCGCTTGCCGGCAATCGCCTGGCCGATCAGTTCCTCGTTGCGATAGGGGCCATACATGTCGGCGGTATCGAGCAGCGTCACACCCAGTTCGAGGGCGCGGTGCAGGGTGGCAATGGACTCGCGGTTGCTGCCGTCGGTGTTGCCGCTCGTATAGAAATCGCTCATGCCCATGCAGCCAAGGCCGATGGCGGAAACCTGCGGGCCGTTTTTACCCAGTTGACGCGTATGCATCGTTGACGCTCCGTTGAGGTGAAGGTGGCCCATTCTGATCCTCGACAAAAGCGCGATAAACCGGCTAAAAATGCTATCACTGTTCGTATTTTCTAAACAATATTCTCAAGAGTGGATGTCCCATGGACCGCTTCAACGCCATGCGCGTGTTTACCCGGATCGTCGAGCTGGGCGGTTTCGCCAAGGCCGCGGACAGCCTGCAACTGCCACGGGCCTCGGTGACCATCCTGATCAAGCAATTGGAAACGCACCTGGGCGTGCAGTTGTTGCATCGGACCACCCGCCAGGTCAGCGCCACCCTCGATGGTGAGGCCTACTACCAGCGCTGTGTGCAACTGCTGGCGGATCTGGAGGAAACCGAGGCGGTGTTTCGCTCTTCCCGCCTCAATCCCCGGGGCACCTTGCGGGTCGACATGCCGGCGGCCATTGGCCGGTTGATCGTGATCCCGGTGCTGCCGGAGTTCACTGCACGCTACCCGTTGATCGAGTTGGAAATCGGTTTGAACGACCGTCCGGTCGATCTGATTCGCGAAGGCATCGACTGCGTCCTGCGTGGCGGTGGCGTGCTGGATGAGTCACTGGTGGCTCGGCCGCTGGTGACCATCGAACAACTGCTCTGCGCCAGTCCGGCCTATTTGCGTGAACAGGGTGTGCCGCAGTCACTGGAGGCGCTGTCCGGACATCGGATGGTCGAGTATTTTTCCAGCGTCAACGGCAGGCGTTTTGGCCTGGAGTTTCTCCGCGACGGCCAGGTGCAGGAGCTGTACCTGCCCAAGCAGATCTCGGTGAGCAGTGCCGATGGCTACCTGGCGGCCTGCGAAGCCGGCTTCGGCCTGGTGCAGATTCCGTATTATCACGTGGTCGAGCAACTGCGCGACGGGCGTCTGTGCGAAGTCTTGCCGGGTGTGCCGCAACCCGGCTTGCCGCTGGCGGCGCTGTACCCGCCACACCGGCAATTGTCCCAGCGGGTGCGGGTGTTCGTCGATTGGCTGGTGCAGGTGTGTGCCCGGCCGGGCATCGGTTTCAAGCGCTGAGAGAGGCGAGTGGCGGGGCTCAAACGAAACGGGTGAGCCGTTGGCTCACCCGTGAATGTCAGCGACGATAGTAACCGGGGCCGCCACCATAATAACCGGGACCGCCGTCATAGTAGCGGTGATCATGCCAACCACCGTGGTCGTGCGGCAGGATGATGCAACCGCTCAGCGACAACAGGATCAGCGCAGGAATCAGCAGTGTGATTCGACGAAACATGGACACATCCTCATGGTTAAAGGCGGGCAGCGAAAACTCTGGCTCGCCTGTATCATGAGACTGCGTTTGGGTCGGCTTATTCGTCGGGCGCTGTAGGTGCTTGGCATGGAATTCGATACAAACCGGATACATTTCACCCGAGGCCTGGGCGTTTCAGGTCTCCTTCAGGATATAGGCAATGACCCAGGCACAACGTTTGAAATACTCGATTCTGGTCGTCCTGGTAGTACTGGGGATCATGTTCGGCCTCACCTACCTGCAGAGCACCGGCGTGATCAGCGAGAAGCTGTTCCAGTACATCGCGATTGGCGTAGCGGTCGTGGTGGTGATCATCAACGGCGTGATGCGTCGCAAGGTCAAGCCCTGAGACGTTATCGTGCTTGATGTCAGCCGCCGCGCAATGGGCGGTTGATCGATAGTGAGTGGCAACGCGGAGCTTCCCTGCCGCATCGCCGACGTTCAGTCCTGATGTTCCAGTGCCGTCAGGGCATCGGAGTGCAGGCTGTAGGTCTTGTCGGTGTTCAACACCACGACACCCTCGCTGCACAAGCGCTTGAGGACTTCACGCACGCTGAGAAAGGACAACGGAATGTCCAGTTCCAGCAGATGGCCGTGAACGCCGCGCACGCCCAGGCGACGCTGGCCGTCGCCAGCGTTGAGCAGGGCATCGATCACCTTCAGCCGAATCAGGCTGGTGCGCAAGCCGAAGTGCTTGAGCAGTTGGCGAATGCGTTCGTTGCCATTGCGCTCGGCCGGTTTGGCAAACAGGGCGCCCGAGCTGTAGGTGGGATCGCGTTGCAATGAAATACCGTCCATAGGCCTGTGCTGGTCGTACATGCGAAAAACTCCTTTTCAGAGCCTGATCAGGAAAGTGATGTCTGCTCTCTTTAAAATTAAAGACGAACGAGACCGATAAATCATGAAGCCTCGAATGTAGAAAATTTGTTGGAACCAGGTCGCAGCGATGTCGAAGGGCTGAATTTGAGCTGTCTGACGGGCTAAATTTATGCATGACCATTCGTTTCTATGGGCAGGCACCGGCTGCCCTGTGCTTTTGCGTGGGCGCCGGTTTTTCCAGGCGCCCCGTTGTCGTCATGTTCCGTGCTGCCTGGTATTCGACGGTTTTATCAGGAGTCTGCGTGATCATTTTCCGGCCATTTTCCAGGTGCTGTCTTGCAACGTTGTTGATCGGCCTGAGCCTGGGCGCCCATGCCCGCTCCCAGGGCACTGAGCTGAGCGCTGACATCCGCCGTACCACTTTTGGTGTCCCGCATATTCTGGCCGCCGACGAGCGTGGCCTGGGCTATGGCATCGGCTATGCCTATGCCCAGGACAACCTGTGCCTGCTGGCCAATGAAATCGTCACGGTCAATGGCGAGCGGTCGAAGTATTTCGGGCCGCAGGAGACGACCGTCGAGCAGACGGAAAACCTTGTCAGCGACCTGTTCTTCAACGGATTCAACACCCCAGCGGCGGTCTCGGCGTTCTGGCAGGCGCAAACCCCGCAAATGAAACAGCGGGTTGAAGGTTATGTGGCCGGTTACAACCGCCAGTTGCGCGAGCGCCAGGCCCAGGGGCTGCCGGAACAGTGCCAGGGCGACTGGGTAAGGCCGATCACCGTGCTCGACCAGGTCAAGCTGACTCGAAGGCTGCTGGTTGAAGGTGGTCTCGGGCAATTCATCGAAGCCCTGGCTGCTGCGACTCCGCCCGAGCAGACCGCGCAACGGCCGTCGGCGGGCTTCCAGGTGGCGGCCGAACGCATGCAGCGCTTTGCCCTGGATCGCGGCAGCAACGGTGTGGCGATCGGGGGCGAGCGCTCGTTCAACGGCCGTGGCCTGTTGCTGGGTAACCCGCACTTCCCGTGGGTCGGCGGCATGCGTTTCTACCAGATGCACCTGACCATTCCTGGCAAGCTCGACGTGATGGGCGCGGCGCTGCCGGGCCTGCCACTGATCAATATCGGTTTCAACCAGCACCTGGCCTGGACCCATACGGTCGACACGTCCAAGCACTTCACCCTGTATCGCCTGCAATTGGACCCCAAGGACCCGACGCGCTACCTGCTCGATGGCCAGTCCACGGCGATGGACAAGCGTCAGGTCACCGTTCAGGTCAAGCAGGCGGATGGCAGCCTGAAACCGATGTCGCGGTGGGTCTACAGCTCGGTGTTCGGGCCGGTGGTGCAATGGCCCGGCAAGCTCGACTGGAATCGCCAGGTGGCGTTCAGCCTGCGTGATGCCAACCAGGACAACGACCGGGTCCTGCAACAGTGGAGCGAAATGAACCGCGCCGACAGCCTCAAGGCGTTCCAGGCGGCGGTGCACAGGATCCAGGGGATTCCGTGGGTCAATACCCTCGCCGTGGATGATCGCGGCCGGGCGCTGTACATGAACCTGTCGGTGGTGCCGTACGTGGACGCCGACCAGTTGCGCCAGTGCAGCGATCCGCGTGCCGGCAGCGAGCTGATCGTGCTCGATGGTTCACGCCGTGACTGTGCCTGGAAGGTCTCTGCCCAGGCTGCGCAGAAAGGGATTTTCCCGGCGGACCGCTTGCCGCAGCTCGAGCGCGGCGACTATGTGCAGAACTCCAATGACTCGGCTTGGATGGTCAACCCGGCGGCGCCGCTCAAGGGCTTTTCGCCGCTGATCAGCCGTGACGGCCAGCCGCTGGGCCCGCGTGCACGCTTTGCCCTGGATCAGTTGGAGCGCTTGAAGCAGAACGGGCCGGTCAAGGTCGAGGATCTGCAGGCGATGGTCATGGATGATCAGGTCTACCTGGCCAGCCAGGTACTGCCTGACCTGCTGCAGTTCTGTGGTGGCGATCTGGGGGCGGATGCTGCGACCCTGGCGCCGCTGTGTGCCAGTCTCAAGAGCTGGGACCAGCATGCCAATCTGCAGAGTGGCGTGGGGTTCGTGCATTTCCAGAAGATCATGGCCCAGTTGTTCGAGCACGACGATATCTGGCGCATCAGCTTTGATCCGGCCAACCCACGGCATACCCCGCGTGGGCTGGACATCGGGCGGGCCGAAGTGGCCGGGGCGGTGCGGGAAGCGATGCTGGCCTCGGTGGCGAGTGTGAACAAGGCGGGACTGACGGCGGATTCCCGCTGGGGTGATATCCAGCAGGTCAGTCTGGGCGGGCACCCGGTGCCGGTGCATGGCGGACCGTCGACGCTGGGGGTGTACAACGCAATCCAGAGTATTGAGGGCGAGGCTGGCAAACGTGAGGTGATCAGCGGTACCAGTTATCTGCAGGTGGTCAGCTTCGATGAGCACGGCCCGCAGGCGGTAGGGTTGTTGGCGCCGTCATTGTCCAGCGATCCGGCGTCGGCGCACTTTCGTGATCAGACCGAGGCCTTTTCGAAGAAGACCTGGAGCGTGTTGCCGTTTTCCGAGATGCAGATCAAGGCTGACCCGACGTATCGGTTGCAGGTGATTCGCGAGAAGGATTGAGGGACATCCGCCCTCGTCTGTAGGAGCGGGAGGGCTGCGGACTCAGGCCTGGGGTTTTGCCCCGGGAATGGCGTTGAGCACCGGGTTGCCATCCTTGTTCTGGGTCAGGTAGACCGGCAGCACCTTGGGCAGCGAGGTGACCAGCTTCCTGACGTCGCTGGTGTTGTAGATACCGCCGATGCGGATCGTGCCGGTGGCCGTGTCGGCAAGGACTACCGGGGCGGACAGGTAACGGTTGATCAGCGGCAGGGCCTCGCTGAGGGGCAGGTTGTCGAGGATCAACTTGCCGCTGCGCCAGGCCAGTGAGGTGTCATTGGCATAGGTCTGGCTGATTTGCGGCTCGTAGTCTGCGGCCTTGTAGCGGGCCTGCATGCCCGGGTCGAGGCGATAGCCACCGGGCGTGCTGCTGTCGCTGCTGACCAGCACGGAACCCTGCAGCAAGGTCACGCGCACCTGGTCTTGGTACATCCAGACGTTGAATTGGGTCCCGGTGACGCGGATCTGGCCCTTGGCGGCTTTCACCACGAAAGGGTGCTCGGCGTTGTGGCTGACATCGAAGAAAGCTTCGCCTTTCTTCAGCGTGACCCGGCGCTGATCCTTGTAGTTGCTGTAGGTCAGTTGGCTGCCCAGGTTCAGTTCGACCTGGCTGCCGTCGGCGAGAGTGATGTGCTCGACACGGTTGCCGGCTTCAAAGGTCTGGTAGGAACTGGGTATCCAGCCCAGGCTCCAGCCGATATAACCGGCCAGGGGAATCGCCAGCAGGGCGCTGGCGGCCATGCCATAACGCGGCCAGTGGCGGCGCTTGACGGGCAGAGGGATGACTTGGGCCTGCGGTGGACGTGGCAGGTGGCCGGCGACGTCCCAGATCTCCAGCATCGCCTCGTATTCGCTGGCATGCAGCGGATCAGCCTTGAGCCACGCCTCGAACTGAGCACGTTCCTGCGCCGTGCAATCCTGCTCATGCAGACGCATGCACCAGTGCGCGGCAGCATCGGTGATCGCATCGTACTCGGCTTCTGAGAGGATCTGCTCTGTCATTGACTCTTCCCTATTTCCTACATTCTAACCTTCCCAGGGACCCGCCGAGAACAGGATATGGCACATGCATATCCGTTCTGGCCGGATTCTTCATCCAGTGTCCCGGAAAAAGCGTCTGTCGATCAGGTATTCATCATGACTCAGGGCATGTGAAAACATTGAAAAATGGCGGCCTGTACTTTCAGTACCGCCGGATCGAGCGAGGCGCTGGTGCGCCAGCCCAGTTCGATCGGGTAGCGCGGCAGGGGCATGGGGCAGGGCAGCAGGCGCAGCCCGCTGAGTTCGACGATGGCCTGGGCGGCATGCGTCGGAATGGTTGCCACCGCCTGGCTGCCCTTGAGCAGGTAGGGCAAGGCGGCGAAATGGCTGGTCGAGGCGCTGACATGTCGGCCCAGGCCCAATCCGGCCAGTGCTTCGTCGGTGATCCCGATAAAACCGCCGGACGAGACCAGGATGTGCTCGCGGGCAACGAACTGCTCCAGATTCAGCTCGGTCTGGCCGGGCTCCAGGCTTTCGGGGTCGACCAGGCAGCGATAATCGCCTTCCGCCAATACCCGCCGGCTGAGCAGGCGTTCGGCGAAGCCGCCCGCGGTGATCGCCAGGTCGAACTGGCGTTGCAGCAGCCCTTCGCCGACTATCTGGCTGTGGGTCTGGCGAAAGATCAGGCGCAGGCGCGGTGCCTGCTGGGCGATCAGCGCCATCAGGCGGCGACCGTAGGCGATCTCGAAGTCGTCGGAGAGCCCGATGATCACCGAGCGGCCTTCGTAGTGCCGGGCTTGCGGGTCGACCAGCGCCAGGCTCTGTCGACATTTGTTCAAGGCTTCACTGATCACCGGTTTGAGCTGGTTGGCGCACAGGGTGGGCGCCAGCCCGCGGCCGGTGCGAACGAACAGCGGGTCGCCGTACACCTCGCGCAGCCGTCGCAGTGCGGCGCTTATGGCCGACTGGGTGACGCCCAGGCGTACCGCCGCGCGGCTGGCACTGGACTCGTCGTGCAGGGCTTCGAAGACCTTGAGCAGGTTCAGGTCCAGCGTCTTGATATTTGTAGTGTTCATATCATTCAGTGATGAAGTGGTCTTTATTCATGATCGGTTGCGCCATGACAATTCGCAACACGAACTCAAGCCAGGGAGAACCGCTCATGTCCACATCCATCGTTGCCGCGCTGCAGATCGGTTCCTTGCCGGGGGGCAAGGCCGATACGCTGGAACAGATCCTTTCCTATGAAGCGGCCATCGTCGACTCCGGCGCCTGCCTGGTGGTGATGCCGGAAGCGCTGCTCGGCGGCTACCCGAAAGGCGAGACCTTCGGCACCCAATTGGGTTATCGCTTGCCGGAAGGGCGTGAGGCGTTCGCCCGTTATCACGCCAATGCAATCGACGTTCCGGGGCCGGAAACCGAGGCGTTGGCCGGCTTGTCCGCCCGCACCGGGGCCAACCTGGTGCTCGGCGTGATCGAGCGCAACGGCCATAGCCTGTTTTGTACCGTGCTGTTCTTCGATCCGCAGGCTGGCTTGGTGGCCAAGCACCGCAAATTGATGCCGACCGGTACCGAGCGGCTGATCTGGGGCAAGGGCGACGGTTCGACCCTGCCAGTGGTGGAAGGCAAGGCCGGGCGGCTCGGTTCGGCGGTCTGCTGGGAAAACTACATGCCGCTGCTACGCACTGCGATGTACGCCAAGGGCGTGGACGTCTGGTGTGCGCCAACGGTGGACGAGCGCGAAATGTGGCGG